>JAVBMR010000018.1:0-47369 GCA_031552235.1 Tidjanibacter sp. | reverse complement strand
CCGGCGGGGCCCTTGCAGAAGATGAAATCCCTTGCGGGATATGTCTAAAGAAAAACAAAACCGCTTGCAATGACTTGCAGCGGTTTATTTTCCTTTATCCGGCGCTTCGCGCTATTCATCTTCTGCGGTGAGAGGGGGATTCGAACCCCCGGTACAGTTACCCGTACGTCAGTTTAGCAAACTGGTGGTTTCAGCCACTCACCCATCTCACCGGGCAACCGAATTACAGTGGTGCAAATGTAAATCTTTTTACCCGATTTACCAAACGCACCCTGAAGATTTACGGCTTAAAATATGAAGCGCGAACTTATCTCCTTGTAGTTGTGGACACGCTCCATGATATCCGCGAAGATATCCGCCACGCTCAGCACAGTGAATTTCGAAATGTCTTCGCTCTCTTTCAACGGAATGGTATCCGTGACGATCACCTCGGAAAGAGCGCTCGCGTTGATTCGGTCGTAGGCCGGGCCGGAAAGAACCGGGTGCGTAGCGACGGCACGCACGCTCTTGGCACCGCGCTCCATGAGCATGTCGGCGGCTTTCGTGATAGTACCCGCGGTGTCGATCATGTCGTCGAGGATGATGATGTTGCGGCCTTCGACGTCGCCGATGGCGGTCATCGACCCGATGACGTTGGCTTTTTCGCGCTGTTTGTGGCTTATGATCATGGGCGCGTTGAGGTACTGCGAATATGCGTTGACGCGTTTCGCGCCGCCCATGTCGGGCGCGGCAAACGAAAGATCCTCAATGCCCAGGCTTTTGATGTAGGGTACGAATATGCCGCTCGCGTAGACGTGGTCTACCGGCACGTCGAAGAATCCCTGTATCTGGTCTGCGTGCAGGTCCATGGTCATGATGCGGTCGACCCCGGCGGCGCACAGCAGGTTGGCGACCAGTTTTGCCCCTATGGATACCCTCGGACGGTCTTTGCGGTCCTGGCGCGCCCATCCGAAGTAGGGCATGACGGCGATGACTTTGTAGGCCGAGGCACGGCGTGCGGCGTCGATCATGAGCAGGAGTTCCATCAGGTTCTCCGTCGGCGGGAACGTCGACTGTACGATGAACACGGTGCAGCCGCGGATACTTTCGTTGTATGCCGGCTGGAATTCGCCGTCGCTGAATTCGAGTACCGACGAGTCGCCGAGTTCGCATCCGTAGGCCTTAGCTATTTTTTCTGCCATCGGGCGTGATTCACGGCACGCGAAGATCTTAAGTTTGTGGATAGCCATTTGTGGGGATATTGTACTGTTTTAGTTGCACAAAAGTAAGCGATTGCTCCCAAGTTTTCATATATCGGAGCGATTTTTTTTCAACAATGCGCCAACTTATCTCTCAGACGCTTTCTTCGCTGAGGTAAGAGCCTATGAAATCGAGGATCTGGTCGCGCCCTTTTTTCTTTTCCGACGAGGTGGCGAACATGATCGGCAACTCTTCCCACGATCCGCGAAGCACGCGCTTGTAACGCGCCATGCTCGATATGGCTTGGTTCTCAGAGAGTTTGTCGGTCTTTGTGAACACAAGCCCGAACGGGACGCCGTTCTCCCCGAGCATTTCGATGAATTCGAGGTCGATCCTCTGGGGTTCGAGGCGCGAGTCTATGAGAACGAAAAGGAAGTGCATTTTTTCGCTCCGCAGGACGTAGTCGGTGATGAGTTTGGCGAATTTTTCCTTTACCGTTTTCGACACTTTGGCGTATCCGTACCCTGGCAGGTCGACCAGGTACCACTCATCGTTGATCAGGAAGTGATTGATCAAGCGTGTTTTGCCCGGCGTGGCGGATACTTTCGCGAGCGATGGCTTGTCGGTTAGCATGTTGATGAGCGACGATTTGCCCACGTTGCTGCGGCCGATGAACGCGAATTCGGGCAGGCCGTCAACCGGAACCTGCGAGAGTTTCTCGCTGCTGCATTTGAATATCGCCGAGGTAATGTTCATGGTGCAAAAGTAGGCAAAAAACCCGAGAAAATAATAATCTGCCGCAATAATCCCTATATAATGCAGTCTGCCGCCGGCGACTGTAATTTTTATGAAATATACCTCATGGATTGTGTGTTGGGTGGCTTGTCGCAGGCAAGCCATGTAGCCTGCCGCTGCCCCACGCGGCGGGCTGGTCGCTCCCGCGACACGGACAGAGCGTTAATGTTATTTCACACTGCAACGTTCCGATGCGAGTTTTCGCTCTTGCCCTCTCCGGGTGCCGGTAGGCACTTCACCGCCGGCTCGTTTGCGCCCGTCGCCGGCGGCAGACTGCACTGCAGGGGTAATATCACGGATAAGCCTTAAATAAACGCCCCCTGCTTTTTAGGGCAGGGGGCTCGTCGTATTTTCTTTAGCTACTTATTCCTCTTCGTCGAAGTTCTCGCCCGGGCATCCGCACACCGGACACAGGTCGGGAGCGCTCTCGCATTCGTAGCCGCATACCGGGCATTCGAACCGTGCCATGTCAGTTTACCTTATTGCCGCCGTTGCACTTCGCGCAAAGCCCACTGCACATCATCTGGATGTCGTCGAGCATTGCGCCTCTCGGGATCGAGATCATTCTCGATACCTCGCCGTACAGCGGGATTTCCTCTATCTCGCCGCAGCATACGCATATAAGGTGTGCGCTGGGTCCTGCCGGTTTCGCTACCTGCGCCAGGGGTATTTGCGTGTATGGTCTGGTACGTGACATGTCGAATAAGGTTTTTGAGCGTGATGCCGATCCGGTCGGCGGGACCCTTATGGTTCCTGTATGCTCTAAAATCAAACCCCGTGCCAGAGATTATTTTCGAAAAGCGAAAAATACCGCCAGAATGATGCAAATAAAGGAAAGAATATGGTTAACTTTCAGTGTTTCAGACTTAAAGACCAGTAGGGCGAAGGCGGTGAAAACTGTCAAAGAAATGACTTCCTGCATTATTTTCAGTTCGAAAAGCGAAAATACGCCGCCATTGCCGGTGAACCCGATCCTGTTGGCCGGCACCTGGAAACAGTATTCGAAGAACGCGATGCCCCAGCTTATGAGGATCACGGTCGCCAGCGGCAGCATCTGGAATTTGCCGAACGCCTGCATCCTGAGGTGTCCGTACCATGCGAGGGTCATGAAGATGTTCGAAACGACCAACAGTCCGATTGTGTAGATTCCGGTCATACGGGTGTGCGAAATAAAATTTCGCAAATGTAGTTAAAGCCGGGCGCAATTGCGCCGCCTTGCATGAAAAAAATTGCCGGTCGCTTCTGCGATACGGATATGACGTCGAAATTATTTCAACCCCTGATGTTACGGTACGAATTGGCGCTGTTGCCCAATCAGGCAGCTGACGGCTATTCGGTCCAAAGCCGGGCGAGGTTTACTATGGTCTTCACGGCCTTTTCCATAGTGTCGAGCGAGGCGTATTCGAACTTGCCGTGGAAATTCATGCCTCCGGTGAACAGGTTGGGGCAGGGCAGGCCCATATAGGAAAGCCGCGACCCGTCCGTGCCTCCCCTTATGGGGCGGATGACAGGTTCGACGCCTGCCTCGCGCATGGCCCGCTCGGCTTTTGCGATAACCTCCGGATGGGGTTCGACCATCTCGCGCATATTGTAATACTGGTCTTTTATCTCGAACGCGATCACTTTCTCGCCGTATTCCTCGTTGATCTCCTCGATTATAAGGCGCATCTTTTCCTTGCGCATCTCAAACATTTCGTGCGAATGGTCGCGGATGATGTACTCCATCGAGGCTTTTTCGACCGTGCCGTTTATCGCCGTGAGGTGGAAGAAACCTTCGTAGCCTTCGGTATGCTCCGGCCGCTCGGAGGGTGGCAACTGGGCCTCGATATCGGTGGCGACGATCAGGGCGTTTATCATCTTGCCTTTCGCGTATCCGGGGTGGATGTTGCGCCCCTGTATCTCTATTTTGACGCTTGCCGCATGGAAGTTCTCAAATTCGAGTTCGCCCTCGGCTCCGCCGTCTACCGTATAGGCGAACCGCGCACCGAAGCGTTCCACGTCGAAAAAATCGACCCCGCGCCCGATCTCCTCGTCCGGCGTGAAGCCGATTCGTATCTTACCGTGCGGTATTTCCGGATGCGCCATAAGGTACTCGGCTGCCGTCATTATCTCGGCGACGCCGGCCTTGTCGTCCGCCCCCAGCAGCGTCGTCCCGTCCGCCGTAATGAGCGTATGTCCCTTCAATCCCGTGAGTTCCGGAAAATCGGCAATTCTCATGGTAACGCTGTCGTTCAACCGGATATCCCCGCCGTCGTAGTTCTCGATTATACGGGGTTTAACGTTCGCTCCAGGCATGTCGGGGCTTGTGTCGACATGGGCTATGAAACCTATCACTGGCTTGTCCACATAGCCAGGAGTGGCCGGGATTGAGCCGGTGACATACCCGTTCGGGTCGATATCCGCGTCTTCCAGCCCGAGCGCCAGCATCTCCTCGAACAGGCGGCCGAGCAGGACTAACTGTTTGGCGGTCGAGGGGTATGTTTCGCTCGCGGGGTCGCTTTGCGTGTCGACGGCGGCGTATGTGAGGAACCTTTCGAGTAGTGTCATTATTCTGTCATTTAGCTGTAAATATAGCACGTTTTTTGTTTTATACGCGGCATTTGCGTAATTTTAAACCCTTATCAGGTTAACTATGGCTATCGACCGCAAACGCTCGCTGACATTCGGCGACGCCCTAAAATCCGCACGCAAGACCGCTTTCTCGGGAATGATAAAGCCCATAGGGTCGCTGTGCAACCTCGACTGCAGCTATTGCTACTATCTCGACAAGGCCGACCTTTACGGCGACCGCCAGCCCCGGATGAGCGACGAACTGCTGGAGGAATTCGTGCGGCAGTACATAGAGGCCAACGACATCCCGGTGGTGACGTTCGGCTGGCACGGCGGCGAGCCTTTACTGGCCGGGCTGGACTACTACCGCAAGGCGGTCGAATTCCAGAACAAGTACAGGGGCGACAAAAAGATAGAGAACAATATACAGACCAACGGCACGCTTCTCGACCGTGAGTGGTGCGATTTTTTCCGCGAGAATAATTTCCTTGTCGGCGTTTCGATCGACGGGCCGAAGGATATACACGACGCCTACCGCCTCGACAAGGGCGGCAGACCCACTTTCGACAAGATCGTCGAGAACATAGAGATGATGTCGCTCTATGGCGTGGAGTACAACACGCTGTCGACTATAAATAAGAAGTGCGAGGGCCGCGGGTCGGAGGTCTACCGCTTCATGAAGTCTATCGGCAGCCACTACATGCAGTTCCTTCCTGTGGTCGAGCATACGGTCGACGTGCCGGGACGGCGGGCGGCTATCGTGCCTCCGGGGCATCCCGGGTCGCGGCTGGCCGACTGGTCGGTGTCGCCCGAAGGGTTCGGCCGCTTCATGGGCGACGTCTTCGACGAGTGGGTGCTGAGCGACGTGGGGCAGTACTACGTGCAGCTTTTCGATGTGGCGCTGGCCCAGTGGCACGGCGTTCCTCCGGGGCTTTGCTCGTTCGGCGAAACGTGCGGCGACGCCATCGTGGTCGAACACAACGGCGACGTCTACTCGTGCGACCACTATGTCTATCCCGAATACAAACTGGGCAATATCATGGAAGAGGATATGCTCGGTATGGTTAAATCGAAGAAACAGTTCAAGTTCGGTGTCGACAAGCGCAATTCGCTTCCGGCCGATTGCCTGAGGTGCAAATGGTATTTCGCGTGCCGCGGGGAATGTCCGAAGCACCGGTTCGACACCGCGGCCAACGGGGAGAAGAACCTGAACGCGCTGTGCCGGGGCTACAAGCTGTTTTTCGGCCATGTGGAGCCGTACATGAAATTCATGTCGGATTGTCTGTCGAACCAACAGCCGCCCGCGATGGTCATGCAGTGGGCCCGCCGCCGCATGGGATTTATGTAGCGCTGCTTTTCGATGCAACGATAGATCAGGAACGTTGGGAAGTGAAATAAGTATGACGCTCTGCCGGGGTCGCCGTAGCGACCGGCTAAAAGGGAGGAGTTATATGTGAGGCTTATTTCCCAGACCTTTTGGTTGCTTTTTACGGCAACCGACGCAGGAGCGAGAGCCTGAAAACTTGTTTTCAAGGCCGAACGACAAGGAGGAAAAGAATTTAATGGTAAAAAGGAACATGTAAGGAATGAAACTACTTAAAAATAAACTGAATCATCCCATTTAATTTTGTTCGGCCTTCTTTGAAGGCCGTCAGGCGCCCCCGAGGGGGGCAGGGGCGCCTGAAAGTATTTGTAGTGTATACATTATATTCGTCGGAGAGATTACAAGTTGAAACGAGATAATCCTAAAAATAAAAGCCGCCCGGTTGTGGGGCGGCTTTTTGCGTTTGCGTCTTGCCTTCTATCTCACGGTCACTTTTACCGGATGGGCGAATTCGGTCCAGAGGCGTTCGGCTTCGGCGGCCGTGATCTCGCGGTCGGCAGTCACTATGCGGTATTTTAATAGATAATGCTTGCCCGGTTCGAGCGTCCAGTCGGCGAATTTAGAGGGGGCATAATTGACCATCACTTTGCCGCTGTCCCATATGCGCAGGGGTTCCGGGTGCGCGAGGTTTTCGGGATAACTCATCATCAGTACGCTCTTGGCGCCCTTCCCTGTGTCGGCTGTCGTGAGTATCCAGCGGGCGTTCGTGGCGTCGGCATTCTTGCGCGTCTTGCCTTCGGAGGAGAGCATGCGCACGTTGCCTTCGTCGAATTCCGGATTCGCACGCCAGCAGAAACCGCCGTAGCGGTAGGCCGGAAGTACCACCGGAAGGCCGGTAGCCGGGGTCTGGTCCGAAACGAAATCCCACACGAACATCGTATCTCCGGCATTCCACACCCGGATATCGAGCAACTCATTGATGATAGTGACTGGTTTCTTGGGCGTTATTTCGATTATTTCGTCCGCTTCTACGTAGGTGCGCTTCTCTTGTTTTTGGAAGATTATGTGCTTGTGCGCCACCAGCAGGTCGGCAAAAAGTCCGCCGGCGGCGATACTTACGACCGAGTCGAGCAGAACCGTGCCTGTCTTGTCGCCGATGTTCCACAGGTCGTAATGCTCCCCGTCGTAATCCAGCGACGTCCAGGGATTCCAGAACCCGTAGTGGTGCGCGTGGTCGGACGGCGACACGTCGGTCAGTACATACCCCGACGGCGACCATGCCGGATGGATATACCCGTTGCGGCTGTAGGCTGGGTCAACCCCATGCGGCAGCCGCGACATCCTCGTGTTGTAGGCAAGCACGGGTTTTTCCTCACGGCCGAGGACAATAATACCGTCATCTCCCTTTTTGACCAGCATTGCAGTTTTGGTTTCCTCGGCAATATGCTCCGGGACCGCCGTTATTTCGAACGAAAGCGCGTCGTCCGCTGCCACGCCGCCGTCTATCCGCCAGTAAAGCGTCCCGCTGTTGCCGGTTTGGTCCAACTGGCTGACACACACGGCCGAGCCCGATCCAGTAATCCGGCGTACCTCCACTTTTATGCCGTCCAGTTCGTACTGCTTCAGGTTGAGCGAAGCGATGGCGTCGACACGGTTGTAACCTGCGGCATCGACCGTTACCTCCAGTCTTTTCAGCGGTTTTGGCTTGGCGGGGAGGCACACTGCCGGACACAGCAGAAGCAGCAGTATGGCGGTTTTTTTGACCATCGGGCGGAGTATTTTTGACAAAAAAATATTCAAAAGTAATAATTACTTTTTCTTCTTTTGTTGAATAGGAATTTTAACTGTTTCTATTACAGTTGTTGCTGGGTGTTTTTTAGCGTAATCAATAGTTACAAACTCTCCAGTTTTAGCATCTCTCCCTTTCTGTACTGTTATTTGTTTTCCCATAGTATATATAATTTTACTTACAGTATCTTTTCGAGTTTCGCCTTGAGGGCGTCCTTGGCGCAGGCGCCGATCTGTTTGTCCACAACCTCGCCGTTCTTGATGAAAAGTACGGTGGGGATGTTGCGTATAGAGTATTTAACCGCCAGGTCGTTCTGCTCTTCGATGTCGCATTTGCCCACAACGGCCTTGTCTGCGAATTCTGCTGCGAGTTCTTCGATAGAGGGGCCTATCATGCGGCAGGGGCCGCACCATTCCGCCCAGAAGTCGATTACCACCGGTTTGCCTGAGTCGAGTAATTCCTGAATGTTGTCTTTTGTGATCGCTTGTGCCATGATTTTGATTTTTAATTATTTATAATGTTTGTTGTCTTTTACATGAGCGAAAATTTGTAGTCGCCGTCCTCGCAGAACCGTATCAGTTCCGAGCTGAGGTTTATCTTGAACGAGCGCGAATACATCCCGAGCGAGATTTCGTTCTCGGGGTCGGTGACCTTTACCCGGAAAAGCACTGTCCCCGCCGAGTTTTTCACTATATCAGTCAAATCCTGTACCACTTCTGCCGTTATCTCCTTCAGCGGGAGGGTCAGGGTCATCTCTTTTATGAGTGTTTCCTGCGCCTCGGCCAACTGCATGATCGAGTTTATCTTAGGTTCGAACTCCTTGTCGTTATAGGGCTTCGGCGCAACTTTGCCGCGGATCAGCAGGTAGTAGTCCTGGTAGAGATATTTGCGGAAGTTCTCGTAATCCTTGCCGAAAAGCGCGAACTGATACGAGCCGTTGTAGTCTTCGAGCGTGAAGCGCCCGAAAGGTTTCCCGGTCTTGGTCGTCAGGTTCTGCACCGCAGTAACCATGCCGGCCACGATGAAGTCTTTGTTTTTATGCTCCGGGAGGTTCTCCAGCGCCGAGAGCTGCATCGTGCAGAAGTTGTTGATAATGACCTTGTAGTCGTCCAGCGGGTGCGACGAGAGATACATCCCGATAACGTCGCGCTCTTTGTTCAGCAGTTCCAGTTTTGTCCATATCGCGGCCTGCGGGATGGCCGGTTTCTGTATCTCGACCGCCGTGTCGCTGCCGCCGAACAGGCTTTGCTGCGAGTTGTTTTTCTCGCTTTGCATACGGCTTCCGTAGCGCATAAGCTGTTCGAGGAATGTGCTTTCGTTGCCGTCTTTGGTGTCCGCGGCGGCGAAGAACCGGCAGCGGCTGAACCCGCTGATGCCGTCCAGAGCCCCCGCCATGGCAAGGCATTCGAGGTTTTTCTTATTCAGTACCTGGAGGTTGACGCGTTCGACAAGGTCGTATATCGAGGTGAACCGCCCGTTCGCATCGCGTTCTTCTATAAGGCCTTGCACGGCGGCTTCGCCCACGCCCTTCACTGCCGCCAGCCCGAAGCGCACGTTGCCGGCCTTGTCGGCCGAAAAACGCTGGTAGCTCTCGTTCACGTCCGGCCCGTAAACCTGTATGCCCATGCGCTTGCACTCGTCCATGAAGAAGCTCAACTTTTTGATATCAGAGAGGTTGCGACTGAGTAGCGCCGCCATGAATTCCGCAGGGTAGTGTGCTTTGAGGTAGGCCGTCTGGTACGAAACGTAGGCGTAGCATGTCGAGTGCGACTTGTTGAACGCATACGACGCGAACGCCTCCCAGTCGGTCCATATTTTCTCGCAGATCTTGGGGTCGTGGCCGTTTTTCTGCACTCCTTCGAGGAACTGCGGCTTCATCTTGTCCAGCACCTCGCGTTGCTTCTTACCCATCGCCTTGCGCAGGGTGTCGGCCTGGCCTCCGGTGAAGCCCGCCAGCTTTTGCGACAGGAGCATGACCTGTTCCTGATAGACCGTAATACCGTAAGTATCAGACAGATATTCCTCCATATCGGCTATGTCGTACTCCACCTTCTCGATCCCGTGCTTGCGGGCGATGAACGTTGGGATGTACTCCATAGGGCCCGGGCGGTAGAGGGCGTTCATGGCGATAAGGTCCTCGAAACGAGACGGTTTGAGGTTGCGCAGGTGTTTTTTCATGCCTGGCGACTCGAACTGGAACAGCCCGGTGGTGTCGCCGCGACTGTAAAGCTCGTATGTTTCCTTGTCGTCGAGCGGTATGGCGTCTATGTCTATTTTGATGCCGCGCGTTTTTTCGATGTTTTCTATGGCGTCCTTTATGATGGAAAGCGTCTTCAGCCCCAGGAAGTCCATCTTTATAAGGCCGACGCTCTCCACCAGCTTGCCCTCGTACTGCACCACGTTGAGGTCGGCGTCCTTGGCCACAGCCATCGGGACGTAATTCTCCAGGTCGTCGGGGCCGATTATCACGCCGCAGGCGTGTACGCCGGTCTGGCGCACCGAGCCTTCGAGTTTCTCGGCGTAGGTAAGCGTGTCGCGGATAAGCTGGTTGTCCGAGTTGCGCTCGGCGGCAAGTTCCGGCGAATCCTTGTACACCCGCTGGAAAGGCGTTTCGTTCTTTTCGTTCAGGATGCGGTCGGGGACGAGCTTGGCGAGGCGGTCGCTGTCGAACAGCGGAAGCCCCTGCACGCGCGCAACGTCGCGGATGGCCATCTTGGGAGCCATCGTGCCGAACGTAATAATCTGGGCGACACGTTTTTGACCGTATTTCTCGGTCACGTAGCGCAGTACGTCGGCACGGCCGTCTTCATCGAAGTCGATGTCGATATCGGGCATAGAGATACGCTCCGGGTTGAGGAAACGCTCGAACAGAAGGTCGTATTTAACCGGGTCTATGTTGGTGATGCCCAGGCAGTAGGCCACAACAGATCCCGCGGCCGAGCCTCGGCCGGGGCCTACTGCGACACCCATATCACGCGCGGCCCTGATGAAGTCCCACACTATGAGGAAGTAGCCCGGGAAGCCCATCCACTCCATGGTCCCCAACTCGAATTCGATACGTTCGACCAGTTTCTCGTCGAGCTCTTCGCCGTAGCGCTTGTAAGCTCCCTCGTATGAAATATGCTTGAGGTAGCGGAACTGCTTGGCAGTGTTCATCTTGTCCAGATACTCGGGATGTGCCTCGACGAACTCTTCTATCGTGGCGTATTTGGCGATCTCGGCCAGTAGCGCCTCGTCTTTTATGTGCTTGGTGAAGGTTTCGCGCAACTCCTCGGGGCTTATCGGGAAGTCGGCAGGTACTTCGAATTTGGGCATCAGCGCCTTTTGGTCGAGCGAGTATTCCTCCACCTTTTCCGCTATTTCGAGCGTCGTTTCGAGCGCTTCTGGGACGTCCGGGAACAGTTGCAGCATCTCCTCGGCCGACTTCAGGTACTCCTGATGGGTGTAGCGCATGCGGGTCGGGTCGTCCAGGTCCTTGCCCGTGTTGAGGCAGATGAGGCGGTCGTGCGCCAGCGCGTCCTCGGCCATCACGAAATGTACGTCGTTCGACACGATGTATTTTACGCCGTGTTTCCGGGCCAGGTCGAGCAAAACTTTATTTACCTTGAGCTGGTTTTGATAGACATCCGCGTCGCGCCTCGCGTCGCCAGAAGGGTGCAGCTGCATTTCGAGGTAATAGTCGTTGCCGAAGATCTCCTTGAATTCCTGTACTACTTTGTCCGCGTCCTCCGGATTGCCGTGCATAATGGCCTGCGGAACTTCGCCCCCGAGGCATGCCGAGCAGCATATCAGCCCCTCGTGGTAGTCACGCAGGAGTTGCTTGTCTATACGCGGCTTGTAGTAGAACCCTTCCGTCCATGAGTAGGACACGATTTTCGCCAGGTTATGATATCCTTTCAGGTTTTTTGCGAGCAGTATCAGGTGGTCGCCGGCCTTTTCGTCCTTGTCCTTCTCGAAGCGGTTCTTCACGACGTAGACCTCGCAGCCGAGTATAGGTTTCACACCCTCTTTGGTGGCCGCTTCGTGGAATTCCTTGACCCCGAACATGTTGCCGTGGTCTGTGATGGCCAGGGCAGGCATACCCAACTGTTTGGCCCGTTTTATGATACCCTTTATAGGCGAGGCCCCGTCGAGGATGGAGTATTGCGTATGTACGTGGAGGTGGACTAACTGCGGCATCGTGGCGTGAAAATTGCGTGTGTGTTTCCACAAAGTTACGCATAAAACATGCTAAAGCACAGGGAAGCCATAGCAAGTTATCAACATCTTTTTAGTATATTTATACGACGGGCTGCGGCCCGCGCCGAAACTTTAAAAATTACGATTATGGAAAGGGATGATCTGGTTATTTTGACGACGTTCGACAATGCGAACCGCGCCGCATTGCAAAAATCGCTGCTCGAATCGGCAGGGATCGAGGCCTATATACTCGACGAGGCCTTGGGGACGGTTTTTCCCGTAGGAGGGGATCTGGAAGTGCGCCTGGCGGTGGCCACGAAGGACGAAAAGAAGGCGCGCGCGATACTCGCCGCCGATTTCGACCACGAGGCTTTCAAACAGGAAGTGAAGAATACGAAAGAATAAAAGCCTGTCCGCAAGAATACTCCTGCCTTTAACCTCTAATAGTTGATTCTCCGCAGTTTGCTGTGCTTGATAAATTCACATTCCGCGGCTGCGGGGGTCGGCACAAAGTGCCGGGCCGCGGAATGTGCCGACTGCACAAAGCAGTCGCAGCCTTTATAATACCCGCAGCTTGCTGGGGGGTATTTCGCTCATTTTTGGCAGGATATTTTTATAGGTGTCGCTTCAGGCGACACCTGCAGCCTGCCGCCGCTCCACGCGGCGGGCTGCTTTGCTCGCTGGAGGCTCGTTCGCGCCCGTCGCCGGCGGCAAACTGTGCCGTGGGAGTATTTTTGCGGATATGCATTAAAAATAAAGCCACCCACATGGCGGCATCCGAATATTCCCGAGCCTGTATGGTCAGGGAATTATCGAGGCGGGCATATGCCCGCCTCGATAATGTTGTTTCGGAATTTCTCCGTTATAATTCCGGCCTGCGGCTCGATACGCATTTTTCGCTGGCTGCAGGCCCGAAAGAGTAATCACACACTTTATTGCTTGCGTCTACGGCGAAACTCAGCCGTTCCATATCTCCCATGCGCGTTCGGCCTGGCCGATGAGCATTTCGTAGCCGTTGGAGGTTCGCGCACCCTGCGCCTCGCCTTTTTTCATGAAGAGGGTCTGCTCGGGGTTGTACACGAGGTCGAACATGAAATGCCCCGGCGTGATCGCAGAATAGGGGATGTCTGGTGCGTCGTCGACGTTGGGGTATGTCCCCAGCGGGGTCGAATTGACGATAAGCCTGCTGGCGGCGGCGATGTCAGTTTGTTTCGCGAGGTCTTCGTAGGTCAGGTCGCCGCCCTTGCTGCTGCGCGAGACGGTCTTGAACGGGATGCCGAGGTCGGCAAGTACCCATTTCACGGCTTTCGAAGCGCCTCCGGTTCCAAGGACGAGCGCCTCCGGACGTTCGTCCCCGATAAGGTTCAGCAGCGATTTGCGGAATCCGTAGACGTCGGTGTTATGCCCCGTGAGCTTGCCGTTTTCTATCTTGACGCAGTTCACGGCGCCTATGCGCCTCGCTTCCGGCGAAATGCCGTCTAACAGGGGGATTATTTCCTCTTTGTACGGAATTGTGACGTTGAACCCGCGCAGGTCGGGATTCGCCGCCAGCATGCCTTTCAGTCCGTCTATGGCGGCGAGTTCGAAATTGCGGAATTCGGCGTCGATGCCCTCCCGATGGAATTTATCGGTAAAATATCTCGCCGAGAACGAATGTCCGAGCGTGCGTCCTATCAAACCGTATAATATCATCTATATCAGGTATTTTATAGCGATGAAACCGCCTATCAGCAATATGGTGAAGGCTATCGCCAGCAGGTTGAAGTATTTGTCTATGAACGCCTTGATGGGAGCGCCGAATTTCCATATCAGCCCGGCCACCAGGAAAAAGCGCATGCCGCGGCTGACGATGGAGGCTATCACGAACATATAGAAATTTATGTCGAACACTCCCGCCGTTATGGTTATCAGCTTGTAGGGCAGGGGCGTGAACCCGCCCGTGAATACGAGCCAGAAGTTATATTGCTCGTACATCCTGCTTATATCCTCATACGTTTCGTGCGTGAATCCGGGGATCACGCGGAAGAAGAAGTCGGCGACAGCGGTAAAGTCCCCCGCGGCATTCTGCCATGCGAAGAAGCCTATTGCGTATCCGAACATTGCGCCGAGTATGGAGCCGACGGTGCATATTGCCGCGTACCTGAACGATCTTGTCGTCGCGCCGAGGCAGAGCGCTATCAGGAGAACGTCGGGGGGGATCGGGAAGAAACTCGATTCCGCGAACGCGAATATGAAAAGGGCGAACGCCCCCCATTTTGACGACGCCCATCCGAGCACCCAGTCGTATAGCCTGCGGAAAATATTCATGTTTTAACCGATATGCCGGCAAAGATACTAAAAGTTGAAAGCAATCGTGTGGGCAACCGCACAAAAGATCATATGCCTGCTTTATAAAACCAACCTATTTATATTCGGCCACCGGGCGGCGAGCGAGGCGAGCCGCATTAGGTTGTCCGGCAGGCGGTTGAGCAAAGCGAAACCGGCAGGCCGCCGCCCAATGCGGCGGCCTGCTCCACTTTGTTCGCGCCTGCCGCCGGCGGCAAACTGCATGACCGGAGGGATTGTTGTGGACAATCGCTGAAAACAACCTTGCTCTTTCAGCATAGCGACCACTATACTGGTAGCGGCCTATAAGGAGAGAGCATTTTGCGGATAAGTATGAAAAACCGGTCCGCGCCGATAGGCGCGGACCGGTTCGCTTGACGCAATGCCCGTGGGCTTCCCGCGTTTATAACCTGTCGAACTCGTCGTCCACGGAACTGCCTGCTACGGCCGCTTCCTGCTCGAAAAATTCGGGCTTATGCTCCTTTATATACGCTACGACCTCTTCCAGCCCTTCGCCGAACTTCACGAAGTCTTCCTTGTAAAGGTAGATCTTGTGTTTGTCGAAAAAGAACGAGCCGTCCTTGCCCTGTTTCTTGCGGCTTTCTGTGATAGTCAGGAAATAATCGTCGTTCCGCGTAGCCTTAACGTCGAAAAAGTATGTCCTGCGCCCGGCCCTCACGGCTTTAGAGTATACTTCTTCTCCGCTCTCGTTGTCGATCTCTTTGCGTGCATCTAAAGTATCTGCCATAATCCTGTGTTTTTGTTTTTTAACAAATTTATTCATTTTTGGTTATATTCCAAATCTGAACGCATAAAAAACTGAGGATTAATGGGTGGAGTGCCTTTTTTATATGTTAGCGTTGGCTATGCCTTCAGCCATGGTTTTCCAGTCGCGGATGACGCCGAGTCCTTTGAGGTATACCGGGTCGGAGGCGTTCAGCACCTCGTAGGCTTCGCTCGTAGACCATATCGTGCTGGCTATCATGCTTTTCAGGTTGGCGAATATTTTATGGCGCGAAACGGCGAGCCCTGCCTCGTCCGGTACGATGCCGCGTTTCACGGCCAGTTCGGCAAGTTCGGCCAGCATTTCGTCCGTGACCATGAATTTGTCGTTGAACGTCTTGAAATCGCCGTACCGGGCAAGGATGGCGCCGCGGTTGCGGTCGAGGTACGCGCCCGCGTATTCGTTGTATATGTTTTTCTGCCAGAGTTGCCTTTCATAGTCGCTTCGGCCTGTGGTGTCCGCCTCGACGGTGTAGTCGGGCGTAATGCCGCCTCCGCCGTATACCTTCTTGCCTAACCGCAGCGTGGTGTGGTAGCCAGCGCTGTCAATAACCGGCGCGGCTGCCGTCGTATCGTTCGCGAAACGGGCTTCGAAATCGTGAGTGTAGCCCTCTTTGTTCCCTTTCTCGAACGGGCGCTGTATGGCCCTTCCCGAAGGGGTGATGTACTTCGCGATAGTGATGTTGACAGCCGAACCGTCCAAAAACGGATATTGCCGCTGCACGAGGCCTTTGCCGTAGGTGCGCCTGCCTACTATCACGGCGCGGTCCCAATCCTGGAGCGCCCCGGACACGATCTCGCTCGCCGACGCCGAAAACTCGTCGACCAGCACCACGAGTTTGCCTTTGCGGAATTTTCCGTTGCCCGGAGATTTATACTCCTCATGACCTGCCTTGCGGCCGTCCGTGGAAACTATAAGGTGGTCTTTCGGGAGGAAGAATCCGGCCATATCGACCGATTCGGTCAGCAGGCCGCCGCCGTTGCCGCGCAGGTCTATGATCAGGCCGTCGATATTCCCGAACTTGTCGAAGGCCTCTTGCATCTCCTTCATGGTCGTTTGCGAGAAACGGCTGACCTTGATATAGCCCGTGTTCCTGTCCGGCTTGTATGCCGCATCCACCGAGTTGATGGGTATTTCGTCGCGTACCATCTTGAATTTCAGTCGTTCCGGTTCTCCGGGGCGTATTATGCCGACGTCGACCGCCGTACCTTTCCTGCCGCGCAGCCTGCCAACGATCGCGGTTTGCTCCCAGCCGACGACCGAGGAGCCGTCGACCGACACTATCCGGTCGTTGGGCAGCAGGCCTGCCTTTTCCGAAGGCCCTCCGGGGATTACGTTTGCCACATGGAGCGTGTCGCCGACCATGCTGATCATGATGCCTATGCCGCTGAAATTACCCTGCATCGACTCCATGAAATCTTTCATCTCTTCGGCCGAGTAATATGTGGAGTGGGGGTCGAGTTTGCCGAGCATACCCTTGATGGCGTCCTCGGTCAACCGCTCCATGTCGAGGTCGTCTATATACGACCCGAACAGATAGCTCTGGAACATATCCATCTTTTGCACCTGTTTTATGGCTTCCTCGGTCAGGAGCGCCCGTGATTTGGACTTTCCCGCCTGCCCGGCGGCCATCAGAGGCAGGAGGGCCAGAAGTATCGCTAAGGTCTTTTTCATGATGCGAGTTGCTTATACGGAATTATTTTTTCACACCTGAAGGTGTGTTCGCGGGATAACCGTGACGCCCTGTCGGCGAAAGCCGGAGCGACTTATTTTACCGCTGAGGCGATATCACCCATTGCTACGGAGGTTTGCTCGCCCGTGAGCATGTTCTTCACGGTGGCTTTCCCGGCCGCGAGTTCGTCGCCGCCTATGATGATGACATAAGGTATTCCGCGCTTGTTGGCGTAGTCCATCTGTTTTTTCATCTTGGCCGCTTCCGGGTATATTTCAGAGGCGATGCCGCTTTTTCGTATGGCCGCGAGGGCTTTCATGGCGGCGAGTTCTTCCGTGCCCCCGAAGTTGAGGAAAATTGCACGCGTCGAAACGGTGGCCTCTTCCGGGAAAAGGTCAAGCCCCAGCATCACGTCGTATATGCGGTCGGCCCCGAACGAGATGCCCACGCCCGACGTGTCGGGCATGCCGAATATACCCGTGAGGTCGTCGTAACGGCCTCCGCCGCAAATACTTCCGATGGCGAAATCCCTGGCCTTGACCTCGAATATCGCGCCTGTGTAGTAATTGAGCCCGCGCGCCAGCGACAGGTCGAGCTCTATGTCGAGCTCTGTGCCGAGCGCTTCGGCATATCCGAAAATGGTTTCCATCTCCTCAATACCCTTTAGGCCGGTTTCTGAGGCCGCGATAGCGCCCCGGAGCTTTTCGAGTTTCTCGTTGTTCGTGCCGCAGAGTTCGAGGATGGGGCGGAGCTTGCCAAACGCCTCTTCCGATATGCCTTTCGACATAAGTTCCTCTTTCACAGCATCCATGCCGATCTTTTCGAGCTTGTCTATGGCTATGGTGATATCCATCATCTTGTCGGCGTAGCCTATGCTTTCGGCGATGCCGGCCAGTATCTTGCGGTTGTTGAGCTTGAGCGTGACGTTTATGCCCAGCTTGCCGAAAACTTTCTCCACGATCTGCACCAGTTCGACCTCGTTCAGGAGGCTTTTGCTGCCGATGATATCCACGTCGCACTGGTAAAATTCGCGGTAGCGTCCCTTCTGGGGACGGTCGGCACGCCACACGGGCTGCACCTGGTAGCGGCGGAACGGGAACGTGATCTCGCTCTGGTGCTGCACCACAAAGCGCGCGAACGGCACGGTAAGGTCGTAGCGCAGGCCTTTTTCGCATATCCTGGTCGCAAGGCGCGCCGGATTTTCCAATTCGCCGCACTCCACGCCCGCGGCGAAATCCCCGCTGTTGAGTATCTTGAACAGCAGCTTGTCGCCCTCGTCGCCGTACTTGCCCATCAGGGTCGGGAGGTTCTCCATCGCCGGGGTTTCGAGCGGCAGGAATCCGTGCTCGCGGAAAACGCCCTTGATGGTGTCGAACATATAGTTGCGCCGCGTCATTTCGACCGGCGAGAAGTCGCGTGTGCCCTTGGGTATGCTTGGTTTTTGTGCTGCCATTTTTTGTCTTTTTGTGTTCCTATGTGATTCCTAACAGAATGCACTTTTTTTGTGTTCCTCGAACCATTTTTTTCGTGCGAGGATATTCCGTATTGCGATCCATAAGCCGAGGGCCATGGCCAGCGTACCCAGAATGAAAAAGAGCGGCATCAGTAGCGAAATTCCCCTTGTGCCGACTTTGGGGCCTATGAAAAACTCACCGGGTGCCCCGGAAGCGTTTTGGGTATCGACATCTACCGTGACTGTCCCGCCGGGTGCCGTGAACAAAACGACGGGCTGGAATTCACTGACTAACTTCCCGTCTAAAACGACTGGTTTTTGGCCGGATGGTGCCGATGTCGGGATTTCATTTCCATCGGCGTCTTCCACCCGGATGACGGCGTCGTTGCGGTATACGGTGTAGGAATCCGCATAAATCCATACGGTTTCACCGGGCTCTGTTTCGATGGCGACGCTCTCTTTGGATACGATCCTTGCCAGGTCGGTCTGCCGGGGCTTTGCCTTATGGGTTTTGTCGGCTCCGAACCCGAGCACAAAAAGGGCGGGAGCCACAAACATGATCAGCATCATGCCGCCGAACCTCGGCCACTTGGACGGGCATTTTGTTACGGTAGTATTCATCCCTTAAATTTTTACTCTACAAGTTTCCTGTATTTGACCCTTTTGGGTGCTGTGTCGCCGCCAACGAGTTTTTTGTGTTCCTCGTAGTCGGTGTAGCCGCCCTCGAAGAATACCACCTGCGAGTCGCCCTCGAAGCTGAGGATGTGGGTGGCGATACGGTCGAGGAACCAGCGGTCGTGCGAGATGACCACGGCGCAGCCCGCGAAGTTCTCCAGGCCCTCTTCGAGCGCCCGGAGCGTGTTCACGTCGATGTCGTTGGTAGGTTCGTCGAGCAGAAGCACGTTGCCGCCCTCTTTGAGCGCCATAGCGAGGTGCAGGCGGTTGCGCTCGCCGCCCGAGAGGACGCCGCACTTCTTCTCCTGGTCGCCGCCCGTGAAGTTGAAGCGCGAGAGGTAACCGCGCGCGTTCATCTGGCGGTTGCCGAGCTGTACGAATTCGCTGTTGTCGGACACCACTTCGTATACGGTCTTTTCCGGGTCGATAGACCTGTGCTGCTGGTCCACATACGAGAGCTTTACCGTTTCGCCCACCTTGAATTCGCCGGCTGTGGGCTGTTCGAGGCCCATTATCATGCGGAAGAGGGTGGTCTTACCCGTACCGTTGGGGCCGATAACGCCGACGATGCCGGCTGGCGGGAGCGAGAACTCCAGCCCTTCGTAAAGCACCCGGTCGCCGAACGCCTTGGTAACTTTGTGGGATTCGATAACGACGTTGCCCAGGCGGGGGCCGTCGGGGATGTATATTTCGAGTTTTTCCTCCTTCTGTTTGCTGTCCTCGTTGAGCATCTTGTCGTAGGCCGACAGACGCGCCTTGCTCTTGGCCTGGCGTGCCTTGGGGCTCATGCGCACCCAGTCCAGCTCGCGTTCGAGGGTCTTGCGGCGTTTGCTTTCCTGTTTCTCCTCCTGAGCGAGCCGCTTGCTCTTCTGGTCGAGCCAGCTTGAGTAGTTGCCCTTCCACGGGATGCCCTCGCCGCGGTCGAGTTCGAGTATCCAGCCCGCCACGTTATCGAGGAAGTAGCGGTCGTGGGTCACGGCGATCACCGTGCCCTTGTATTGCTGGAGGTGCTGTTCGAGCCAGTCAATGCTTTCGGCGTCGAGGTGGTTGGTGGGTTCGTCGAGCAGCAGCACGTCGGGTTCCTGAAGCAGCAGGCGGCACAGGGCCACACGGCGGCGTTCACCCCCGGACAGGTGCTTGATGGGTTCGTCTTCGGGCGGACAGCGCAGAGCGTCCATCGCACGGGCAAGCATGCTGTCGAGTTCCCAACCGTTCTTCTGGTCGATGAGTTCCGTGAGTTCGCCCTGGCGCTCGATACACCTGGCCATCTCGTCGTCGTCAAGCGGCTCTATGAACTTCATGTTGATGTCCTCGTATTCCTTGAGGAGTCCCACTATTTCTGCGCATCCTTCCTCCACGACCTCGCGTACGGTTTTGGTTTCGTCGAGGTGGGGTTCCTGTTCGAGGTAGCCCACCGAGAAGCTCTTGTCGGAAACGACCTCGCCCTGGAAGTTCTTTTCGATCCCGGCTATGATCTTCATCAGGGTCGACTTACCCGAGCCGTTGAGGCCGATGATGCCGATCTTGGCGCCGTAGAAGAATGAAAGGTAAATGTTGTTCAGTACTTTTTTCTGGTTGCTGAAGGTCTTGCTGACCCCGACCATCGAAAAAATGATTTTTTCGTCTGCCATGTTTGCAATAAATTAATTGGCCAAAGATAGCGTTAATTGATTTGCCGAACAAACAATGGGAATATTAATGCGCAAGGAATGCTTTATAAAAAGCAGGCAACTACATACAACTTTACGTTAAACTAAAAACATACGTTTAAATCTTAAAGCAGGGTATCCGCTTGGTTTTCGCGAGCAACAATAGCCTAACAGGACGAAAATAAGTCGAGACGTACTGTGTCCGACGACCGTTAGACGTGCCGAAGGCACGGATAAAAGGGAGGAGTCTTACGTGAGACTTATTTTCTAGACCTTTTTGGTTACTTTTTGTGGTAATGACAAAAAGTAACAAGAAAGAAATGATTTATGTAAACTTGTATCTAATTACCAAAAATAAATTTTTATTTTTGCATAAACTCAAAAACGCGTATGCCTATGGATTAAACCCAAAGAACAGATTCCACAGATCACAACTCCCGCATGACGGGGGTACAACATAAAAAGCGTTAGCTTTCATTCTTGCTACTGAAACTTAGACAATTTCAACGCATGCAAAGAGTAAGGCGTAAACGCTCACGTTCTATACGTGGGCTTTACTCATTTATTTTGCATGCAAGGTAGTCTAAGACCTCAGTAGCAAATGAAGAAGGTATTGTCCCACGTTTTTTATGTCCATAACCCAACTAAAAAACAACCGCTCTGGGACGGGCAATCAAAAAATCAAAGGATGAAAAAGAACAGAATTGTTGTATTGGCAACAGTGTTGTTGTCGCTTTTTTTGATGACATCGTGCGGGTCGATGAGCGCATGGGATGCCGTCGATGCCTTTTCAGATGGATGGCAGCGAGGGAAAGAAATGAGATAAAAGAATTAAACTAATAATGTAAAAAAACAAACAATCATGAAAAAGATTTTAATGACCTTAACAGTATTTGGCTGTTTTGCATTTAGTGTGAATGCTAAAGTAGGAGATGAATGCGTTACTCCTGCAAACGAACGAGGAACCGTACAAATGGGAACTGTAAGTTATTCCACTTCGAATAATGCAAGTACAACCAAAGAGGTGTCTACCAGCAACGGAACCAACGTAAGCGCGAGTGCCGGAGTCAGCGCCGGAGGTGCAAGCGCAAGTGTTAGCGCAAGTGCGACACAAAGCACAAAATCTGGCAATAGTGCTACAACAGGGACTACCGTAACTAAGACTGTGTCTGCAGCGGCGCCAGTCTGTGTCCCTAATGAAGTGCAAAATGCTTTACCAATGTCTCCCGTTCCGGCTACACCCGCAAAATAGGGAGTGTAATTTTTGAAAGTAAGTCAGAGGCCGCTCGGGAAGAGCGGCCTCGTTTTGTCCCGGGATTATTCCGTTCGGATTTGCGGTTACTATTTCGGGTTGCTTTGCAAACCGGCAGTCCGCCGCCGCCCCACGCGGCGGGCTGCTTTATTCGCCGTTGGCTCATTCGCGCCCGTCGCCGGCGACAGACTGTATTGCAAGGGTGTTTTTGTGGATAAGCTTTTATTTCCTGCTTATATTATCCAACTGTATGTCGAGCGCCTTGACCGAGATGTGTATCTCGGCGATGGAGATGGCAAGCGAGGTTATCATCACCAGCAGCGCAGCCCCGAATATCCATGCCGCGGCCGCCTGGAAGCCGATGTAGATCAGGAACGTGCTTATCACGCACAGGAAAAGGCTCGTGATGCCGAGTATCTGCATCCAGCGGATCATCGAGAGACGTTTGCGCAGGTTCGCGATCTGGCGCGCGTGCTTCTCCGAGGGGTGGGCCTCGTAGTCGGCCGCGAGGTTGCGGATCACCTGGGCGTAGGTCAGGAACCGGCTCGTGTAGGCTATCATTATCAGCGAAATGGCCGAGAACATGATCGACGGGGTGACAAGTGTAAGTTCAGGCATGGCGGTTGAATTCTAAAATGTACAAGGTTGCGGCCACAAATTTACGATTTTTATTGTTTCAGTTAATTGTTAAAACCCCGCAATTTTATTGCGACTACTTTAGTTTCTATAAATTTTTGTTTTTTCTGGCGATTTGTCCGTTCTTCATAGCCGCCCTCCGCCCCTTCAGGGCGGCGATGCGGGTTGCCTTGCAACCCGGGAAGAGGAATTTATTCCTCTGACTAAACCCGTGTGCTTTGGCGCATGGTAGTTTATTCGACTGCCGCGGCATAAGTCATTCTTATGGCGCGATAAGTATATTTGATCGGATTAAATGTGTAATGCTACCTGCTTTTTGTATATTTGCACGACGAGATACCTAACAATTATTATAAAGATCATTCGAGATGGGAAAATCAGTAAAAGGCACAGAAACCGAAAAGAACCTGCTCAGGGCATTCGCAGGAGAGTCGCAGGCCCGCAACCGTTACACGTTTTTCGCCAGCGTGGCTAAAAAGGAAGGCTACGAACAGATAGCTGGCGTATTCCTCGAAACCGCCGAACAGGAAAAAGAACACGCCAAACGTTTCTTCAAATTCCTCGAAGGCGGCATGCTGGAGATCGACGGCACGTTCCCGGCCGGTGTGATCGGCACTACCGCCCAGAACCTTCTGGCGGCTGCCGACGGCGAGTTGGAAGAGTGGGGGGTACTCTATAAGGATTGGGCCGACATAGCCGATGCGGAAGGTCTGCCTGCCATCGCCACCGTGTTCCGCAAGATAGCCATGGTGGAAAAAGAGCATGAAACGCGTTACCGTGCGCTCCTGAAGCGCGTGGAGGAAGAGGGAGTGTTCAAACGCGACGAACCGATCGAATGGCAGTGCCGCAACTGCGGTTATGTACACGAAGGCGAGGAAGCTCCCCAGGCCTGCCCGGCCTGTGCGCATCCGCAGGCCTACTTCGAGCCGAAGAAGCAGAACTATTAATCATAGCAGCCGAAAACCTGAAGGCCTGCCCGGAATGGGGCAGGCCTTTGGTTTTTAATCTCCACGGGTTAATTTCCCGCTGCAAGCAGCGATTGATAGATTCAGGATTGGTCTGAATTTTAGCGGGAGGTATTTTAAGCGGCTTGTTTTCCGGCCTTCGCAGAAGGTCGGAAGCCCGAAGCTCCGCCATGCGGAGGGCTGCTATTCACTTCGTTGCTATCATCCCCCCGCGAGCTTCGGCCTGACAACGCGGCTGCGGGGGCGGCAATGAAATCGCCGAGCCGCGGAATGTTGCGTTTCAGCGAGGGCAAATGCCGCTTGCGGATTTTGCCGGGCGTCGGCAACAAAAAGGAACTTAATGTTGTGACTGCTGAAAGCAATCGTATACTTATGTGAAAGATGCTTATACGCAAAAATGCCTCTGTACGGCGAACTGCGCGAATTGTATAGGCCGCGCGTGGAGCGCGGCCTCATGGATAGTGCGTTGGGATGCTTGTCTCGGTAGTGACAGCCAGCCTGCCGCCGCCCCACGCGGCGGGCCGCTTCATTCGTCACAGGCTCATTTGCATCCACCGCCGGCGGCAAACTGTACGCTAGATGGTATTGTTACTGATAAGCATATTGATTTTGGCCGGCCGCCAATTTATTCCAACACGATTACCAGCGATCCGAATACGGGCCACGAGTCGAATATGAATTTGGCGTGGGACGAGGCGTTGCGCACGCACATGTGCGAACGTGGTGTGGTCCCCAGCGTCCAGCCGTATTCGATTATCGGGGCTTCGGGGTGGTTGGTGGGAACGCCGTGTATGTATCCCCCGTTGCTGAAGCGGCTCGCCCACGGTGCATAGCCCGCTATAATGGTCGTGCCATCTATGTAGTAATACATTTTGGTTTTCTTCTCCTGCACCACGAATATCCCCAACGGGGTTTCCTTGGCGTATGGAGGATTGTGTACGCCGGTCGTGGCCGGGTTCATGCTGCGCACCAGCCATACGGAGTCGGAACGCTCCAGCGTGGCGATATTCTGGTTCGTCACGTCCACGCAGGCTATGTGGTCGAACCGTGGTTTGCCTATGTTTTTCACGTATTTTGCGGGAACGAGCCACTCGCCGTCGTAATAGACATGGGTTACTTTCAGGAAAGAACCTTCCTGTCCGTCGATGCGCAGTAAGCCGCCGTCGGTGGCGTACCTGTCCGGCGTCAGGGTGTCGCCCGGCAGGTAGAGAGGCGCTGACTGGTAGCGCTCCACGCCATACCTGTCCTGCGCGTTCTCGTAGGCGTTAATCGTTGCGCTGTCAACCAGCGATGCCTCTCCCGAGGCGTTCCTTCGGTTTTGCACCACCCCGAACTCTTTGTCGCGCAGTCGAGAGTTCTCAATGAGTACCAGTAGATTGCGGATCTTGTTCCACTGGAACCGCCTTGCCGTATCGCGATACGGATAGACGTCTTCGAGCGTGTATTGGTCGTATGTCAGATCCTTCGCGAAACGTATGTCGCCGGAGTTGATCCTGACGATGGCTGGCGGCTCCGGCTCGGGCAGCACACTATCAACGATTTCGATTATATTGTCCGCGGGACCGATCTGTTTGCAGCCGGAAACCGCCGCGAAAACCGCAACGGCGAATAGCGCCGCGGCCGGGAGTTTGTATTTTATGACGATCTTTACCATACCGTAGCCTGCACTGCAATTCGCCTGCCAACATTTTTCATATAACGGCTGCAAGATAACCATTTTTTTTAAAGCATAACTGTAAATTCCACATCCGCGTTCACTATATATTAGGAAAAATAGCGTACATTTGTGGGATATTTTCACAACCCTCCAAATTAAACAAAATACCACTGTCACATGTCAGCAGACAAACGCATCAGGAAAGCAATCGTGCTCGGTTCGGGAGCGCTCAAGATCGGCCAGGCGGGCGAATTCGACTACTCTGGCTCACAGGCGCTCAAAGCCCTCAAGGAAGAAGGAATCTCGACCGTCCTCATCAATCCCAACATCGCGACGATACAGACTTCGGAAGGGATCGCCGACAAGGTGTATTTCCTTCCCCTCACGCCTTACTTCGTCGAGGAGATCATCAAAAAGGAGAAGCCCGACGGGATACTGCTGGCATTCGGAGGGCAGACCGCGCTCAACTGCGGTACTGAAATGTACCTCGCCGGAACGCTCAAAAAATACGGTGTAGAGGTGCTCGGTACTTCGGTGGAAGCGATCATGGCGACCGAGGACCGCGACCTTTTCGTAAAGAAACTCAACGAAATCGGCGCGAAAAGCCCGGTGAGCCAGGCGGTGGAATCGATGGAAGACGCGGTGGCCGCAGCCAAAAAATTAGGGTTCCCGGTCATGGTGCGCTCGGCCTACGCCCTTGGAGGGTTGGGCAGCGGCATCAGCAACAATATGGAGGAATTCAAGACGCTCTGTGAAAGCGCGTTCGCATACTCGAAACAGATACTTGTGGAAGAATCGCTCAAAGGCTGGAAGGAGATCGAGTTCGAGGTTATCCGCGACAAGAACGACCACTGCTTCACGGTCGTGCCGATGGAGAACGTCGATCCGCTCGGGATCCACACCGGCGAAAGTATAGTGGTCGCGCCAATCTGCACCCTCGGCCGCGACCAGATCGAGTTGCTCGAAGACGTCGCACGTAGAGTCGTAAGACACATAGGCATCGTCGGCGAGTGCAACATCCAGTACGCTTTCAACGCCGAAACCAACGACTACCGCATCATCGAGATCAACGCCCGCCTGAGCCGTTCGTCGGCGCTGGCTTCGAAGGCGAGCGGTTATCCGCTGGCGTTCGTGGCGGCGAAACTCGCGCTCGGTTATTCGCTCGACCAGATCGGCGAAATGGGAACCAAGAATTCCGCTTACGTGGCCCCGTCGGTGGACTACATGATCGTGAAGATTCCGCGCTGGGACCTCTCCAAGTTCGCAGGCGTGTCGCGCCAGATCGGGACTGGTATGAAATCGGTGGGCGAGATAATGTCGATCGGGCAGTCGTTCGAGGAGATAATCCAGAAGGGCCTGCGCATGATCGGGCAGGGGATGCACGGTTTCGTGGGCAACGACGACCTCGAATTCGACGACGTGGAAAAAGAACTCTCTAACCCTACGGACCTGCGCATATTCGCAATCGCAAAGGCGTTCGAGAAAGGCTACTCGATAGAGCAGATATACGACCTGACCAAGATAGACGCGTGGTTCCTTGGCAAACTCAAGAACATTTACGACTACTCGCTCGTGCTGGGCAAGTACAAGAGCATAGAGGAGATACCGGCCGAAGTGCTCCGCGAGGCCAAAAGGCTTGGCTTCTCGGACTTCCAGATCGCACGCTTCGCGGAGAACCCCGAAGGCAACATGGAAAAGGAATCGCTCCGCGTGCGCTCGCTGCGCAAGAAAGCAGGCGTGCTTCCTTCGGTGAAACGCATCAACACAATCGCCTCGGCGAACCCCGACCTAACGAACTACCTCTACGTTACGTATGACGGTTCGGAAAACGCCGTGCCATATTACAAGAACGAGAAATCGGTCGTGGTACTCGGCTCGGGAGCGTACCGTATCGGCAGCTCGGTGGAATTCGACTGGTGTTCGGTGAACGCCATCCAAACGGCACGCAAGCTCGGCTACAAGTCGATAATGATAAACTACAACCCGGAAACGGTGTCGACCGACTACGACATGTGCGATCGCCTATATTTCGACGAGCTTTCGTTCGAACGCGTGCTCGACGTACTCGACCTCGAACAGCCCAAGGGCGTGATCGTTTCGACCGGCGGACAGATCCCGAACAACCTCGCGATGCGCCTCCACAGGCAGGATGTGCCGATCCTCGGTACCTCGCCGCTCTCGATCGACCGAGCCGAGAACAGGCACAAGTTCTCAAGCATGCTCGACCAACTCGGCATCGACCAGCCGGCATGGAAGGAGCTTTCGAGCATGGAGGATATATCAGAATTCGTGGGCAAGGTGGGCTTCCCGGTACTCGTGCGTCCGTCGTATGTGCTTTCGGGTGCGGCCATGAACGTGTGCTACAACGAGCAGGACCTCAATAACTTCCTGAAACTTGCCGCCAAGGTTTCCAAAGAGTTCCCGGTGGTTGTTTCGCAGTTCCTCCAGAACGCCAAGGAGATCGAGTTCGACGCTGTGGCGCAGAACGGCGAGGTTATCGAATACGCCATCTCGGAACACGTTGAGTTCGCCGGCGTACACTCGGGCGACGCGACGCTCGTGTTTCCCGCGCAGAAGATATACAACGCAACCGCCCGCGCCATCAAACGCATCAGCCGCCAGATAGCCAAAGAGCTGAACATCAGCGGGCCTTTCAATATCCAGTTCCTTGCCAAGAACAACGAAGTGAAGGTTATCGAGTGTAACCTGCGCGCAAGCCGCAGCTTCCCGTTCGTGTCGAAGGTGCTCAAGCGCAATTTTATCGAAACGGCGACCAAGATCATGCTCGACGCACCGTTCACAAAACCGGACAACTCGGCTTATGACATCGACTGGATAGGGGTCAAGGCGTCGCAGTTCTCGTTCGCGCGCCTGCATAATGCCGACCCTGTACTCAGCGTTGACATGTCCTCGACCGGCGAGGTGGGTTGCATCGGCGACAGCTTCGATGAGGCGCTGCTTTCGGCCATGATCTCGGTGGGCTACTCGATCCCAAAGAAGACCGTAATGGTATCGTCTGGCGACACCAAATCTAAGGTTGACCTTTTGGAAGGTTGCCAGATGTTGCAGGAACACGGCTACGAGATATACGCTACGGCCGGGACGAAGAAGTTCCTGCATGAGAACGGCGTAGAGGCGAAAGTCGTGGGCTGGCCGGACGAGCAGGAAAAAGACCGCAACATCATGGATATGATCTCGAACCACGAGTTCGACCTCATAGTCAATATCCCGAAGAACCTGACCCGCCGCGAGCTTACCAACGGCTACAAGATCCGCCGCGCGGCAGTCGACCACAACATACCGCTGATAACCAACGCCCGCCTCGCCGGCGCGTTCATCGAGGCGTTTTGCACTATGAAAGAGCAGGATATCCAGATGAAGAGCTGGCAGGAGTACGCGTTGTAGCGGCTTGACTGCGATAAAAAATGAGCGACTGTTTTTACAGTCGCTCATTTTTTTGGATCGTTACCCCCAAATGCCCCTGTGCGGCGAGCGGAGCGAGCCGCATAGGCCGCGCGTGGAGCGCGGCCTCATGGCCGGTGCGTTGGGAGGCTTGCCAAAGGCAAGCCGTGCCGCCGCGGAGCGGCGGCGGGCCGGTCGTTTCGGCTTTTTACGATAGGGCGGAAAAGTCAATGCGCATCCGAAGCGTTGTGCTGAGAAATTGCGCCCGCCACCGGCGGCAGACCTCATGTGGCATTTACGTCCGAAAGAGTGTATTCGACACGCGTCCGGTGCTTGCGGTGTTCCCCGCAACATACATCCCGCGGCTGCGGGGGCGGCGATGAAATCGCCGAGCCGCGGGATGTTGCAGCTATTGCAAACAGCCGCAGGTTTTTATTGTTTGCGGTTAATTGTTAAAACCCCGCAATTCGATTGCGGCTACTTTGGTTTCTATAAGTTTTTGTTCTTTTTTCGGGCAATTCGTCCGTTCTTCATCGCCGCATCGCCGCCCTTTGGGGCGGCGATGCGGGTTGCTTTGCGATTCGGGATGAGGAATTTATTCCTCTCGCCAAACCCATGCACTCAAAGTGCATGGTAGTTTATTCCACCGTCACCGTCCGGCCCTCGGTGTTGGCGCGCACGAGGCGGTCGTACATGGCCTCGCAGTAGACCGGCGGCAGGTAGAACACGCCCGGGTAAACCGTAGCGACGTTGATGTCGACAGTCAGTTGGCGTCCCGAAGGCAGCTGGTCGATGTAGCTGTACACCCTGTCGTCGCGTATATCCTGGTAGCTCAGCCACTTCGATGATGTTTCTTCCGATTCGCCGTCGTTCAGGAAACGGGTGTTGAGTATCTCCCATCCGGCGGGGAATATCTGCGTCAGCACGAGGTTGTTCATGGCCTTTGCCGTGGGGTTCTTGACGGTGACGCTGGCCGTGAAGTTGGTGCCCTGCCGCAGCGACGCCACGTCTACTGCGCTGCCGTTCGACGACTTGTATTCCACCGAGATAGTGACGCCGTTGGCGTAAGCCTCTTCCTCGCCCTGGTTTGGCGTGCCTTCCGTGATTATGCGCGCGAACAGCACCGACTTGCCTGTGTTCTTGACCTCCAGTGCTGCTTTCGCAGGTGCGTTCTCGGCGAGTGCCGCGCTCCACACGTTCTTTGGTGTGGACACTTTTTCGTTATTGCCGTTCAGTTTGTAGGAGAACGACATCTCTTCGGTGGGCCTGTATTTCGCCATGTAGCGTGAGAGCGCCACCAGCGAGAACGCGGTGGTCTGGGTACTCAGCCACTCGTCCGAACCGAGTTTTTTCGATATTTCGTTGGCAAGGGCGGCAGCGGCAGAAGCGTCTTCCAACTGCGTGAGAGTGATGAGTTTGATGGCTTTGTCTCTCGTGTCGCTTCCGAAGGTCTGGTCATACTCGTCGTATTGTTGGTTCATGTTGAATGTCTTGGCCGTTAACTCTTGAGCGACATCTTTGCGGCCGGCGTTGGCGTATGCGGCGGCCAGGAGCCAGCGCGTCATGTTGTCCAATTCACCTTCGCGAAGGCGGTTCATAGCCCCCATTTCCGTAGCGCCGGCAAGCGACAGCACGTAGAGCCTGTAGGCCTGTGTCATACGTTCCGAGCGCAGGTACGACGATTTTTCGGGTTTCCATTCGCGTGCCGAGCGTTTGAGTCCGGCAGTGGCGTCGCGTTTGAGCGATTCCTGCACGAGGTAGCCTTTGGCTTCGGCCTCGAACATGAAATGCGTGGCATATACCGACGCCCAGCCGTAATAGCTCGATCCGCCGGGCCAGTACGAGAACAGCCCGTCGGTGGTCTGGTACGAGCGCATGCGGCGCAGCACTTCTTTAACGGCATCCTGAGTGGATTGCTCCTGCGCTTTGGTGAGCGAGGCGAACTCCTTGAGGTAGAGTTGCGGGAAGCCTTTCGAGGTTATCTGTTCGATGCATCCGTGCGGGTAACCCAACAGGTAGTCGAGGCGAGAGGCGAGGTTGACGGGCTGAACGTTCGAGGTTTCGAGTGTGAGCTTGTTCGTGCCGTCGGCCCCTGGCATCCGGACGTCCCATTTCTTCTCCTCACCGGGTTTTATCACAGCCTCCTCGACCTTGACCTGAGGACGGCGCACCGAACGTATCGTGATGTCGGTGGCGTATTCGGCGGTTTCGCCTTTGGCCGAGGCGGTAATGGTCACACGTCCCGTTCCCGGCGCGCCTTTGACGCGGATGCGGAATTTAGCCTGCTTGTCGCTTATTTTGCTGAAATTGAGGGTCTGCGTTGCGCCGCCGACGATTTCCATGTTGTCCGACACTTTGATCGACACCTTCACGTCGCCGATGCCGTCCTTCATTGCGAACACGGTGGCCGGGACGGTCATCTCCTCGCCCGTTCCGATAACCCTCGGCAGGGTGCCAAGCAGCATGAGTGGCTTGCGGACGAGGACGCTCTTTTCTGCATTTCCGTAGGCTTCGCCGTCGCCTGCAACTACCATAACACGCACGCGCCCGTTGTAGTTGGGCATTTCGAGGTAGTGGGTCTGCTTTTCGCCTTTCTTCAGGTGGAACGGCCCGTCGAACACCACAACGGGCGCGAAGCGGTTCACGATGGCTTTCGCTCCGCCTTCGAGGGCGTCGTCGCCGCCGATGCTGAACACCTGCTCGATGCGGCCTCCGTATGCGCCAACTATATAGTTATACATGTCCCATGTGTTTACGCCTAAGGCTTCGCGGGCGTTGAACGCCCGCCACGGGTCGGGGGTCTTGAACCTCGTGAGGTCGAGCAGCCCTTCGTCTACGATTGCCAGCGTATAGGCCATAGGGCGGCCGTTGGTTTCCGATACGGCGATCTCGTATTTGCTTTCGGGGCGGATCTCGTCAGCTACTTTTATCACCGGGGTCAGTCTGCTTTCCGGCGACGTAACGATGACAGGTACAACGCCGTACATGCGTATCGGCAGGTCGTTGGCCGTCGCCCCGTGAGGTTGCAGAAGCGTCAGGTATATATAGGCGTTGGGCTGCATTTCGGCAGTGGCGTCGAGCGTGATGGTCGTTTCCTTCCCGCCGCACTCGTATTCCGAGGTCGAGAGTACACGCGTGCCGTTCTCGATGGCCACGACAGCCCTGCTTCCGGCAGCCGAGGGGAACGTCACACGGATCTTTTCGCCCGGGGCGTATGTGTCCTTGTCGGTCTTTATCTTGATGGTGCTGGCCGCTTCGCCGCCTTCGGCGTCGCGCCTGCCGTACATCGAGGGCCAGTCGAAATAGGCCATAAGCCCCGATGAGTGGCCGCTCGAACCGTCTTTGACGCGGATGAAGTACGTGCCCCATTCGCCGTTGCTGAAGTTGAGGTCGAACGACGCTTTACCCTGTGCGTCGGTGCGCACGCGGAAGCTCTTCACAGGCCTGTTGTACGAGTCGGATATGTAGTTGGCGAGCCTGCCGTTCTCCGAGCTCCACCACCAGTACCACTGCACCTTGTAGACGTTCACTTCGACCGAGCGGTCGGCTGCCGCCTTGCCGTTGTAGTCGGCCGAGGCCACTTCGAACCTGTGCGAAGTGCCGGTGTTGAGCTGGTCGCGGTCTTTCTGCGGCGATTTGATGCCCACGTATGTTTCGTATGGCGAGAACTGCATTTTCATTCCGTCGATGCTGAAATCGCCCGATTCCTCGTAAACACGGGTCACGATGCTCGCCGAGAGCATCCCCGGGGAGTCTTCGCCCGTGTCGAAGCGCAGCGCCACGGTGGCGTCGCCCTCTTCGTCGGTCATGCCCGAGATTGTCTGCGGGTCGTCGCTCTCGAACTCCTTGGAGGGGTCGTCGAACGCGTAACCGTCGAATTTCGGGAACGTCGTGGTCGTTTTCGAGAACGTGGCTTCGACTTCATAGTCCATGTTGCGTGCCGTGGCGCCGTGCAGCCATTCGACGTGCATCGGCAGCTCCGTGAGTTTGCCGCGCAGCAGTATCCCGTCGGGTGAGTCGAACTCTATCTTGAGCCTGTTGGGCTTGATGGTTTCCACGCGCACTGTTTTGGTAAATGTCGCGCCGCCCACCAGTGCGTTCACGTGCCATGCGCCGGTTTCGGCGTCCTCCTCGGTGGGGAAATCGAACGTGTAGAGGCCCATTTCGTTGTGGGTCTGTGTCTGGCGTGCGTAGAGCTGGCCGAGCGGCGTGAAAAGCTCCATCACGACCGGGTGGTTGCCCGGAAGCGCCTTGGTGCGGTCGTTGAGCATGAAACCGAGATGGATGATGTCGCCAGGACGCCACACGCCGCGTTCCCCGTAGATAAAGCCTTTGATGCCTTTCTGCACTACCTCGCCCGAAACGTCGAACGTGCTGAGCGACAGCGATGTTCCGCGGTCGACACGCAGGTACGATTTCTGCCTGCCGAGGCTGGCGATGACGTAGTAGGGCCTGCCTGCGGTGTATTTTATAGTCGCCTGCCCTTTGTCGTCGGTAGTGGCGAGTCCTATCTGCTGGTGTTGGAAGTTGTACAGCGCGATGGTCACGCCCTTTTCGGGTTTCGTGTCGAGGATGTTGTGCGCCATCACCGTTATTTGGTTGTTCTCTCCCTCCATCGCTATCAGGCCGATGTTGGTGGCCAGCACGTTGCGCCCTACCGTGCGGTTGCGGTAGTAGCTGGACGAGCACGGGTCGTCGCGTTCGTCCCAGTCGTAATCGTACCAGTCGTCGTACTCGTCATAATAGTAATAATATCCGCCGTTGTCGAACTTGTCGAGTTCCTCGCGGAATTTGATCTCGTCGTCGGCGATTATCTGCTCGTTGGTTTTTTGTTCAAGCTCGTCGCACGGGTATGCCGAGAGGTCTTTCGTGAACGAAAGTTCCACGCGGTATATTGCCCCCGGTTCGGGGTCCATAAGCTGGCGCAGGTCTACGGCGTAGGTACTCCAGCGCGACATGTCGCCGCCCTGCCCGTCGAGGAATATCGTTTTGCGGGCCACGAGCCTGCCCACGCGCATCAGTTCCGACGTGCCGTCGAGGTTGTTGGTTTGCAGGAACGTGCCGATGTTGTTCTCCATGATCCTTATGACCCGCACGGTCACGCCGCGCAGGTAGACCGCCTGGAACGGCACCGTGAGCTGGTCCGACATGGGCATCACGACTCCGTCGCCGACGAATTTCACGCCGGGGAGCTGCGGTTTGATCTCAACCGGGTAGGTTGTGTCATTGCCGAGCGTGCGGCCTTTTTTACTCCTGATCGATCCGGTCAGCATGACGGTTACCTCGCCGGTTTTGTCGGTGTCGGGATAGAGGCGGAGCTTGTTGCCGTCGACGGTCACGGTTTCCGAGTTGTTGTTCATGATATAGGCCAGGCCCTGCATGTTCTGCGATTCGTCGAGCGCTTCGTTGAACGTTACTTCGATGTAGCGTTCGGGATCGGAAACGTAGCTGACGTTGTAGACCTCGAAATCGCTCGTCCCCGGGACGTGTACCGTTAGCAGCGTTTCGCGCTTGACGCCCAGCTTGTTCGGGGCCGTTTTTATTTCCAGTTCCTGCGATTCTTCCTTGGCCGGGATACCTTTTATATATAGTATGTGCTGTTTGCCGTCGTTGTTGTGCGTCCATTCGGTGTCATACCTGCCGGGGAGATCCACGAGGCTTTCCACGTCCTCTTTTTTCTCCGCGTCGGGAGTAAACATAACTACCACAGCGTCATATTCCGTATCATTGTCGGGATTGATGTCTATGGATTCGAGGCTGGCGTGCAGGGCCATCGGGAACGTGGTGAACTCGAACGAGAACGTTTTGTCCTTGCCCGAGGCATCGAACCATTTGTCGAGGTTGGCCGTGACGGTGTATGTGGTGTTGCGTTTGAATTCGGTGGCCGGGCGGAATACGATCGCCCTGTGGCTTTCGAACTCCCAGGTGCCTTCCACCGAAGGCTTTATCTTGACGTGTTTGGCTATGTCGCCAGCCGCTATATCGCTGTCTTCCAGGGCTTGGGAGAAAATGAGGTAAATATTGCTTGTCCGCGATATACTCCCCGACGTGAACGCGTCTACGAATGGGTTGACTTCGGGCGTGTGGTTGCGCTGACCGTCGTCATGACAGCCGGTTGTGATTGCAACCGCAAGACACATAAGTAAATAGATGGCTTTCTTCATGGTGTTTTATTATTTTTCGTTTTTGTTGGGCGTAGTTTGTTGTATCGTAAGATTTTGTAAATATAAAAATAAAATTCATTAACTTCGGGCGGCGGTAATTTACATGCGGTATTTTATCGTTTTAGCTGTCTTTCGAGTGGAAATTATCAGAAAAATAAAGGCGTGGGCGGCGGCCCGGAACGGTTACGCGAAGGCGGCTGCGGCGATGGCCGCGGGGGTGCTGCTTTGGTGCGCGGCCGCGTGGGCGGTGCTGCCGCGGCAGATCTTTCCGGAGGGTTATTCGACCCTGCTGTTCTCGCGCGAGGGGCGGCTGATGGGCGCACGCATAGCCCCGGATGAACAGTGGCGTTTCCCGGCACCCGACTCGCTGCCCGGCAAGTTCGTGACGTGCGTCACGACATTCGAGGACAAGCGTTTCTTCCGCCACCGGGGCATCGACCCGCTGGCTGTGGCGAGGGCTGTGAGGCAGAACGCCGCTTCGGGGTCGGTGGTGAGCGGCGGAAGTACGCTGACCATGCAGCTCGCCCGCATAGCCCGCGGTAACCGCGACCGCAATATGTACGAAAAAATGGTCGAAGCGCTCTGGGCGCTGCTCCTCGAAACGAGATACGGTAAGCACGAGATATTGACTCTATACGCGGCCCATGCGCCTTTCGGGGGGAATGTCGTGGGGCTTGAGGCGGCCTCGTGGCGCTATTTCGGCCGCAACGCCGCCGAACTTTCGTGGGCCGAGTGCGCCACGCTGGCGGTGCTGCCAAACTCGCCGGCGCTGATACACCCCGGGCGAAACCGCGACAGACTGAAGTCCAAACGCGACGGACTACTGCGGCGGTTGCAGGAGGAAGGACATATCGACATGACCGATTACGAGTTGGCGTGCATGGAGCCGCTGCCCGACGCGCCTGTGCCTCTGCCCGACCTTGCACCACACCTGCTGGAGAGGCTGGCCGCCGGACACCGCGGCGAGCGCATAGTGTCATCGGTCAATTACGCTATGCAGAAGCAGGCGCAGGACATTGTTGACCGCTATGCACGCAAATACGCGGCGGCGAACAATGTGAATAACTGCGCGGCGGTGGTGGCCGACGTGGAAACGGGCGAGGTGCTGGCCTATGCCGGGAACGCCTCGTTCGCCGCCGCCGAACGCCACGGCAACAGCGTGGACGTCGTCACAGCCCCCCGCAGCACGGGCAGCATCTTAAAGCCGTTCCTATACGCAGGGATGCTCAACGACGGCATGATACTTCCCGGTACGCTCGTGTCCGACACACCCCTGAACATAGCGGGCTTCATGCCCCAGAACTTCGACAAAACCTTCCGCGGGGCCGTGCCTGCACGCGGCGCGATAGAGCGTTCGCTCAACGTGCCGCTCGTGAGGATGCTCTCGAAATACAACACGGGCCGGTTTATGGCCTTGCTCAAGTCGCTCGGGATGACGACTTTGCGGTTCGATGAGGACCATTACGGGGCTTCGATAATACTGGGCGGCGCCGAGGGGACGCTGTGGGACATAACGGGAATGTATGCTTCGATGTCGCGCACGCTCTCGCATTTCGGCCGCTACAATGGGCGGTACGACGCACGGGATATAAGGCCGCTGACATGCTTCCGATACAGTGATGAAGACCCTGTGAGGTCTGTTTCCGACAACCGCCTGACCGACCGGCCGCTGCTGTCGGCATCGTCGATATGGTTCACATACGAAGCCATGTCGGCACTCAACCGCCCGGAAGAGGAGGCCGACTGGCAGCAGTTCGAGTCGATGAAGCGTGTGGCGTGGAAGACCGGCACGAGCTACGGCGGGCGCGACGCCTGGTCGGTGGGCACTACGCCGAGGTATGTGGTCGGCGTATGGGTCGGCAACGCCTCGGGCGAGGGGCGTCCCGGGACGACCGGGGTTGGGAACGCCGCCCCCGTGCTTTTCGACATCTTCTCCTTCCTGCCCGGGCAGGAGTGGTTTATTATGCCGCTGGACGAGATGGAGCGGACGGCCGTATGCTCACGCAGCGGCCACAAGGCCTCGCGGTTCTGCGAACAGGCCGACACGCTCTATATTCCCCTGAGCGGTGCCCAGACCGAGCTGTGCCCGTACCACCGCCTCGTGCATCTTTCCGAGGATGGCCGCTGGAGGGTCAACAGCTCGTGCGAGGACATCGACAGGATCGTTACCCGCCCGTGGTTCGTTCTGCCCCCGGCGCAGGAATATTACTACCGTCGGCATAACCCCGACTATACGCCATTGCCGCCGTTCAAGCCGGGTTGCGGCTCGTCGCAGGCCGGACAGATCGACATAATATATCCCGAACACGGCTCGACGCTCCTTTTGCCTCGCGGTTTTTCGGGAGAGCGCGAGCGCTTTGTTTTCAGGGCCGCCCATGCCCTGCGCGATGCCGTGATATACTGGCATCTGGACGATGCGTACCTTGGCGAAACATCCGGCCGCCACGAGATAGCGGTCGAGATCGAAAAGGGCGTGCACTACCTCACGCTGGTCGATGCCGACGGCAACCGCCGGACAATATCGTTCGAGGTTAAGTAAGGATTGGGGGCTTTCGGCCTCTCTGTAAAATGCTTATCCGCAATAACGCCCTCCTGCAGCCTGCCGCATGGGGCGGCGGCAGGCTGCAGGTTCCGTATTGCGGAACCGAAAATCTTCTGCCTTGACTTTCGGAAAGTATACCACGCAGAAGAAGGATTTCCAAAAACATACGACACTTAACGTTACAAGTCCGGTTTAGATTGTTACCTTTGCAGGTAATTCCCGCGGACAGGGCGAGTGTCGCTTCTCCCGCAAACGTGAACATATGTTAGGTACGCTCGTAAATACAGGAGCTGTCGTCGTTGGCAGCCTTATAGGGATGTCGATACACTCGCGGCTGCCGCAGCGCATGGTGAATATCGTGTTCCAGGGTATCGGACTGGTTACCGTCGGTATAGGCGTTTCGATGTCGCTCAAGTCGGATAACATACTGCTGGCCGTGATGAGCGTCGTCATAGGGGCGGTGATTGGCGAGTTGCTGGGTATAGACCGGGGGTTGGAAAAGTTCTCGGCGTTCATTCAGAGGAAAGGTAGCAAGGCGGGCGGCGATGGTGCCGTGGGCCATGGCGGCGATGTCAGCGAGGACGGCGCGGCGATAAGGAGGAATGAGGCAGGCAATGCCGCGGCTGCAAGCAAAGGCGGCACGAAATCTGGCGACAAGGAGGCCTCCTCGCGTTTTACGGAGGGGTTTATCACATCCTCGATGCTGTTCTGCGTGGGGTCGATGTCGATACTCGGTGCAATCGAGGACGGCACGGGAGCAACGCCGACGCTGTTCTTCACAAAGTCGGTCATGGACGGCATATCGTCCATAGCGCTGGCGTCGTCGTTCGGCATAGCCATATTGTTCTCGTCCGTGACGGTGCTGGTCTATCAGGGCGGCCTCACGCTGCTGGCAGGCTTTTTGGTCAATTACATGAGTCCCGCGATGACGGCGGATATGGTCGCCGTTGGCGGCATATTGCTTATCGGCCTGGGGATAAACATACTCAAAATAAAAGAAGTGAATGTGGTCAATATGCTGCCGTCGCTGTTGGTGGCGGTGATATTGTCATATTTCTGGCCCGTGTAGAGGGCGGTTGAATGAATGCGTATGGAAAGCGCTGTCGAACATAAAGTTAACCACACGAGCCCGGGCAAGGCCCTGATCGTGCTGTGTACGGCGGCGTTCCTCGTGCCGTTCATGGGGTCGTCGCTCAACCTGGCGCTGCCCATGATTGCCCGCGACTTCAAGATGGACGCCGTTACGCTGACGTGGATGTCCACGGCGTATATAATCTCCACGGCCATTTTCCAGATACCTGCCTCGCGCGTTGCCGACATAGTGGGGCGGCGCAGGATATTCGAGCTTGGGGTGGGGATCTTCACGGTCTGCACGTTCCTGTGCGGATTCGCTCCGAGCGTGTTCTCGCTGCTGACGCTCAGGGCGCTGTCGGGCGCCGGAAGCGCCATGATGTTCGGGACTAACCTCGCTATAATATCGTCGCTTTTCCCACCCAAAGAGCGCGGGAAGGCGTTGGGGGTCAACTCGGCGGTCGTGTACGCGGCGGCCGCGGCAGGCCCGTTCCTCGGGGGGATGATGACTCACTACATCGGCTGGCACAGCATATTCTTCGTTTCGGCAGGGGTGGGAGTAGTGGTACTCGTGATGTCGCGCGTATTCATCAAGGGCGACTGGGTTGAGGCTAAAGGCCAGAAGTTCGACCTGTTCGGAAGTATCCTCTACGGTATCGGGCTGGCCGGGGTAATCTATGGCTTTTCGAGCCTCCCAAACACACACGGAATAGCCAGCCTTTGTGTTGGCGTGGCGGCTTTCGTGGCTTTCGCATTCTATGAGCTGCAACATAAGTACCCGGTCTTCAACCTGCGGTTGTTCAGCGGCAACAAGGTGTTCACGCTCTCGTCGCTGGCGGCGCTCATAAACTACGCCGCCACATCGGCCATAGGTTTCGTCCTCAGCCTCTACCTGCAATACATACGCGGCCTCGACGCCAGCCACGCCGGGATGATACTCATCTCGCAGGCGCTCCTGCAATCGGTCTTCTCGCTCGTTGTGGGGCACTATTCCGACAGGGTGTCCCCATCGAAAATGGCTACGGCCGGCATGGCCATAATAGTCGTGGGCATAACGTGCCTCATTTTCCTCAGCGAAACCACGCCCTATTGGGTCATAATCGGCATACTGATGGTCCTCGGCATAGGCTTCGGGATATTCTCGTCGCCAAACACCAATGTGATAATGGGTTCGGTCGGCAAGGCCGACTATTCCGCCGCCTCGGCCACGACCGGCACGGTGCGCCTCACAGGGCAGGCGTTCAGCATGGGGGTGGCCAGCCTCGCGATATCGCTCTACATAGGCAACCGGGAGATAGTCCCCGAACTGTACCCGCAACTAATGCAGAGCATGCGCGCTACGTTCATAGTGTTCGTAGTGCTGTGCAGCATAGGTATTTACGCGGCGTCGGCACGCAACCGCGCCCGCCGCGCCCACGCCAAACAGACAGACTGACCGCCTGCATGCCCGCGCCACCTAATGGCCAGTATGTTGGGAGGTTTGCCGCGGCCTGCCTCGCTAAAGCGACACCGTGAGATTAATAACGACCTGTTTGACGGCAGTGAGTATTTTTTCGGATAATTGCATAAAAAAAGCCGAAAAACAGGCTGAGTATGTTGTTGTTAAGGAATTTTGCATAAATTTGTAACGATAAAACATCCACCAACCTAACACTCACGACTTATGAAAAAACTTTTCCTAATGGGTGCCGTTGCAGTCCTTGTGGCAGCATGCGGCGGTCAGAAAAAAGAAGTTGCGCTTCCGCAACTGTTGGACGAACAGGCGTTCGCCACCGAACTCGACGGCAAGGCGATAAACCTCTACACCCTCAAGAACGAAAACGGCATGGCCGTGCAGGTTACCAACTACGGCGCACGCCTCGTAGATATTTGGGTGCCAGATAAAGACGGTAACTTCAAAGACGTTATCATGGGCTTCGAAACGGGAGAGGCATATGTTAACGCGACAGATATCAACTATGGCCCTGTTGTGGGACGCTACGGCAACCGCATCGGCAAAGGCCAGTTCACGCTCGACGGCAAAGACTACCAGTTGACTATCAACAACGGCGAGAACCACCTCCACGGCGGTATCAACGGCTTCAGCGGCAAGGTTTGGGACGCCCAGATGTTCAAAGGTGCCGACAGCCTCGACGTCGTTCAGATGACATACTTCTCCGCCGACGGCGAAGAAGGGTATCCCGGCAACCTTACTCTCACGGTTACCTACACCCTCACCCCGAAAAACGAGCTGGTTATCAACTACAAAGCGACCACAGACGCTCCGACCATCCTCAACCCGACCAGCCACGCTTACTTCAACCTCCACGGCACGAACGACTCGCTGTCCCTGTCGCACATAATGACCATATACGCCGATTCTTACACTCCGACAGACGCGGGCCTTATCCCGACGGGAGAGATCGCAGGCGTGGAAGGCACTCCGCTCGATTTCCGCACCCCGACCGCTATCGGCGAACGCATCGACCAGGACTTCGAAGCGCTTGTATTCGGCGGTGGCTACGACCACAACTGGATCCTCAACAAACCGGAAGATCCCAAAGCGGTTACTCTTGCAGCCGAAGTGTACGAACCCTCAAACGGTATCGTGATGAAGATCCTCACAGACCAGCCAGGCATGCAGTTCTACAGCGGCAACTTCATGAAAGGCAATGTTGTAGGCAAACGCGGCAACGTGAACACATACCGCTCGGGTATCGCTCTGGAAACCCAGAACTTCCCGGACGCCATCAACCACGAGAACTTCCCGTCGCCGATTCTTCGCCCGGAAGAAGTGTATACCCAGACCTGCATCTACGCTTTCGAAGTGCGTAAATAAGCTTCAGGTCAGCATATATCGAGGCCCCGGGCATTTTGCCCGGGGCCTTTGTTTGCAGTTGGGCCTTGAGCCAACTCACCGCCACAGAGGTATTCTCGTTCCGGCAGCCCGTCATACCGTCAATCTGACGGCCCAGCAGCCCATAACTATCTGAAAACGAGCGAATATCCGATCCTGCGATTTAGGTGCTGATTTTTTGTTTAATCTTTACGGATTAATTTCCCGCCACTTGCCGCGCTTGATAAATTCACATTCCGCGGCTGCTGGGGTCGGCACGAAGTGCCGGGCCGCGGTGTGGCGACTGCCTTTACAATACCCAGCAGCTTACCGCTGGGTATTGTAAAGGCATATATAATTACCATAACAACAAGCTCCATGTGCGGCGGCAAACGCTTCGTTTCTCAGGGAATAGTTCTCGGGCGACCTGGGCCGATCCCGACCATTCGTTCTGCGGCCGGCACTGATCCCGCCGTTCTGTGTCCGATCCCGACTGTCCGTTCTGTGTCCGATCCCGGCCCTACTCAGGCGGATGTGTCGCAAATGGTTTCGCCCAAACCTCAAGTGAGGTTTGGGCGAAACATTCTTAGGCCGCCGGGACGGCTTCTATTGGTTCCCCGTGAACGGGCGGTACCTTGCCCTGACAGGCTTGAACGTGTATTGGCCGTCTTTCTCCGTGATCGTGCCGATGCCTGGGTATACGATGTGCATTCCGGCTACGGGTATTTTGTTCGCGGCGGCGAATTCCAATACTTTGCGCCGGGTTTCGGCCGCCTGCTTGGGGTCGATGTCATAACGTACCGAAACCTCGGGGAAAGCAACCTGCACATAGGTGGCATGGGTGATGTCGCCCCATATGAGCAGTTTCTTTTTACCCGACTCGATCAGGTACATGGTGTGTCCTGGGGTGTGTCCGGGGGCGGCGAAAGCGGTTATGCCATCCTCCAGCACCGTGCCGCCCGCCTCTATCGAAGCCGGCTCGAACAGCGTGATGCGGTCCTTGTACGCTTCGAGCATTTCCCTTACCTTTAGGAAATTGGTTCCGTTGTTCGGGTTTGCGGCGAGGTTCTCGTCGCTTGTCCAGTACTCGAACTCGGCCTTGGGTATGTACAGCTGCGCGTTCGGGTACATTATCGAATTCTGCCAGATCATCCGCCCGAAATGGTCCATGTGGAGGTGGGTGAAAAATATCTTCTGTATATTCCGGGTATGCTCGCCGATCCCGTGCATGTTGGTACTCATCCAGTCGCCGATCCCCGTGTCGAACAGGTATTTCTTATCCCCCGACCGGAGCATATAGGAGCTGGTGGCGTTGACGAACCCTTTGTCGGGCGTCAGGCCCGTATAATTATCGGGGTCCTTGACGTTGAGTATACTCGGGCTTATGTTCGCTTCCTGGTCTGTGAGCTGAACTATTTCCACTTTCCCGACTTTGTAGCTGAAGACCCTGGCCAGATCGTTCTTGGGCCTTTCGTCGCACCCCGCCGCGAGAATTATTGCGGATAACAATATCGATATGTGTTTCATGTGGCTGTATGGTTTTAAGGTTTTAACCGGCTATAAAAATAGTAAAAAATTTATATCTTTACAGGTATATTAATCTCGATCTGAAACTTCGTATGGAAAAAAGAATACTATGCATGGGTGTCGTGGCCGCAGCCTCGGCAATGGCGGTTACGGCGTTAGGCGCGCAGACAGCGGCGAAAAAAGCAAAAACCGATAAGCCCAACATTATACTTATCATGGTCGACGACATGGGTTATTCCGACCTCGGGTGCTTCGGCAGCGAGATCCCGACGCCCAACCTCGACCGGCTGGCCGGAAAGGGTGTCCGTTATACTAATTTCTATACTACGGGGCGTTCGTGCCCGACCCGAGCGAGCCTTTTGACGGGCCTCTACCAGCACGACGCAGGGATCGGGGGTATGTCGGAGGACGGCGGCGAGATGGACAAGGAGCGCTCGGGGCACGATTTCGGGACGTATGGCTACCGCGGGGCTCTCAACCGCAACTGCGTGACCATTGCCGAGGTGCTGAAGACCGAGGGCTACCACACATATATGACCGGTAAATGGCACCTTGGGCTGATAGGGCAGGAGAAGTGGCCTCTGCAACGCGGTTTCGACCGCTACTACGGCATCCTCGCCGGGGCTTCGAGCTACCTCAAGCCGCAGGGCGGGCGTGGCCTGACGCTTGACAATACGCAGCTTCCGCCGCCCGAGCAGCCATACTACACTACCGACCGGTTCACAGACTACGCCCTTGAGTTCATTTCGAGCCACGAAAAGAACGAGCCGTTCTTCCTCTACCTTGCCTACAATGCCCCCCACTGGCCGCTGCACGCCAAACAGGAGGATATCGACAAGTTCATAGGCAAGTATGACCAGGGCTGGCAAAAGACCCGCCAAGCCCGTTATGACAAGATGGTCGAGCTGGGCATCATAGACAAAAATTGGGGTTTCGGCGAGTGGGAGAACCGCACATGGGACGAGCTAACGCCCGAGCAGCAGGAAAAAAGCGCCCTGCGCATGTCGGTCTACGCCGCACAGGTACACTGCATGGACTACAATGTTGGCCGCATCATAAAATACCTCGAAGACGCGGGGCAGTTCGACAACACGATGATCCTATTCTTCTCGGACAACGGGGCCTGCGCCGAACCGGGCAGCGAAACTGGCTTCGGCAACGTGAAGCAGATAAACGACCCGAACAGTTGGGTCGATCCGTCATACGGCAAGCCTTGGGCGCAGGTCAGCAACACGCCGTTCCGCAAGTACAAGGTGCGTGCCTACGAGGGCGGCATATCTACCTCGATGATAATGTCATACCCCGAAAAGACCAAGCGTTACGCAGGCCAGATACGCCGCAACGCGGCATTCCTGCCCGACGTCATGGCCACGTTCATAGACGTTTCCGGGGCCTCGTATCCCGAAACTTTCCACGGCGGACAGAGGATACACCCGCTTGTGGGCGTGAGCATGATGCCGACCCTCGCCAAACCCAAAACCGAGCTGCACGAATATATCTTCGGCGAACACGAGGATAACCGCTATGCGAGATATGGAAAATGGAAGGCCGTGCGCGACCAGAACAGCAAGGACTGGGAGCTGTACGACGTCGTTGCCGACCGCTCGGAACGTGTAGACATTGCGGCGAAGTACCCCGATATCCTTGCGCGGTTGGTTGCGCAGTGGAACGAATGGGCGGCCTCGCACAACGTCTTCCCTAAGCATCCGGGCGGAAGCGCGGAAGATTAGCGGGAGGGGGTGACATTCCCTTATGGCCGGCAGGACTGAATAGTCCTGCCGGCTTGTTTTACGGCGCGATTATAAGGAACGCGCCGTCCATAATTCGCATGCGCACCATGCTGCCGTACCGGATCTCGAACTCGGTAAGTAGTAAGTAACTACGGCCCGAATACTTTGGCGGCCGCTGTCGTGGTGTCTAAATTTGTACCCGGAGAATACGGCACAGCTTAACGTTGTGTTATGGCGCCTGAATGAGGCATGTGCACATGCCCTATGACCCGGCCGGGAGGCTGCTGCTCCTTTGGATTTACCGATTAATTAATTAACTTTATCAAATTGACTGATTTATGAAAACGATTTCAAATTCAGACCTCGAAGGTCTGGCAAACGGAGCGTCGAACCAGATGCTCAAAGCAAGCGCGGACGGATAAGATCCTGTAGTTAATCCGGATAATCCTCTCGTCATTCCTAACGTGTATGTCACGGCATATGCGTATGATTATTATGATACGGGTTATTACGGCTACAGTTATGATTATTGTGGTTATCAGCCGGACTGGTATTGTCAGATACCGTATCCTGAAGTACCTCTCATAGATGACCCTAACAATGGTGATGGAGGAGGTGATGACGGAGGCGAGGCTCCCAAGCCTGATCCCAAGCCGAATCCCAAACCGACCCCGACAAAACCGGATTGGAAAAACTCGACTTTCGGTCAAAAAATTGCAGCTATCCTTACGGCTTTAAAACAAGCGATTAAGGGTAATAAACCATATTTTGACATGCGCCAGGTATTCGATAACTTTCCTGCAGTTGTTACAGGGGCAGGATACAGGTGTCAGGCAACTTTAATCATAAATGGAGTTTCCATGCCTGTATTTATAGAATTCGGAGTATACGATGATATGAAGATCGTTACAAACTCGCAACCACCAAAACAAGTAGGCCCATTTAGTTACTACAACCCTACGTATGGTATTGATAAGTCGGGCAAGTGGTATAGTTATGAATTTAACAGATATCCCGAGTCGGGAAATGGCGCTCTTATGATGACGCTTCAAGTGCCTGAAGAACATCATGATACCTTCTATAACTTCTTAAACAATTAATTATGAAATGGACATTTTTAGTGATCGCGTGCATGATGTTCTCGTGCTCAGGGAACGGGCAAAAAGCCTACGATGAGAAATTAATGGAACTACAAGGTAAAATCGGAGGTCTTGGATATGAGGATCTGATCAATAATTTTATCAAAGTGGACGGATTCCCCGAATCTCTCGATGAGGTCTACTTCGTGTATAAGCGGGAATACCCTAAGGATATCGAAGTGATGGAGATACTGCACTTCATCGACGTATTCTCTCGCAAAGGTGAATGGGTTGGGTATGTTCCGCTCTATGGCCCGGGCGATTCACTGATCGTGTCATATCTTCTTCTTAGCGCGGGGATCGACGGCAAACTTGATAATGTCCTCGATCCCGGCGTTAAACTCCATCTCGACGACTGGCGGCAGAAGCTGGCGCTGTACAACCCGGACGAATATGATGGGATGGATCAGATTGGCTTGCTTGGCCCGGCTTCGGACTATGCCATTAAAGGAAGCCTTTTCAAGGTCCCGCCTTACAATGCCAAAGACGAGAGGCGCGGCAAAAAAGACCTTCTGATCTACGTGCATCATCTGGGGTATTATCGGCCTTTGTCGAATTTCCCGAAGCATACGGGCGGAGAGTTGGAAGAGTAATGCTTGAACACTTTGTCCGATATTCAGAATAGCCGAACGCCAGCCCCGGCGTGATGCATGATATACGCAAAGGCGGCCACCGTTATGGTAGCCGCCTTTGCATTTGTTGTCTTGGCTGACGATATGCCGGACAGGTTTTACAGCGTGTACTTTATGCCGGTGCCGATCAGCAACATGAGAAATAAAATGATTTCTTCAGAGCGGGACGAGGGTTAGTTAGAAAAAATAGCGGTTGGAAATTACGTGAAAGTTACTTGCGCCTTGGCGAAGCGGTGACCTCCAGGGCTTTATCGAGAGCTTTGTCCGAAGGGACTTCGATGTCCGGGTAAACAGGCTCCATGGTTTTTTTATAATGGTCGAGGTCAGGGACTTTAAGAATAACATAAGAACATTTCAATTCCAATCCCCATGCAACTGTAAGAGTCCATGGGTATCCATGCATAAATACCGAGCCTCCTGTCTCTTCTCCTATAAGGGTTCCGAGTTTAAGCCGCTGGACCTCATAAGAGAACAATATCGAGCAAGAGTAGCTGCCGTTGTCTATCAATACATATAAATTGCCATTGAACCGTTTTTCTGCAGGATATGGAGTTGCCTTTGGGAGATCATACTCTTTAGTTCTATCAGAGGCACAAAGTATCGAGTAGGCATAGTAGTCACTGAACTCAATAGGCGACAGATAGTTCATTAATTGATTATAGACTGTAGCGGACCCACCCAAGTTACCCCTCAAGTCTATAATCAGGTTCTTGACTTTATGGTCTGATTTAATATATGCGAACATTGAATCTATAACATGCGGGGCCTGTTCTTTATCAAAAGCAGGCATCGTGAACAGAACGGTCGATGGATTAACCCGCGAAAACCTGAATAGAGGGTCGGGATTGTGATTCTCTGTAAGAATGCCATTCTCATTACGTACACCTATCCTTTTTTGATATTCTATAATCCTCACACCCTCAAGTTCGGTCGTTTTCAGAGCACCTTCTTTGTCAATGTATTCTATACTGAAAATATGCGAAGAATCTACAAGCGGGAAATAACCATGCATCATAACATTTGCCATAAAAACCTTTCCATAGATTGTTTCTGTCCCAAAATAAGACAATAGTTGATCCACTATCTGCCTGTTCGTCCGGCCGTTGATGCTGACGATACTTTGGTACTCGAAGCCGGCTTCTGCCAACTTGAGCGTCATATCCTTTTTGTCGATATAAGGGCGTTCTGGCAACCAATAAGGGTTTTGGTTTAAGTATGACTCAACTGGAAACTCCGCATTCGTATGCCCTTCGCCGACCAGGGCCACCACCGGAGCGATGTATGAGAATGCTTGATATGCGGTCATTGAGTCGGGCAGGGACCCCAGAAGTTCATTGACGCGCGGAACAAACGCTTCCTTGGGAGTGCGAAAGAACATATCGGGATGATGCTCTTTAATGGTATTAAAAATATCTATGATATCTGCCTGCACGACCTCTCTGGGAAAATATTTCCGAGGCTGA
>JAVBMR010000003.1:0-116067 GCA_031552235.1 Tidjanibacter sp. | reverse complement strand
CACAGGCTCACAGCCCGATTGGGCCGATATCGCGCAAAAGCTGATCCCGGCATCGAAAGCAGAAATACTCGCGGAAGTGAAGAAAAGCGATGAATTTTTAATGAAGGGCGATTCCGTGCGGGTAATACCCGGTCAGGACCCGAAAGAGTATAGTTATAGAACATTACAATGAAAAACAAACTATTTTTAGCCGTTATTGCTTTTATAATGATCGCGTTCTGCATGGACGCCGCAGCGCAAAGCGGCGATATGTATGAACCTTGGAGGGCCGACTGGCTCCGCAAAGCGGAAGAGGCAACGCCAAAGCTCATAGAAAGCGTCAAAAAACCGATCGCGATAGTAGAGTTAGTCAAAGACAGCAGCGCATTTCAAGGGTTTAAATGTATCCCGGCTGCAGGGCGCGATATAGAGCAGCTAAAAAAGATATCGCTAAAAAACCGAAAAGGGTTCATACTGGATTTCGGAGAGCATATAACAGGGCATTTCAGTTTCTCTCTACACAGCCTTAGCGCCACCCCGGATGCCCCTACACGCCTGAAATTCATTTTTGCCGAAACGCCTTCTGAATTAGGTGTCCCTTTCGATCCTATGTCGGGCAGGCTCTCCGGTGCGTGGTTTCAGGAGGAGGCGGTCACTATTATTACCATTCCCGACCTGTATACGCTGCCGCGCAGGCTTGCGTTCCGTTATGTGAAAGTCGAGCCGCTTGCCCTGCCTCCGGGTTACGATTACGCTTTCGACGAAGTTTACTGTACTGCTGTGACTTCGGCATCGGGCAAAGTCGAGCCTCTTCCGGAAACGGTCGATCCCAAAATACGGGCTATCGACAAGGTTGCTTTGGCCACGTTGAAGGAGTGTATGCAGACCGTATATGAAGACGGCCCAAAGCGTGACCAACGCCTTTGGATCGGCGACCTTTATCTGGAAGCCCTCGGCAACAGCTATTCTTTCCGCCAGCACGATCTGACAAAACGATGCTTGTATCTATTGGCCGGGCTTAGCGGCGGGAATGGCTACCTTCACGCCACCGTATTCGAACGTCCGAAGCCCGCTCCGCAAAAGGGGCAATTCCTGTTAGAATACGCCCTGCTGTTCAATGTAACCCTGCTTGACTATGTCCGGGAAACCGGGGATAAGGCCACGGCTGAAGATCTTTGGCCAGTGGTGCTTAGACAATTGGATATCGCCCGCAAATATCTGAAGCCGGATGGACTGATCGATTTCGAACGCGCGCAAAAAGAGTGGTGGGTATTTATCGACTGGAAAAACGGCCTGCACAAAGAGGTCGCTTTACAGGGGGTGATCTCATTCGCACTTCAAAACAGTTATGAGCTGGCTCGCTTGATGGGCCGTGAAAGAGATATGGCGGATGTCCCGGAAATGATAAAAAAGATGAACTCTGCCGCCCGAACTCATTTTTATGACAAGAAGAGCGGGTTTTTCATCGGACGGCTCAGCCCTCAAGTATCTTACGCGTCCCAGATATGGATGACGCTCGCGGGCGTACCTTCGAAAAAAGAGGCGGCACGGGCGCTTATGAACCTGGAGACACACGGTGACGTTTGCCGTCCGGGAACCCCGTACATGTATCATTATTATATACAGGCGCTGCTTGATGCCGGTTTGGGCGATGTCACCAGGGAAAAATTGATAGAATATTGGGGCGGCATGGTCGACCGTGGAGCCGATACCTTCTGGGAGGCATACGACCCGCAGAACGACTTCATCTCTCCATATGACTTCTATCTCAAGAACAGCTACTGCCACGCGTGGAGCTGCACGCCGGTATATTTCATCAGAAAATACCCCGAGATATTCAAGTAATATATTTCAATAAGAGGCTATGGTTTGCCGGAGAAAATAACACGAGATAACCTGCCCTAATTAAAAATACCGTCTTAAACAAATGCAACGATCAATTCTGTTTTTGTCAGCTCTTTTGGCCTTTTTTTCGTATGGTGCGGCCACGCCACACGAAACGGGTTTCAATGTAGAAGAGACTATTAGCTCGGCCGATGTGATCAGAGATAAATATGCGAATACGCCCACGATATATTTATATCAGGGTAACGGGCAGTTCGGCAGTTCGTACGGGCCTTTGGGCTTGCATCTGCATCCATCGCAGGGCAATGCCAGGTATGGAAAGACCCAGTACCTGCATCTGGAACATATGGGCCGAGGTAGGTTCAACGCCGATTATCTGATCCCGATGATGGAGGTGTATTGGAAGGAGCTGCCCTCCGACGTTTCGGATTATTCTCAGCATCAGTCATACTACGACGGCACCATCGCCACATCGTTCACAGCAGGCGGCAACCGTCTGAAAGTCAATACGTGGTTCGATCCGGTAGAGAAACGTTCGGGCTTTATTACCATCCACTCTTCGAAGGGCGGGCCCGAAGTGGTTGTAGATCCGTGTAAAGCGCTGAAAATTCATTATGCGCAAGATGTGGATCAGACTGTTTCTATCGATAAAAAAGGCAAGGATTGGGAGATAACAATATCGTGTTTCGACAAAAGATCGCATCTATATCTTCGAACCGATGCAGCCGTAGTTCAAAACGACGGCACCCTGACCTTAACCCTGAACAAGGGCGGAAATTATATCCATATCGCTTATGGCGAGCCTTCCAAAACTTCGGCCCGGGCATCGTTGGAACAGACTAAGGAGTGGTGGCACAAGAAATGGAATGACTCGGGCTGTATTAAAGTAACAGAGGATAAAGCACAAAAAACATGGGTGCGCTCGATGGCCATGTTCCTCTCCTCATACGATGACGCAGGCAAGGGATTGGGGCCTCCCATGGGGTATAGCGGTAACGGATGGCCGTTCTATTATCCGCAGGATGTCTCTTATGTGCATCCGGTTTTGCTCTCGACCGGCAATCTGAACATTGCCAAATCATGGATCGAGCATTGGAGCAAACAAACCGAAGGGCTAAGGAGCTACACTAAAAGGTTGTATGGCATAGATGGCATTTTGGCCCCATGGGTTTTCCCTTATGGAAACTTCGAAGGCTACCACACCCCCAGCACCCCCAATAAGTTTTATTACGAAATTCATAACTCCGGCTACTTCGCCAGAATGGCCTGCGAAACGGCAGTCTGTGTAAACGACGAGCAGTGGACAAAACAATACGCCATTCCGTTGCTGGATGGATGCGCCGAGTTTTACCGGAATATATGTACAAAAGGCGAAGATGGGCTCTGGCATCTGTTCGTGACGCCGTCGATGGGGCAGGACGAACGCGGTGGCGACAACCAAAAGGACTACTTATGCGCCCTGTATAGTGCAAAATACTGTTTCCAACAAGCCATAAAATATGGTCTGGACCATGACGGACTTTATTCGCGCATACTCAGCGACGGCTTGGCCTTTGAGAGTTTGAAATCGGCGCGGGGATTCTATTTTTCATGTGCAGGCAGCGGCGAGGCCGATTTCGGTAAGCAGAAGCACCCCGTTCAATTGAACGAACTTGCGTTTCTTCCGGTAGATAAAGCCCCATCGCCCGCGGCTACGATCGCCTACGATCTGCGATATGACATAACGACAGACACGAAAGTGCCATACTTCTATGGCTGGACACTGGGGGAATTCCTATTGGCCGGATCGAGGATAGGGGATGCCGACCAATGGCTCGGAGATTGGGACAATATGGAAAGATCTGGTTATGTCGATCCGGAGTGGGTGCAGATATACGAAACCAGCAAGACTCTGAATATGCCTTTCTATAACATTACCAACGGTCTGGTTGCACAATCGCTTCTGAGCAACCTTGTGTGCGATTGGTACGGCGAATTGGAGATAGCCAAATGCAACCCCTGGCAGGGTAAGGTTTGCGTGCGAAATATCCGTTCGCTTCTGGGAGTGACAGTCGACGGCGAAATAGAGGGTAAATCGTACGACGTTACGCTTACCGCGTGGAAGGATGCCGAATTTAAGTTGGACGGCGAGACTCTGAATATGAAGCAGGGAGAAAAAATAACTCGGAAGCAATAATCCCAAAACTTTGCGGCCCCAATATCTTGGACTGCGCTCGCGTTATTTTCGCTCAAAATCCGATTTTTGCCAGTAATGTGCCAGTAAAATAAATAATAAAGCCCTGAACTGATTGAAGTTCAGGGCTTTTGCTTGCTGCTGTGGTACCCGGAGCCGGGATCGAACCGGCACGGATTGCTCCACTGGTGTTTGAGACCAGCGCGTCTACCTATTCCGCCATCCGGGCAATAAACAATTTTTTTCTCGCAAACTACACTCCAAATTTCTGAAAAATAAGCGTAGCTGTGAATCCGAGAGTGCAAATATAATGAAAGCCGAGAGGAAAGTCAAATTTATTTAACTGAAATTTTCCTCTTTGCAAGGCATAGGCCACAAGCGGCCTATGATCCTGCTTTGTTCGTCGGTTGAATTTCTCCGAGGCGCATCCTATGTTCTTCAACATGTACAAAAAGTTGAAAGACATGCAATACCCTTCAGCGTTATTATTTTAAGGTTTGTTCCATCCTTCTCGGCTTGACGTCGGCGGAGTGTGATTCGAGCTGCGGCGTCGATTGCGGGCTGACGGCTTTCGCAGAAGGCAGAAACTATAACCACAAGCCCCAATAGGGCAATTACGGTACATTTTGCGATAGCGCCAAAAATGAGGCGTCGCGGCACATGGGATTTTTTGCTATTTTTGCATCTGTACCCCAATAAAAAATATGCCATGCCGAACAACCTGAGGAATTTTATAAAATTGCTCGAAAGCAGCGGCGAACTGCTCAGGATCGATGCGCCGGTTGATCCGGTGCTGGAGATCGCCGAGATTACAGACCGCGTGTCCAAAAGCCATGGTGGCGGCAAAGCGCTGCTGTTCATGAATACGGGGACGGGATTCCCTGTTCTGACCAATATGATGGGTTCCGACCGCAGGATGGCTATGGCGCTCGGTGTGGAGGATCTTGACGAAATAGCTGACCGTATAGCCGGCTTTGCCGGAGCGGCGCTTTCGCCCAAAAGCGGATTTGCCGATAAGATTAAGATGCTGCCTTTGCTGGGCGAGGCGGCAGGGTGGATGCCGCGCATGTCGAAAGGGCGCGGCGAATGCCAACAGGTCGTGTTGAAAGGCAATGACGCGAAATTGAGCCTTCTTCCGATTCTGAAATGCTGGCCGCACGACGGGGGGCGTTTCGTGACGCTTCCGCTGGTACACACGGTCGATCCGACGACCGGGGCTCGGAATGTCGGGATGTACCGCATGCAGGTGATGGGCGAGCGGGAAACGGGCATGCACTGGCACATGCACAAGACCGGCGAGCGGCATTACCGGGAGTATGGGAGGCTCCGCCGCCGGATGCCGGTGAGTGTTTGCCTGGGCGGCGATCCGGCGTATACCTATTCGGCCACGGCGCCGCTGCCGGACGGCGTAGACGAGTATATGCTGGCCGGGTTCCTGCGCCGCAAAAGCGTGAAACTTGTAAAATGCCTGACCAATGAACTGTACGTCCCGGCCGACTGCGACTTTGTGGTCGAAGGTTATGTCGATCCGGCCGAAACAAAGGTCGTGGAGGGGCCGTTCGGCGATCATACGGGGTTCTATTCACTGGAGGATATGTATCCTGTGTTCCATGTGACGGCGATAACGCACCGGCGTGACGCGGTCTATCCGGCGACCCTGGTGGGCATCCCGCCGCAGGAAGACCTCTATATCGCCAAGGCGACCGAAAAAATATTCCTCAGCCCGATACGCCTTGTGATGCAGCCCGAGGTACGCGACCTTTACATGCCTGGTGCCGGCGTAGCGCACAACCTCGCGATAATGTCCATCGAGAAAACCTATCCCGGCCAGTCGTTCAAGGTGGCGGCTTCGATGTGGGGCGCGGGACAGATGATGTTCAATAAGGTGCTTCTGGTGGCCGGTGCGGATGACGACATGCGTGATACGGCTACGCTTGCGCGACTGGTGCGCGGGCTCGATGTGCGCGGCGGAATCCTGCTGTCGCGCGGGGTGCTGGACGTGCTCGACCATGCGGTTGCGACGACCGGGGAGGGCGGGAAGCTCGCCGCGGACCTTACATGCCGGAGCGCAGCGGGAGAAATTAAAGTGCCGTCAGAAATCGCAGTGCCGCGCTGGGCCGATTTCGTCGATACTTCGCTTGCCGCGGAGTGGGGCGTCGTTGTGGTTGGGTGCGACCCTGCCTTGCCCGCCGCCGGGGTGGATCTTGCGGAGTTTGCCGAGATTTCGGGTATTGAGGGGGTGAATTATTTTGTGGCGATGGACGGCGCTGTGAAAGGCCTTGCGCCGGAGGAGTTGTTGTGGATCGGGTTGGCGAACACCGATCCGGGACGTGACGTGGACATCCGGGGCGGGCGCGTGTTTGTCGACGCCCGGACGAAGTCGCCGTGGAGGGAGGGATTGCCCCGGCGCGTGCCGAATGTCGTGACCAGTTCACCCGAAACCATCGCGCTGGTCGACAGGCGGTGGGCGGAGTACGGCATCGGGGAGTTTGTCGCCTCGCCCTCGGAGAGGTATGTCCGGTTGACAATGGGCGACGGCGCGGCGGTAGATATATCCGGACCTTAAGTTTTCAGCCAGAAACCGGCGGAGCGAACAAACTCGCACCGGAAAGTTCGGGAATGAAATAACCATAACGCTCTGCCCATGTCGCGGGAGCGACCGGCTCTCCGCGTGGCGCGGCTTCGGACATTCGGTTCCGCGCAGCGGAACCGAATGGGAGGGAATAGGATAGTCGGCTTTTGCAGAAAGCCGGCAGTCCGCCGCCGCCCGAATGCGGCGGGCTGCTTACTGCGCCTACGGCTTGTTCGCGCCCTTCGTCGGCGGCAGACCGAAATCGACAATTAGCATCCGCCCGCGACGAACTAAAGTCGCTGCCTAAAATACGTGGTAAATACATAAGTGCAAATACGTATTATACGTATTTGCGGGTCTTTTTCACGAGACAGGGAAAATTCCCGCAAAAAACATATCTTTGTAGCCTCACCTTAGTCATAAATATATTTAAACGTAATCATCTCGCCCGGAGGCTTTGGTCCCCGGCCGGCGAGGCGGTTACGTTTTTGCTTTATATTGACTAAGGTGAGACTTTTCAATAGCCGGGGGCCTTTTTATTTTACAGCCGAAGTTTTCGCAGGAGGCTTCGGTCCCCGGTAGGCTTGTGCGTGCACTATGCTTTATATTAATGGGGTGAGATACATTAGTAGCCGGGGCCTTTTTTTCTGATTTACAGGATTACTCGCCCAAATGAATATCCGGAAAATACCGGACGCGCTGCGTTCCATGTTCTCTTTCACGCCCTCGCAGGTGCGGGGAATCCTGTTGCTGTTGCCAATGCTGGCCGTGTTCGGCGTCATAATCGGGCTGGCCGACAAACCCCGTTTCGAGAAAAGTTTCCTCGAACTCGCCGATTCGGCCGCCGTGTCCAGTACCCGCGGGTCGTACACATCCGCGCCATACCCTGACAGCGGCAATACTTACAACCGTAAGCCTGCCATAGTAAACGAGAATCCCGGTGATGCTCCAAAGCCTTTCGATCCGAACCATCTGGATGCCGCAGGTTTCGTGGCGCTCGGTTTTTCGCCGAAGCAGGCCGACGTCATCGTCCGTTACCGTTATAGCATCGGCGGATTCAAATCAAAGGAAGATTTCGCGAAATGTTACGTGGTGTCGGACAAAATGATGGAACTCCTTGGACCATATATACGAATAACCGTGCCTGTTGCGCACGAGCCTGCGGGACGCATAGCCGATGGTCCCGCTTCGGTAGGGCTTATGGGGACTGAGCCTCTGTCCACTGATCCCATGCCGATTGCACCTGCACGGATCGAGATAAACAGCGCCGATTCGGCCGTGCTGCGACAGGTGCGCGGCATTGGCGACGTGCTCGTGGTGCGCATCATCGAGTACCGCGCGAGGTTAGGCGGTTTCGCCTCGGCCACCCAACTTGCCGAGGTCCGCGGCATGTCCGAGGGAAATCTGCAACGGATTTGCGAACAAATTCGTGTGGATAGTTGTGGAATTCAAAAAATTGATGTTAACTTTGCACCCCACAAAACGCTGGTCGGACAGTTGGGCAACCACCCCTACGCGACCGGCGAAATGCTAAGGAAACTGTTGAAAAACAGGCAACTGAAAGGAGGTTGGCGCACAATAGGAGAAATGGTCGAACAAGACATAATGACTGGCGAGGAAGCTGAGAGGCTCTCCCCGTATCTCCTGTTCAGAAGCGAATAAGCGTGCTTCTATGGCTCTGAAAGGCCGGAAATTAACAAAAACAACCTTCGGAAAAGAACCGAGAATTAATCGAGTAAAAAACAATAAAAAAACTGGAACCATGATTATCATGCCGATCAAAGAGGGCGAAAACATCGAAAGGGCCCTCAAGAAATTCAAACGCAAATACGAAAAAACAGGTGTGCTCAAACAGCTCCGCGCCCGCCAGCACTTCACCAAACCCTCTGTGAGCAAGCGCAAGGACAAGGCGCATGCCATATATGTGGCTAAAATGCAGCTCGATAACGAAGAATAGTTTTTTCGCTTTGCACGGCCACGGCCGCAAACAAAAAAGGTTTCCGCATGCGGAAACCTTTTTTGTTTTTCCTTATCTTTGCTATATGCCGCTGAATAAATTCCTGACATACCTCGCAGCCGAGAGACGCTATTCCCCGCACACGATCGAGGCGTATGCCCGCGATATCGGGCAGTTCGTGGAATTTTCGGGATTCCGGGGCGATATCCTGTCCGGGTTCGTGTCCGCGGACGGTGAACTTTTTGATCCCGCTGCCGTTACAACGGACGACATAAGGGGCTGGATAGGCGAACTGTCGGAGAAGGAAAAACTCGGCGCCGCATCCATCAACCGCAAGGCCAGCAGCCTGCGCGCCCTGTTCAGGTTCCTGCGCAAAACGAACGTCGTTTCCGCCGACCCGTTCCTCGGCATAGGCTCGCGCAAGGCCCCGAAAAGGCTGCCCGGGTTTGTGCCGGAGAGTACGATGGACGATGTGGTTGCAGGGTTGGAGACGGAATTTGCCTCGGACGACTACACGAAGCGCCGCAACGCCCTCCTGATATTGCTGTTCTACACCACCGGCCTGCGCCTCGCCGAACTCCACGCCGTGCGCCTCGGGGATTTCTCGAACGGATATTCCGAACTCCGCGTACTTGGCAAAGGCGGCAAGGAGAGGGTGGTGCCGATAATCGACTGCACAAGGCGGAAAATAGTCGGGTTTATGGATGATTTAAAGGCCCTGGATGTTTGCATTTCCCCCGAATTATCATTATTTTTAACCGACAATGGAGATCCGGTTTCGCGCAGCGTGATATACAGGGTGGTGAGGGAGGAGCTTGAGCGGGCCGGGGTGCAGGGGAAACGCAGTCCCCATGTGTTGAGGCACACTTTTGCCACGCACATGATGGACGGAGGGGCGGATATCCGCGAGATACAGGAGATACTGGGCCACAGCTCTTTGGCGACGACCCAGGTGTACACACACAACAGCATCGCCAAATTGAAGGAGGTTTACGCCAAAGCCCATCCACGGGTACGCAAAGACAGGGAAGAAAAATAGGCATCCTTTTTGATAGTGGGAGAGAGTAAAGAGGCTCCGGATGCGCCGGGGCGGATAATTATAAAAATTGGGAGGAATTGATTATGAACGTGAAGATTCAGTCAGTCAAGTTTGACGCGGACAAGAAACTTACGGATTTCGTCGAAGCCAAGATGTCGAAACTCGAAAAGTTTGCAGAAGAGGTGACAGGTGCGGAAGTCATTATGAAACTGGACAAAGACCATGACCGGGGAAACAAGGTGGTTACTATAAAATTGGCTGTACCTGGCGAGGAACTTGTCGCCGACTTCCGCAGCAAGACTTTCGAAGAGTCGGTCGACGAGAGCGTAGAAGCACTGAAAAAACAGCTCGAAAAGCACAAAAAAAAGTTTGAGAAATAATTTTTTGAAAAAATGTAAAAAAACGGCAAAAGGCACAATAATAATTTAAGCTGGAACGTTATATAGTCAAAGAAGCAAAGGTAACAACAGGGCCAGTGGCCCGAAACAATAAAAGTTAGCAGGTACTAACCTGCGCGGCGGAAGAAAAGCCGCAGAAAGAAACAAAAAAACAAGGAGAGGGAACCTGCGAAGGACGAAACCGAAAAAAAGGGATTGGACGCTTTTTTAAAGCTCTTCGGACAAAACAAAAAAGAAAATCAACCGTGGAGTTTAGACGCAGAAGGACAAACGAACTGGACGCTAAAGAAACAGCAGGAACAACCCGATCTTAAAAACCGCGCCCCGGAGAAATCCGGGGCGTTTTTTGTTGGTGCCGGGAGATGCCTCCATTTTTCGCCCGCACTGCCATCAACGGCAGGCTGCGTAGTAAGGGTATTCTGGATCAGTCCGGAAATTAGGTTGGTGGATTTGTTTTTAATGACGCATAATTGTCATGCCTGTTTCGTTGTCAGCCCGAAGCTCGCGGTGGGATGAAAGTAACGAAGTGAACAGCAGCCCTCCGCATGGCGGAGCTTCGGGCTGTCGGCCTTCCGCGAAGGCCGGAAAACAAGCCGCTTAAAATTGCAGCCAACTAAAATTCGGACTGATCCGGTATTCTTGCGAATAATTATATTTCTTGTTTCGTTTTTGTTTGCAGTCTCGTGCAGTCGTTTCACCTTGTGATTTTACCGTTTCGCGCCGGGTATAATATTTTTTATATCCGGCCAGGCGTATATTTGCATCTGCCTGTGGATGCCGCCATGGTGTCGCGGCGTTTAATTAACCTCTGGCTTGTTTAACCCGAACACACGTTGAACCATGAAAATATTCAAATATTTATTTTTGACTCTGCTCCTCGCGGTTGCATTCGGCCGCGCTTCCGCGCAGCAGGTTTCCGCACAGACCGACATTGCCGCGTGGCCGCCATCGCAGGCCGTCCTCGATACGATGAATATGCGCATGGCGGTTATCAAGGGGCTGCCCGACAGTGTGGCCGTGCGCAATCCCGGCGTATTCGTAAACAAGATCGACGACGACGAATGGGACGTGTATGTGCTGAACAAACTGATGTACGGCCTGTCGGTAAGGGCGACCATGCTCAGCCCGAATCCCGATATCCGCGGCCGCGCAAAGGCATACGCCAAGATATTGATGCTCGATATGGAGGGCAAGGCCGTGAAGACTGTGACAGCGTCGCAGGGCGGTACGGCGGTTATGGATGTCACGGAAATGGCGATCCCCGACGGCGTATACCGCGTGAGGGTTGATTACGGGGGCAAGCACACGAAGGACGGGACAAAGCCTAAATCGAGGCTCGAATTGTTCGTTTCGGCGCGCGTGTCGCTGGACAAGGATGCCGCCAGGGCCGGCGGCGACCATCTGAGGATGAACATCCCGCCACGCAGATAATCCGTATCAATATGATTTAAGGGGACGGTTTGCCCTGCAGGCCGGAAGCCCGCCCTAAAGGGGCGGTGACCACTGAAACGGTTCGCGTATCACAATACTGAAAAAGATAATCGGCAGGCACCTAAAGCAATAACAGGATAATATGAAAAAGCTATATATTTTTTTTCTCGCGGTTTCTTTTGCGGCGGCGGGCTTCGGACATCTTTCGGCCCAGACCCAGTCGGACGCGCTGGCCAAAGCGTTGGCCGAGGCGCAGGGGAAGGGCGGGCCGGCCGACAGCGTCCGCGTCAAGGGCGTCGTGGTCGACGCGAAGGAGAAAACCCCGATGCCGGGGGCATTTGTCACGCTGAAGGCCGCAGGAGACAGCGTCAGGGTGTTTACGAGCGCCGGCGGCGAATTCCTGTTCCCGAAAGTGCCTAAGGGCGTGGCGAAACTGAACATATCATACATGGGTTATTCGACGTACACGCTGGAGTTCAAGGCCGACGGCGTCCAGATGGATTTCGGCCAGATCGCCATGACCCAGGGTACGATGGACCTGGGGCAGGTGTCGGTAATAGGGCATATAGAGATGATGACCTCGCGCGGGGATACGATAGTCTATAACCCGGAGGCGTTCAAGACCATGGCCGGGGATTACGCCGTGGACCTTATAGTGAAGTTCCCCGGCATCGAGATAGGGGACGACGGCTCGATAACGGCGCACGGCGAAACCGTGAAGTGGGCGCTGGTAGACGGCAAGCTCATGTTCGGCCGCGATGTGATGAATACCATCGAGAACGTCAAGGCCGACGACATCGAGGAGGTGAAGATATACGACATCGTCGACCCCGACAAGCCGGGGGCGGAGTATGCGCGTGAGAAGGAGGATATGCAGAGGGTCATCGATTTCACGACGAAGAGTAAGTTCACCGGCGTGCTCAACGCCCGCGCTCTCGGCGGCCTCGGCAAAGACCTCTCGGACGAAACCCCGATGACCCCTTGGGGACGCTATAAAATGGAGGGGGACTTCGGGCTGTTCAACGAAAAGAGGGTCATAGCGCTGAATATGCTCTCGAACAACACGCGCGACGGCGTCAGCGATATACGGCGCAGGTTCATGGGCGGCGGCCGCGGGAGCGGATACGGAGGCGGAGGCGACGGATACGGCCGCCAGAACACCATCAACCTCACCCTCAGCAATTCGAACCCGTTCCGCGACCGCAACAAATGGCAGGGTAGCCTGAGATACGGTTTCAGCAACAGCTACGATTATTCGTATACTGTAACGGAACGGACGAATTTTGTGGAGAACACGCTCCGCAGGGATTCGTTGAAGTCGAAAAGTACCGTCAACAACCATAATTTCGAGATAGGCATAAGGAAGCGCTGGGATAACACGAGCCTCAATATAGATCCCGGCTTCTCGCTGGGCAACGGCAATAACGATTCTTACAATGCCAATTGGGTCGACCAGGACGACGCTTTCGTAAGCTCGCTGGTGAGGGACAACCGGGGCAAGTACAATGTTTTCTCGACAAACGGGAGCGTAAGGTTCAACCAGTCCATCGCCCTGCCCCAGCCGCCGGTCGACTCCACCCTGCTTGAAGAAGACGAAGCCCCGCCCACTCGCAGGCCGATATCGATCAGCCTCAACGCCGGATGGAACTACTCCAACCGCAACGATAACGGGATCGAAGACTACGACAGGGTGGAGGTCAACAGTGCCGGGGACGAATCGACGCTTTATGTGATAGGCAAGGACCCGCGCTCGCAAGGCTCCAACGCCAGCCTGTCGGTCGGCGGACTGCAACTTACCCAGTGGCTGGACTTCAGGACGAACTACTCGTTCAACCACACCGACTCGAAGACGCTGAGCCTCTACCGGGACGACCTCACAGGGGAGATAGACCCCGGCAAGTCGCAGACGTTTACGAATAACAATATCCGCAATTCGGTGGGCGGGAATTTTTCCATCGGGAAACGCGATGCCAGAGTATCGGCCAGCGCCGGCGTGAACTTCAACGCGACGAACAACATGCGCGACGAGGCGTATCCCCACAATACGTACGACCAACGGCTGTTCCGGTCGGTAACGCCGTCGTTCTCGGTGGGCAACTCGCAGCGTAACCTCAGCGCCGCGAAGCGCTACCAGTGGAACGCAGGATACAGCACCAACAGCAGCAACCCGTCGCTCGAACAGATGCGCGACTATGTGGACAACACCAACGAAATGGCGCCGGTGCTGGGTAATCCAGACCTCAAGCAGAGCTACACCCACAACGCCTCGGCATCGCTCAGGATATCCAACACCGACGAGGCCACGAGCGTCAACTTCGGCGTCTCGGGAAGCTATACCCATAACTCGATAACCAGCCAGAGGACATACATCAACCAGGACGTGGTCATCATGGGCGTGGAGATTGACAAAGGCGCACAACTGACCACCTACCGAAACATCAGCGGGGCGAAAAACGCCTCGGCGAACGCTTCGCTCTCGCGCCCTTTCATCGGCAACAAATTCGTGATCGACCTGGGCGCCCGTTATTCGTTCGCTTACAGGCCCAGTTACGAAACGCAGCGCGCGACAGGAGGACAAAGGATGTCGGTGCTGATATGGAACTCCGAACACACCCCAAGCGTTAACGTCGGCCTGCGGAGCAACCACTCGGCGGTCATCGAGTACGGGATCACGAACGGGACTTCTTTCGGCTACACGTTCACCACCGGCACGAACGATTTCCGCACGGTCAGGGAAAACGTGGGCGCGAACTTCCGCCTGCGCTTCCTGAAGAATTTCACGCTCGAAGGCGATTATGCCTACAGCTACTATACGCGATATGTTGGGAAGACCGAGCAAATGCCAGAAAATACGAACCTTCTGAACGGCGCCCTCTCGTGGGACTTCGCCAAAAGGGCAGGGAACCTTAGGTTCACGGTATACGACATTCTGAACCGCAACAACAGTTTCACGTCGTCGATGAACTCCACGACCCTCACGAACACGTGGAGGCAACTGATGAGCCGCTACTGCATGTTCACGGTAAGTTTCCGGTTCAACAAGACCTATGGCGGCCAGGGCGGCGGACGCTCCATGCGCATGCCTGAGGGCGACGGCCCGGGCTTTGGCGGCGATGGTCCCGACGGCCCGATGGGCGGCCCGCGCGGCGGAGGCGGCTATGGCGGCCCCGGGGGAGGCGGGATGCGGTAGTCGTAACGATTGTCCGGATGCCGCGCTGTCGGTTTTGTTTCGGCTGTATCCGAATGAACAGGCGCTGTTGCGATTTTTTGCAGATTTTGCAGACCGAAAAGTTGTTTAATTCCAAAATGAATTGTACTTTTGACGCCGATTGGGCCAAAAACTACGGTGCCGGATATTTTTCACGGAATACACAATTATATCCGATATTGTTTGCGAATTAGTTTTTTATTTGTATTTTTGCGACCCCAATAAAGCTGTAAATGCCGATGTAGCTCAGTTGGCCAGAGCAGCTGATTTGTAATCAGCTGGTCGGGGGTTCGAATCCCTCCATCGGCTCAAGGTGCGGGAGATAGTGAGGAAATGACGCCGACGAAGTCGGATGGGATTTGGAGAACGACAGGACATTCTTGAATGGACTGGCGGACTACAAAGAACAAAAGCCGCGAAGCGGCGGTCGTTCTCGAACTGAAATATTCCGGCGGCTTGAAAGCCACACCAACAGGGATGGGCGAGCGGAAAGCGAGCCAATCCCGTAAGGATAAAAAAGGCAGCAAATAAGTTCTTAAAAAAATCAAGGGAGAATACCAGAGTGGCCAAATGGGGCAGACTGTAAATCTGCTGACGCACGTCTTCGGTGGTTCGAATCCATCTTCTCCCACAAAACGAATCTGAAAATACAGCCTTCGGCTGACGGCCATTCAAATCGGACAGTCGTCAAATTTATTTGAAAGGCTGTCCGATTTGAATGGTTGGCGTTTTGCATAAGCAGAACTATTTTCAGATTTTTTGTCAGGGTCCCGCCGGGAGGCGCATGGAAAAACGAGCAAAGCGAGTTAATCCTAAAAACGGCCTGAAACAACACTGCGGAAGTAGCTCAGTTGATAGAGCATCAGCCTTCCGCCCGAGTTCGGCCAAAGGCCGGGCGAGTGTACCGACGAAGTCCCGCAGTCGCCAAAGGCGGTGCGGAAACAGACGAGGAGGTAACAGAAAACAAAAGTTTCGGAGCATTGAAACTATTATTGCGGAAGTAGCTCAGTTGATAGAGCATCAGCCTTCCAAGCTGAGGGTCGCGAGTTTGAGCCTCGTCTTCCGCTCAAAGTGAGTCAAGAGGGTGGGAATAGCAGAGGCGGTGGATGATGAGGTGGCCTTGCAGCTATTCCGGAGTCGCCGAAGCGACCGTCTTCCGCTCGAACATTTTAGTTGCCGGCCGCGAGGCAGGCAAGCCGAAGGAAATATTGCCTGCAGCACGGAAGAGAGGAGGATGCGGGTAATATTTTATTGTGAACCTGAACTTTAATAAACCGATAGGTAAAACAAAGATTAATTCCAAAAATAACTTTCACTTATGGCAAAAGAAAAATTTGACAGGTCCAAACCGCACGTAAACATCGGTACTATCGGACACGTAGACCACGGTAAAACTACCCTTACCGCTGCAATTACCACAGTACTTGCGAAAAAAGGTCTTTCAGAACTCCGTTCTTTCGACTCGATCGACAACGCTCCGGAAGAAAAAGAACGCGGTATCACGATCAACACTTCGCACGTTGAGTACCAGACGGCTAACCGTCACTACGCTCACGTGGACTGCCCCGGTCACGCCGACTACGTTAAGAACATGGTTACCGGTGCTGCCCAGATGGACGGCGCTATCCTCGTTGTTGCCGCAACCGACGGTCCTATGCCCCAGACTAACGAGCACGTACTGCTCGCCCGCCAGGTGAACGTACCGAAGATCGTAGTTTTCCTTAACAAGTGCGACATGGTCGACGACCCCGAAATGCTCGAACTCGTTGAAATGGAAGTACGCGACCTGCTCAGCAAATATAACTTCGACGGCGACAACGCTCCCGTTATCCGTGGTTCTGCCCTCGGCGGCCTTAACGGCGACGCCAAATGGGAAGACAAGATCATGGAACTCATGGATTCGGTTGACACATACATCCCGATCCCCCCGCGTGAAAACGAAAAACCGTTCCTCATGCCGGTTGAAGACGTATTCTCGATCACAGGTCGCGGTACAGTTCTCACAGGCCGTATCGAAACGGGTGTTATCCACGTAGGTGACCCGGTTGAGATCGTAGGTCTTGGCGAAAGCAAAACTTCAACCTGTACAGGTGTGGAAATGTTCCGCAAGCTCCTCGACCAGGGTGAAGCAGGCGACAACGTAGGTCTTCTCATGCGTGGTATCGACAAGAAAGACGTTAAGCGTGGTATGGTTATCGCGAAACCGGGTTCGATCAAACCGCACAAGAAATTCGAAGCTGAGGTTTATATCCTCAAGAAAGAAGAAGGCGGCCGTCACACTCCGTTCCACCAGAAATACCGTCCGCAGTTCTACATCCGTACCCTCGACATCACAGGTGAAGTTACCCTTCCCGCTGGCGTTGACATGGTAATGCCGGGTGACAACGTGACCATCACCGTAGACCTTATCTACGACGTGGCGCTCAACGTAGGTCTCCGTTTCGCTATCCGCGAAGGCGGCCGTACTGTCGGTGCAGGTCAGATCACCAAGATCCTCGAATAATTCACGGCGGGCGACCGCATGAATTGAATAAACGACGGCAGGGGCGCAGGCTCCGAAAGGTTAGCGCCCCTGCCGTAACCTACGAGTGTAGTTCAAGGGTAGAATAGCGGTCTCCAAAACCGTTGATGGGAGTTCGAATCTCTCCACTCGTGCCAGAAGGCGAAAATCAAGTGGCGAAGCCACAAGGATTTTGAGAATGGACGCCGACCAAGTATGCTTGGATGAGGCGGACAGGCTCAAAATACCGGAAGCCACGAAGTGGATTTTGATTTTCTGCCGAATGTGACACCCTCCTAAAGAGAAAGGCAACTGAACGAAGTGAAGGCGCCAATCTCGGTGGCCGCAGGCCGGACGGGAAAACCGACCGAACCGAATCGCTGTAAAGCGATGAGTTCACTGACCGGAGTCCGTGGTCGCTGAAAGCGGTGCGGGAAAAACGAAGGGAGGTTAACTTAATCCGTCGTCGCACAAAGTGCGGACGGGAAACAGCGGAGGGAAGTAATCCCAGCCATCCTAAAGAGAGGGTTTTAGACGCGCGAAAAAGAAAAATATATATATTTATGGGACTCATAAATTACGTTAAAAACTCTTACGACGAGCTTGTCCACAAAACGACATGGCCCACGTGGAGCGAGCTGCAAAATTCTGCCATCGTCGTGATGGTCGCTTCCATTATTTTTGCACTCGTGATAGTCGCGATGGACCAGACTTTCGAGCACTTAATGAAATTCATCTACCGTTTGCTCTACTAACCCATCTAAAGCTTCCAAATTGAGATGAGCGAAAAAGAGCAGAAACAGTGGTATGTGGTACGCGCCATAGGCGGAAAGGAAAAAAAGGTCAAGGAATATATCGAACTTGAGATAAAACACCGAGGCCTTCAGGATTACATTTCGCAGGTACTGATCCCCACCGAAAAGGTCTACACGATCCGCAACGGCAAGAAGATCAGCAAAGAAAAGGTGTCGTATCCCGGTTATGTGCTTGTAGAGGCAGCATTCGTAGGAGAAATTCCGTATATACTTCGCAACGTCCCTAACGTTCTGGGCTTCCTCGGAGACACGAAAGAGGCGGGCAAGCAGATGCAGGCAACACCGTTGCGTGCGTCGGAAGCAGCCCGTATCCTCGGCCGCGTCGACGAACTGAGCGTTAGTGAGGAGGAAAACGAAACTCCCTTCTTCGTGGGTGAAACGGTTAAGGTTACCGACGGCCCGTTCTCTTCTTTCGAAGGAACGATCGAGGCAGTCGACAACGACCGCAAGAAACTCACAGTTTCGGTGAAGATATTCGGGCGCAAGACTCCGTTGGAGTTGAGCTTCGTGCAGGTGGAAAAAGAGTAAGGCCACGCCGCGCCGTCCCGGTGAAATATTCCGGAAGGCCGTGCAAAAGCGTTGCTCGTGACACCGCACCCATCCCCGCTTTATGCGCGGGATCACACTAAACAGATTAAAGAATAAGTAACCAAGGAAAATTATGGCAAAAGAGATCACTGGATTTATCAAACTCCAGATCAAAGGTGGTGCCGCTAATCCTTCTCCTCCCGTAGGTCCCGCACTCGGTTCAAAGGGTGTGAACATCATGGACTTCTGCAAAGCCTTCAACGCAAGGACGCAGGACAAGGCAGGTAAGGTATTGCCCGTAATTATCACGGTATACGGCGACAAGTCGTTCGATTTCGTGGTAAAACAGCCGCCCGTAGCCATACAGCTCAAAGAAGCAGCCAAGATTTCTTCGGGTTCCGCCGAGCCTAACCGTAAAAGGGTAGGTAAGATCACGTGGGACCAGGTGAAAGAGATCGCGCAGGATAAAATGCCTGACATGAACTGCTTCACGATTGAGTCTGCTATGCGTATGGTGGCCGGCACGGCTCGCAGCATGGGTATTGTCGTAGAAGGCGAATTTCCTGAAATGAAGTAAAAATTACTGAGAAATGAGTAAGCTGACCAAAAATCAAAAAATAGCGATCGCCAAGATAGAGCCGGACAAGGCTTATAAATTGAGCGAAGCGGCGGCACTTCTGAAGGAGATCACTTTCACGAAATTCGATGCTTCAGTCGATGTCGACGTACGCCTCGGGGTTGACCCCCGCAAGGCAAACCAGATGGTGAGGGGCGTCGTGACGCTTCCCCACGGAACTGGTAAGGAAACCCGCGTACTCGTCCTCTGTACTCCCGACAAGGAGAACGAGGCCAAGGAAGCAGGTGCTGATTATGTAGGTCTTGACGAGTATATCGACAAGATCAAAGCCGGTTGGACCGACGTAGACGTGATCATCACCACTCCGAGCGTTATGGGTAAGGTGGGTGCTTTGGGCCGTATCCTCGGTCCGCGCGGCCTCATGCCGAACCCCAAAACGGGTACCGTAACTATGGAAGTAGGTAAAGCCGTACAGGAAGTGAAGGCCGGTAAAATCGACTTCAAGGTCGATAAATTCGGTATCATCCACTCTTCTGTAGGTAAAGTGTCGTTCACACCGGAACAGATCGAAGAAAACGCGAAGGAATTCCTCGGAACGATCAACAAGCTGAAACCCAGCGCTGCTAAAGGTACTTATGTTTTAAGTATCTATCTCTCTACGACAATGAGCCCCGGCTTGCAGGTAGATCCCAAATCAGTTGAAACCAAAAACTAAAGGACGATGACAAGGGAAGAAAAAACACAGATTATCAATAGCATAGCCGAAAAACTGGGCCAGTATCCCCACTACTACATTACAGACACCTCGGAGTTGAACGCGGAACAGACCGCAACTCTTCGCCGCAAGTGTTTCGAGAAGAATATCGCCCTGGTGGTCGTTAAGAACACCCTGTTCGAAAAAGCTCTCGAAAAGGTAGGCGGGGAACACGTAGCAGAATTGACCCCGGTACTCAAGGGTTCGACCGCGATCATGTTCACCCACGTAAACAAAGCTCCTGCGGTCCTCATCGAGGAATTCCGCAAGAAAGCGGCGAAACCCGTCCTCAAGGCGGCTTACGTTGAAGAAAGCGTTTATGTCGGCGACCATATGCTCAAGGCCCTCGTTGCGGTTAAAACGAAAGAGGAACTTGTCGGCGATATCATCGGACTGCTCCAGTCTCCGGCGAAGAACCTTATTTCCGCTCTCCAAGCCTCGGCCGGCGGAAAGATCGCAGGTCTCGTGAAAACGCTCGAAGAAAAGAGCGCATAACCCGGGCGGCATAATTAACAAGGGCTGAGAAGCGTAAAACGCGGAGCCTTAAATTAAACCAAAACAAAAACAATTTAAATACTTTAACAATGGCAGATGTAAAGAAATTAGCTGAAGAGTTGGTAAACCTCACAGTTAAAGAAGTAAGCGAACTCGCTAACATCCTTAAGGACGAATACGGTATCGAACCGGCAGCAGCAGCAGTTGCAGTAGCGGCAGCTCCCGCTGAAGCAGCAGCTCCGGCTGAGAAAACCTCTTTCGACGTGATCCTCACTTCGGGTGGTCAGGCTAAACTTCAGGTTGTGAAAGTCGTTAAGGACCTCACAGGCCTCGGCCTTAAAGAAGCTAAAGACCTCGTAGACGGCGCTCCGAAGCCCGTTAAAGAAGGCGTTAGCAAAGAAGAAGCTGAATCGATCAAAGCCCAGCTCGAAGAAGCCGGAGCCGAAGTCGAAGTTAAGTAAGTTTCGCAAAACGACGAAAACGGTGTGGAGTCTGGCCTTCCAGACTCTACGCCTTTTCCCATCTAAAGAGGGCGGGTCTTCGGTTGACGCACGAGGATGGGAAAATAAAAGCACGAAACATATTGATTTTCAATATCTCGGCTTTAAGTTATAACCGATGAAGCATAACGGATGTGGCTTACATACCGCAACCGACAAGGCAAGGGGCCCGGCAAGGGAAGTGTTAGTTCTGCGTACGGTAAATAGGGGTTGAAAGAGACTTTGAGCCAAATGAGGGACGAAAGTTTTAAGTAAGCGAGAGAGATAGAGGGAGACGGGGCCACAATTGCCAAAGATTTAGTGCGCCGGATTGCCGGCGAATGACGGATAACCGTCGATATGCGTAAGGGAAAAGCAGTTTCCCTGAAAGCACAAACAGGGATGCAAACCCTGAGGCTGCGGCCAATTCACTAAAATTCAAGAGGATACAAAGAATGTCCGTAAAAACGAATAACCAGAGGATCAGCTTCTCCAGCGTTAAGAACAGGATGCCCTATCCTGACTTTTTGGAGATACAGCTCAAATCATTCCACGATTTTTTCCAACTCGACACGACGGCCGAAAACCGTACCGACGAGGGCCTGTACAAGGTTTTCATGGAAAACTTCCCGATCACAGATACCAGGAACAACTTCGTTCTGGAATTTATAGACTATTACGTAGACCCGCCCCGCTATTCTATCGAAGAGTGTCTGGAGCGCGGACTCACGTACAGCGTGCCGCTCAAGGCGAAACTCAAACTCTACTGCACAGACACGGAGCACGAGGATTTCGACACGGTGGTGCAGGACGTCTATTTCGGTACGATCCCATACATGACCCCCCGCGCAACTTTCGTTATCAACGGGGCGGAACGCGTGGTCGTGTCGCAGCTGCACCGCTCGCCGGGCGTATTCTTTGGACAAAGCACACACACGAACGGTACGAAACTCTACTCGGGCCGTATCATCCCGTTCAAGGGTTCGTGGATCGAGTTCGCGACGGACATCAACAACGTGATGTACGCCTACATCGACCGCAAGAAGAAGCTCCCAGTGACCACCCTTCTTCGTGCCATCGGTTTCGAGAGCGACAGCGAGATACTTTCGATCTTCGACCTCGCGGACGAGATCAAGGTTAGCAAATCGACCCTCAAAAAAGCCGTGGGCCGCAAACTCGCCGCCCGTGTGCTGAAAACCTGGGTCGAAGACTTCGTAGACGAAGATACCGGCGAGGTTGTTTCTATCGAGCGTAACGAGGTTATCATCGACCGCGAAACCGTCCTCGAAGACGAAAATATTGACGATATCATAGAAAGCGGCGCCAAGACCATCCTCCTGCACAAGGAGAGCGAAACCGGCACCGACTTCTCCATTATATACAACACGCTCCAGAAGGACCCGTGCAACTCCGAAAAAGAAGCGGTGGTTTACGTCTACCGCCAGCTGCGCAACTCCGAGCCGCCAGATGAAGCTACGGCACGCGACGTTATCGACAAGCTCTTCTTCTCGGACAAGCGTTACGACCTGGGAAGCGTGGGCCGTTTCAGGATCAACAAGAAACTCGGCCTCAACATCGATTCCGATACGCGCATCCTCACAAGGGAAGACATTATCGAGATCATCAAATACCTTATCCAGCTTATCAACTCGAAGGCTGACGTGGACGATATCGACCACCTGTCGAACCGTCGCGTGCGCACTGTGGGCGAGCAGCTGGCCAACCAGTTCAGCGTGGGCTTCGTTCGCATGGCACGCACCATCCGCGAGAGGATGAACGTGCGCGACAACGAAGTGTTCACGCCGGTAGACCTTATAAACGCCAAGACCCTGTCGAGCGTGATCAACTCGTTCTTCGGGACGAACCAGCTCTCGCAGTTCATGGACCAGACCAACCCGCTGGCCGAAATGACGCACAAACGCCGTCTTTCAGCCCTCGGTCCGGGCGGTCTTTCCCGCGAGCGCGCAGGTTTCGAGGTGCGTGACGTTCACTACACGCACTACGGACGACTTTGCCCGATAGAAACCCCTGAAGGCCCGAACATTGGTCTTATATCGTCGCTCTGCGTTTACGCCAAGATCAGCGACATGGGCTTCATCGAAACGCCCTACCGTAAGGTAACGGCCGGCGTGGTGGATATGAACAACGCCGATATCAAGTACCTGAGCGCCGAGGAGGAGGAAGAACTCATCTTCGCACAGGCTTCTACGTCGGTGGCAGATAACGGCAAGATCACAGCCGAAAGGGTGAAGTCGCGCCAGGACGTCGACTATCCGCAGGTTGCGCCTGAAGAGGTCGACTACATGGACGTCGCACCCAACCAGATCGCTTCAATCGCGGCGAGCCTCATCCCGTTCCTCGAACATGACGACGCCAACCGTGCGCTCATGGGGTCGAACATGATGCGCCAGGCGGTGCCGCTGGTAACGCCCGAAGCGCCTATCGTGGGTACAGGCCTCGAAGAGGAGATGATATCCGACAGCCGTATACAGGTCGTGGCCGAGAAATCGGGCGAGTGCGTATATTCCGACGCTATCGAGATACGTATAAAATACGACCTCACGGAGGACGAAAAACTTGTCGATTTCGATCCGGAAGTGACGGTTTACTCGCTTCCGCGTTACCGCAAAACCAACCAGAATACCTCTATCACTCTCCGCCCGATAGTTAAGGCCGGGGATAAAGTGGTGGCAGGACAGATACTTACCGAAGGTTACTCGACCCAGCAGGGCGAACTTGCCATCGGCCGCAACCTGAAAGTGGCGTTCATGCCCTGGAAAGGCTACAACTTCGAGGATGCCATCGTTATATCGGAACGTATCGTGCGCGAGGATATCTTCACGTCGGTTCACGTGGACGAGTATATCATGGAAGTCCGCGACACCAAACGAGGCGTCGAAGAGCTTACTTCGGATATCCCCAACGTCAGCGAAGACGCAACGAAGGATCTTGACGAAAACGGTATCATCCGCGTTGGCGCCAACATCAAACCGGGCGACATACTTATAGGCAAGATAACGCCGAAAGGCGAAAGCGACCCCTCGCCTGAAGAGAAACTCCTTCGCGCGATCTTCGGCGACAAAGCCGGCGACGTTAAGGACGCTTCGCTCAAAGCGCAGCCCTCGCTCTACGGTACGGTCATCAAACGCGAACTTTTCTCACGCGTCAACAAAGACAACAAGAAAGGCAAGGCGAGCGAGAAGACCCAGCTCGAAAAGCTCGACATGGACTTCGCCAAGGAGACGCAGGAACTCAAAGACCTGCTCGTGCAGAAACTCTGGACGCTTCTCAAGAACAAGTCTTCGGTAAGCATCACCGACTATTTCGGTGCGGAACTTTATGCGAAAGGCACCAAGTTCAGCCAGAAGATGCTCGCCGAGATCGACTACATGAACCTCAGCACCAATAAGTGGACCGACGAGGAACACATGAACGCTTTGATCACCAAGGCTGTCAACAACTATGTGATAAAATACAAAGAGGCTGACGCGAGGATCAAACGTGAAAAATACAACCTCACGAACGGCGACGAACTCCCGGCAGGTATCATCCAGCTCGCGAAAGTTTACATCGCCAAGAAGCGCAAACTCAAAGTGGGCGACAAGATGGCCGGCCGCCACGGTAACAAGGGTATCGTAGCGAGGATCGTGCGCGACGAAGACATGCCGTTCCTCGACAACGGATCGATCGTCGATATAGTGCTCAACCCTCTCGGCGTGCCTTCGCGTATGAACCTTGGGCAGATCTACGAAACCGTGCTCGGATGGGCAGGCAAGGAGCTCGGCCTCAAGTTCGCAACCCCGATCTTCGACGGCGCTTCGCTCGACGAGATCAACGAGTACACGGCCAAGGCGGGAATCCCCCGCAGCGGACGCACATACCTCCACGACGGCGGTACGGGCGAACGTTTCGACCAGCCGGCTACCGTGGGCGTTATCTATATGCTGAAGCTCGGCCATATGATCGACGACAAGATGCATGCGCGTTCGATCGGCCCGTACTCGCTCATCACCCAGCAGCCGCTCGGTGGTAAGGCACAGTTCGGGGGCCAGCGTTTCGGGGAAATGGAAGTTTGGGCGCTCGAAGCGTTCGGCGCGTCGAACATCCTTCAGGAAATCCTCACGATCAAGTCCGACGACGTTATGGGCCGTGCAAAGGCTTACGAAGCGATCGTCAAGGGCGACAACCTCCCGACACCGGGTATTCCGGAGTCGCTCAACGTACTGTTGCACGAACTCAGGGGTCTCGCACTTAGTGTAAAATTGGACTAAAACTTTGATAGGAACCCGATAACTGCGTTATGCTCAAATTTTAAATGCTCATTGACGTCCAGTCGACTCCGCTTTAAAATTCTCCGCAAGCCTTGTTCTCGGGATTCCTCTGAAAGTTTTTAAAACCTTGGCGACAGGGGGATTTTGAAGAATAAAAAGTAAAGGAAAAAGATATGTCATTCACAAAAGACAACAAGAATAACGCCGCTGCTTTCAGTAAGATATCGATAGGCCTGGCTTCTCCCGAGGAGATACTCAGCGCGTCGAGCGGCGAGGTTCTCAAGCCCGAGACGATCAACTACCGCACGTACAAACCCGAACGCGACGGTCTGTTCTGCGAGAGGATCTTCGGGCCCGTGAAAGATTACGAGTGCCACTGCGGCAAGTACAAGAGGATACGCTACAAGGGTATCGTCTGCGACCGATGCGGCGTGGAAGTGACCGAAAAGAAAGTGCGCCGCGAGCGTACCGGCCATATCCAGCTCGTCGTGCCGGTGGTACATATATGGTACTTCCGCTCGCTCCCTTCGAAGATCGGTTACCTGCTGGGTATCCCCTCGAAGAAGCTTGAAGCCATTGTTTATTACGAGCGTTATATCGTGATAAACGCGGGGGCCGCCGCAGCTAACGGCGTGTCCACCTACGACCTGCTCACGGAAAAGGAATACCTCGACGTGGTGGCCGCACTTCCGAAAGGAAACGCGCAACTCGAAGACGGCGATCCGGAAAAGTTCAGTGCCCAAATGGGTGCCGACGCGATCTACACTCTCCTGCAGAATGTAGACCTCGACGCCATGGCGGCCGACCTTCGCCACAGGGCCAATACCGAAACGTCGCAGCAGCGTAAGGCCGAAGCGCTCAAAAGGCTTCATATCGTCGAGTCGTTCCGCGCCTCGAAAGAGGTGAACAAGCCGGAATGGATGGTCCTCAAAGTGATCCCCGTGATCCCGCCGGAACTCCGCCCGCTGGTGCCGCTCGATGGCGGCCGTTTCGCGACGAGCGACCTGAACGACCTTTATCGCCGTGTTATCATACGCAACAACCGCCTCAAAAGGCTTATCGAGATCAAGGCTCCGGAAGTGATCCTGCGCAACGAAAAGCGCATGCTCCAGGAAGCCGTCGACTCGCTGTTCGATAACTCGCGCAAGAGCAACGCCGTTAAGACGGAAAGCAACCGCCCGCTCAAATCGCTCAGCGACAGCCTCAAAGGTAAGCAGGGACGTTTCCGCCAGAACCTTCTGGGTAAGCGTGTCGACTACTCGGCGCGTTCGGTTATCGTCGTAGGCCCCGAACTCAGGATGCACGAAATGGGTATCCCGAAAGATATGGCGGCCGAACTTTACAAACCGTTCATCATCCGCAAGCTCATCGAGCGCGGGATCGTGAAGACCGTAAAATCGGCGAAAAAGATCATAGACAGGAAAGACCCTGTTATCTGGGACATACTCGAAAACGTGATCAAGGGACACCCGGTTCTGATGAACCGCGCCCCAACGCTCCACAGGCTCGGTATCCAGGCGTTCCAGCCCAAGCTTATCGAGGGTAAGGCTATGCAGCTCCACCCGCTGGCATGTACCGCGTTCAACGCCGACTTCGACGGTGACCAGATGGCTGTCCATCTGCCGTTGGGAAATGCCGCGATACTTGAAGCACAGATACTTATGCTCGGCTCGCACAACATCCTCAACCCGGCAAACGGCGCGCCGATCACCGTTCCCTCGCAGGACATGGTGCTCGGTCTGTACTATATCACCAAGGCGCGTCCGGGTGTTAAGGGCGAGGGCCGCGTGTTCTATGGCCCGGAAGAGGCTATCATAGCGTACAACGAAGGCAAGGCTGCCCTGCATGCCAAGATCAAGACTTATATCGACAACGTTCCGCAGGAAGACGGCTCGTTGGGGCGCCAGATGATCGAAACCACCATCGGACGTATCCTGTTCAACCAGGTCGTGCCGGAAGAAGTGGGTTACCTCAACACGCTGCTCACGAAAAAATCGCTCCGCGACATTATCGGGGTCGTGATGAAAAAGGCAGGCGCCGACAAGGCAGCCGACTTCCTCGACGATATCAAGCAGCTCGGATACCAGATGGCATTCCGCGGCGGTCTTTCGTTCAACCTCGACGCGGTACTTATCCCCGAAGAAAAATCGAAACTCGTGGGCGAGGGTTACGAGCGTGTTGACGAAGTGCTTGAGAGCTACAACGCCGGTCTTATCACCAACAACGAACGTTACAACCAGATCATCGACATCTGGACTAATATCAATACGAAACTGACCAAAACGGTGCTCGACCACCTGGTTTCCGACCAGGACGGTTTCAACCCCGTTTACATGATGCTCGACTCAGGGGCCCGCGGTTCCAAGGAACAGATCCGCCAGCTCTCGGGTATGCGCGGTCTTATGGCGAAACCCCAGAAGAGCGGCGCCGAAGGCGGTCAGGTTATCGAGAACCCGATCCTTTCGAACTTCAAGGAGGGCCTTTCGGTACTCGAATACTTTATCTCTACGCACGGTGCGCGTAAGGGTCTCGCGGATACCGCCCTCAAAACGGCCGACGCGGGTTACCTCACACGCCGCCTTGTGGACGTTGCGAACGACGTCATCATCACGGAAGAGGACTGCGGAACGCTCCGCGGTTTGACCGCCGCGGCTATCAAGCGCAACGAAGACGTGGTGCAGACGCTCTACGAACGCATCCTCGGCCGTACCGCGGTGCAGGATGTGGTGAACCCGCTTACGGGCGCGGTCCTCTGCGAAGCCGGACAGGAAATCACGGAGGAAATCGCTGACGCCATCGAAAAATCGCCTGTGGAACAGGTCGAAATACGTTCGGTACTCACCTGCGAAGCACGCCGCGGCGTGTGCGGAAAATGCTACGGACGCAACCTCGCATCGGGCCGCATGGTTCAGATGGGCGAGGCCGTGGGCGTTATCGCAGCGCAGAGTATCGGTGAGCCGGGTACGCAGCTTACGCTCCGTACGTTCCACGTCGGCGGTGTTGCGGGCGGCGTATCGGTAGACTCGAACGTTATGGCCCGTTACGACGGTAAACTCGAAATCGACGACCTGCGAGTGGTTAAGCACAAGAACGACGACGGCATCGAGAGCCAGGTCGTTATCAGTCGCCTCTCGGAACTCCGTATCGTGGATGCCAACACAGGCATCACGCTCTACACGCATAACCTGCCATACGGCGCTATCCTCCACAAGAACGACGGGGATATGATCAAAAAAGGCGACATGGTCTGCGAATGGGATCCCTACAATGCCGTTATCATCTCGGAATACGAAGGTAAGATCGCGTTCGAGAACGTTATCGAAGGTGTTACATACCGCGAAGAGTTCGACGAACAGACAGGCCTCCGCGAAAAGGTTATCATAGATTCGCGCGACAAGACCAAGAACCCTGTCATCAGGATCCTCGACAAGACAGGCGTTGAACAACGGCAATATAACCTGCCCGTAGGCGCCCACATCATCGTTAAGGACAACGCCAAGGTTAAGTCGGGCGATACGCTTATAAAGATACCGCGTGCGGTCGGTAAGGCCGGCGACATCACAGGGGGTCTTCCCCGCGTTACCGAGCTTTTCGAAGCGCGTAACCCGTCGAACCCGGCGATCGTGTCGGAGATCGACGGCGAAATCTCGTTCGGCAAGATCAAACGCGGTAACCGCGAGATCGCCGTTACGAGCAAAGGCGGCGATATCCGCAGGTATCTCGTGCCGCTCTCGCGCCAGATCCTCGTGCAGGAGAACGACTTCGTGAAAGCAGGCATGCCGCTTTCGGACGGTGCTATCACCCCGGGCGACATCCTTTCGATACTCGGCCCGACCAAGGTTCAGGAATATATCGTGAACGAGGTTCAGGAAGTGTACCGTATGCAGGGTGTGAAGATCAACGACAAGCACTTCGAGGTTATCGTGCGCCAGATGATGAACAAGGTGCAGATACAGGATCCGGGAGATACCCGTTTCCTAGAAGAACAGGTTGTCGACAAGTGGGAATTCATGGACGAGAACGACTCGCTGTACGACAAAGTTGTCGTTACCGACGCGGGCGATTCGCAGAACGTGCGCGCGGGCGAGATCATCTCGGTGCGCCAGCTGCGTGACGAAAACTCGACCCTCAAACGCAAGGATATGAAACCCGTGGAAATCCGCGAGATCATACCGGCGACCAGCGATCAGGTACTTCAGGGTATTACCCGCGCGGCGCTTCAGACAAGCAGTTTCATGTCTGCCGCATCGTTCCAGGAAACAACCAAGGTGCTCAACGAGGCCGCGATCAACGCCAAAGTCGATCCGCTCGCGAACCTCAAGGAGAACGTTATCTGCGGACACCGCATACCTGCCGGTACGGGCCTGAGGAAGTACGACAAGATCGTCGTAGGTTCGCTCGACGAATACAACGCGATGGTGGCCAACAGGAAATAGGCAGCCGTCAGGATTTGAAAAAAGAGGGCTTCGATTAATCGAAGCCCTCTTTTTTGTGCAATTTTGCGTCGTGGTTGTTTCTCGCTATGATGCCCCGGGTTGCGTTGGTGTGTCTGCTCTATCCGTGTACCGGAAGGCACTAAAGCAACTGCATGTTTATACCGGCGAACAGCTGGAACTGCGGTTGTCCAATGCCGGAGTTGACCACCGAATACTGCGGTTCGATGAATACGTTGAACACTGTTTTGCCCACTTTCGTCACATGTCCGATCCCGATTCCCACAGGCACGTCATACGCCCCGTGCTTCAGGTCGAACGTCCATGTCGCCGCCGAGCGCAGGTAGGTTCCGCCGCCGATCTGGCATATGCCGATGGGCTGGAAGGTCAAAAGGCTGACGTCGGGCTTGTCTTTCTTTCCGGCGATCGAAGTTTGCCATGTCACAAGCCCGCCTCCCTGTAGCGCCGGGTTCTTGGCGAAGAATACGAGTCCCGCCAATCCCGCCTGCCATTTGCCGCTGCCTATGTTATCGACATCGGTCGAGGTGGGGATTACGAACATCGGCCCTATGCCGATCTTGTTGGCGCTGGTTTTTTTGCTGGCAAGCACCACGCCGAAGATGCTCGCGTCGTTAAGTCCCGATTTTGGGCCCTCGGATGTGGGTACCATGCTTATGGGGATCGACGCCCGCAGGAGCAGGCGTTCGCCAACGGGTTGGGCGACGCGCACCCAGGCCGTGTTCGCCCTCGCGGACCCGTCTTCGCCGGTTATCGCCGGCATGTAATAATTGTGGAAGTTCACGGTTGTGATGTGGGCCATCGGGTCGTTGGCCTGCTTCATTTCGGCCTCGCTCAAATGCTGTGCGGAAGCGGAGAACGCCCCCAAAGCCAGCGCACAAAGTAAAAGTTTGCGGTTTTTCATTTTAAATAGCTGATTAAATAAATAATATGGTATGTTGGTATGCTTTGCTGAGGTCAGGCAATTTTGATGCCATACCGTAATGTTGCTCTTTTCGAGCATTACCGGGGCCGTTGCCCCCTTTGGCATGACTATTGATATTTTAGAATAAAACCATTTTTTAAATTATCATACAATATGAAAAAATTTATCATTCTACTGGTCGCCGCAGCGGCGATAGTATCATGTCAGAAGAATCCTGATATGGACGAACTCAGCTCGGAGTATCTGGTTTACACTTCTTACGACCCTGCCCAATTCCCGACGCCTTCTTATGCGGAAGGCCAGGGGGTTTTTGTGCCCGATGTAATTGCCATGCTGAATGACGACGGAACTACAACGCCATGGAATACCGGCAGTGCGGATAATATAATCGAGGCCTACAAGTCCGGTTTGGAAGCTTACGGTTATGACACCGAAGCCTATACCTCACTTGAGGAAGCGCAAGCTGATAATGGTCTGCAGTTGGTATTGGTCTACATCCGCGATATCGACTACTATTACACCTATTACTCGGATTACTGGTGGTGGGATTGGTATTGGCCGACTTGGTACTATCCTTACCCGTATCCTGTTGTCTATGCATCCGCATCGGCTACGATGACTGCCGAACTGGCGTTGGCGAACGCTCCGGAACCTTCCGAAGGCGACGAGCCGGTGCTGCCCGTGAAATGGAACTCGTTGATCAACGGCTATGACTTCGGCTCGCAGGAGAGTAACGCACCGTTCATCCTCGACCGCATACCGCAGGCATTTACACAGTCGCCGTATCTCCAGACACAGAACCCCATCTAAAGAACGGTTGTCGTTCGCGCATAACCGAATTTAATACATCACAATAATTCAGAATATATGAAAAATATAATAAAATCGACGGCAAAATTTGCCGCAGTAATAATGGCTCTGTGCGCCGGCTACTCGGCAAACGCGCAGAATCTCGACAACGCTTACATTAACGTCGACTGGCAGTTGAACATACCGGTAAACAATGACTTCGCCAATAAAATAAGCGGATGGGGTATGAACTTCGAAGGGGGTTACTTCCTGGGCGGCGGCGACTTCGCTATCGGCGGTTTCGTTGCGTTCCACACCAACAACGAATACAAGGGCGCACAGGTTGTCAGTATCGGGGACAACGGTTCGTTGTTCACCGACCAGCAGCACAGCATTTATCGTTTGCCGTTCGGTGCGGCTGTCCGCTACCGCTTAAACGACGGTTCAGGCATGCTGGTTCCCTATCTGGCCATGAAGATCGGCCCGCAGTTTGCGCGTATGGAATCGTTCTACAACCAGTACGAAAGCTACGACAACACATGGGGCTTCTATTTCTCGCCGGAAGTAGGTGTGACGATATGGCCCGACAGAATGCACTCGGCAGGTATACACGTCGCTGCGTATTACGACTACGGTACGAACTCGACCGACATGGTAGGATACTCGGTCGACAACCTGAACAACTTCGGGTTACGATTCGGGGTGCAGTTCTAAGAACTGTTGTCAATGACAGATCCGCCGCGACATGTGTCGCGGCGGTTTTGTTTGCGATGCTTCTTTGTGAGAATGCCCTTGTAATGCCGTTCTGCCGCTGGAGAAGGGCGCATTAGAGCCGTAGTGAGGCAGTCGGCCGCATGGGTGGCTACAGGCTGCCTGTATCGTTAAGGTGACACCGATACAAGGAATATGACATTTCCTGGTAAAGGAATATAATGCTTATCCGCAAAAATACACCTATTGCGGCGAGCGGAGCAAACTGTACGGGCCGCGCGCGGAGCGCGGCCTCATGGCCGGTGCCTTGGGAGGCTTGCCGCAGGCAAGCCATGCAGCCTGCCGCCGCATGGGGCGGCGGGCTGCTTTACTCGCCGTTGGCTCGTTCGCGCCCACCGCTGGCGGCATACTGTATACCGCAAGTGTATTTTTGCGGATAAGTGTAAAAAATATTCCTTGCTGATAAGCGTGTTATTTATTCGGCGGTTTCCTCCCGGAGCTGCCGCCATTTTTCCTTTATGTCCCGTTCTCCCTCGAAATATTCCGCCTGCGAGTCCTTCCTGAATATCTCGTAGGTGGGAACGATGAACACCTTGCCCGAATCCGGATATTCGCAGATGTCGTGGCCGATAAAGGAGCGGATATCGAGGTAAGTACACGCCTCGCCGGTGTGGTTGTAGAGCTGGTGCGCCCCATTCTCTCCGGCCTCGAAGAACAGGATGTCACCGCTGCCGACAACATGCAGTCCATCGTTACACCTAAGCGTTGCCGAGCCCGAAACGACCATAAATAACTCTTCGGCATACCTGTGGAAGTGGTACGGGGCGGAATATTCCCCGGGGTCGAGGCGTTTCATGTCGAAATTTAGGTAGCGTGGGTCAATGCCTTTCCTGCGCCTCGAAGCCTCGGTGAATATCCTGAAACCGTCGACCTTGCCCGGATCTTCCGTGAATTCCCTCTCTTCGGCTTTGATAATCGTTGCCATAACTTTGTTTTCTTTAATTGTACGATGCATAAAAAACGGCATAGTTCTGCACTATGCCGTTTTCGGTGTGTTGCACCTGCGGGAGCCTACCTGCGTTCGTTCTCCTTGACCTCGATGCAGAGGGTAGCGTGCGGGACGATCTTCAGGCGTTCCTTCGGGATGAGTTTCCCGGTTTCGCGGCAAATGCCGTATGTCTTGTTCTCGACGCGCACCAGCGCCGCTTCGAGGTGCTGGATAAACTTGAGCTGCCGCTGGGCGAGCCTTCCCGACTCCTCTTTCGAAAGCGTCGCGGCCCCTTCTTCCAGCACTTTGAACGTTGGCGAGGTATCCTCGGTGTCGTTGCTCGAAGTGTGGGTTATGGTTGCGCGCAATAGGTCGTAGTCCGCCTTTGCCTTTTCGAGTTTGTCGAGTATTATCGCTTTGAATTCAGCCAGTTCTTCGTCAGAATAGCGTGTCTTTTCAACCTCTGCCATAGTCGTAAGTTTTAAGTTCTTTAAATATACAAAATATTTCCGATATAATATAGTTTCAATAGCCTTTTTTGAGGGTTGTACAACGCGGACGAGTGATTTTCCCCATGCGGGGTGCGCATTCGGCGTGTTTAAACTTTTGTTACCGCGATAGTTACGCCCTGTTCGTCTATCTCTGCGTCGTTGATGAAATCTCCCGACGGTTTGCCGGACAGGCTCACTTTGAGGGCGAGGGTCTGCGCTGCTATGTAGTCGGCAAAATCAGCCACCGCTCCGCCTACCAGTTCGTTGTCGGCGATCTCCACGCGGATCTTGTCCGTGACCTCGAACCCGCTCTCTTTGCGGATATTCTGGATACGGTTTATCAACTCGCGTGCCACGCCTTCGCGGCGGAGTTCCTCGGTGACGGTAATGTCGAGCGCCACCGTGAGCTTGCCCTCGGTCGAAACGAGCCAGCCCGGCATATCCTCCGACGTGATCTCGAAATCTTCCAGCACGGTCGGGAGCTGTTCGCCGTCTATGTCGAGGGTCATGCCGCCAGCGGCTTCGAGCCTGGCGATGTCGTCCTGCGAGAACCCGGCTACGAGGGCTGAGATCTGCTTCATCTGCTTGCCGTATTTCGGGCCTAAAGTCTTGAAGTTGGGCTTGATGCGCTTGGTGATGATGCCTGCGGTATTCTCGATAAGCTCTATCTCCTTGATGTTGACCTCGCCTTTAATGAGGTTTTCCACAGCTTCGATATGGCGCTTGACCTCGGGGTCGAGTACCGGAACGATTATCTTGGTCAGCGGCTGGCGCACCTTGATATTTACCTTGCGGCGCAGGGCAAGCACCATCGACGAAACCCTCTGCGCGACTTCCATCATGCCTTCCAGTTCCTTGTCGATAAGCGAGGTGTCGGCTTTGGGGAACGCCGCGAGGTGTACCGATTCGTCAGTGTGGCGGCCGCTGAGCGAGTTGAGGTCGGTGAATATGCGGTCGGCCATAAACGGCGCCATCGGCGCCATAAGCATCGAAACTGTCTCCAGACAAGCGTAGAGCGTCTGGTATGCCGCCAGCTTATCCTCGTTCATTTCGCCGCCCCAGAAACGCTTGCGGTTCAGGCGCACGTACCAGTTCGAAAGGTTGTCGTTCACGAAATCCTCGATCAGGCGTGCCGCCGGGGTGGGGTCGTAGTCTTCGAGCCTTGCCGTTACCTCGGCCACCAGCGTGTTCAAAAGAGAGATGATCCAGCGGTCGATCTCGGGGCGTTTTGCCACCGGGACTTCCGCCTCACGGCCGGTGAAACTGTCCACATTGGCGTAGAGCGCGAAGAAACTATATGTGTTATAGAGCGTTCCAAAAAATTTGCGGCGCACCTCGTCCACTCCGTCCGGGTCGAACTTCAGGTTATCCCACGGCTGCGAGTTGCTTATCATGTACCAGCGTACGGCGTCGGGGCCGTATTTTTCCATCTGGTCGAACGGGTCGACTCCGTTGCCCAGTCGCTTGCTCATCTTGTTGCCGTTCTTGTCGAGGACAAGCCCGTTCGATATGATATTTTTGTAGGTAACGCTGTCGAAAAGCATGGTCCCCAGCGCGTGGAGCGTGAAGAACCAGCCGCGGGTCTGGTCGACGCCTTCGGCCACGAAATCGGCCGGATAGACCTTACCGAACTGCTTGTCGTCCATCTCGAACGGATAATGTGCCTGCGCATAGGGCATCGCGCCGCTATCGAACCAAACGTCGATGAGGTCGCGTTCGCGCTCCATCCGTTCGCCTTTGCTCGATACGAGGACGATGTTGTCCACGTAGGGGCGGTGCAGGTCGAAAACGTCGTAGTTGGCCTTCGAGAAGTCGCCGGGGACAAATTTTTCCAGCGGGTTCGATTCCATGAAGCCTGCCGCCACGGATTTGGCTATCTCGTTTTTGAGCTCTTCCACCGAACCGATACACTTGATCTCGGCGTAGTCCTCTGTAGCCCACACCGGGAGCGGCGTACCCCAGAAGCGCGAGCGCGAGAGGTTCCAGTCCACGAGGCCTTCGAGCCATTTGCCGAAGCGTCCCGCCCCGGTCGAGGCCGGTTTCCAGTTTATGGTGTTGTTGAGCTCGACCATTCGGTCTTTGAGCTGCGTGGTGCGCACGAACCAAGAGTCGAGCGGGTAGTAAAGCACCGGCTTGTCCGTACGCCAGCAGTGGGGGTAGGAGTGGGTGTGCTTCTCGATGCGCATCGCCTGGTTGTTGCCTTTGAGCGTCACGGCGATGTCCACGTCGAGCGTTTCGTCGTCGTTCTTTTCCGCGGTTTCGTAGGCGTTCTTCACGAATCGCCCTGCCCAATGCTTGTAGGCTTCCACGTTGACGTATTCCGTCACGTAATCCGGGTCGAGGTCTTCGATAAGGTAGAATTTACCCGTGCGGTCGACCATCGGCTGGAGTTTTCCTGCCTTGTCCAACATCTGGAGCGGCGCGATGCCGTTCTGTTTTCCTGCGCGGTCGTCGTCGGCACCGAAAGTGGGTGCGATATGCACGATGCCCGTACCGTCCGAAACGGTCACGAAGTCGGCCGGGATCACGCGGAAGGCGTCGCCCATGGGGCGCACCCAGGGCAAGAGCTGTTCGTAGTTAACGCCTGCGAGTTCCTTGCCCTTGAGCGTGCCGTCCATTATCTCGAACGTGCCTTCCTGCTTAGGTCCGAAATAACTGCCTGCAAGGTCTTTGGCGAGGATAACCGTCTGCTCAACCTTGGTGTAGGGATTGATGCATTTCACACGAACATATTCGAGCTCAGGCCCAACGGCCAGCGCGGTGTTCGAGGGGAGCGTCCATGGGGTGGTCGTCCACGCAAGTATGTAGAGGTCGCCCTGTATGCCGGCGAACAGTTTTTCGGATTTGGCGTCGCGGATCACCTTGAACTGCGCCGTGCAGGTGGTGTCCTTCACGTCGCGGTAGCAGCCCGGCTGGTTCAGCTCGTGGTTGCTCAGGCCCGTGCCTGCCGCCGGCGAATATGGCTGGATGGTGTAGCCCTTGTAGAGCAGCCCCTTTTCGAAAAGCCGCTTGAGGCTCCACCAGACCGATTCGATGTATTTGTTCTCGTAGGTCACATACGGCTCGCGCATGTCGACCCAGTAGCCCATCGTACGGGTGAGGTCTTCCCACTCGCTCGTGAATTCCATCACCGCCTCGCGGCAGGTGCGGTTGTACTCCTCGATGGATATGGTCTTGCCGATGTCTTCCTTCGTGATGCCCAGTTTTTTCTCCACGCCGAGCTCAACCGGAAGCCCGTGGGTGTCCCAGCCGGCCTTGCGGCGCACGAGGAAGCCCTGCTGGGTTTTGTAACGGCAGATAATATCCTTGATGGTACGCGCGAGTACGTGGTGGATGCCAGGATGGCCGTTCGCCGAGGGAGGCCCCTCGTAAAAAATATAATCGGGACGGCCTTCGCGGGTGGTCATACTCTTCTCGAAAGTATGGTTTTTGTCCCACTGCTCCGACACTTCCTTACCCACCTGGGGCAGGTTCAACCCTTTGTACTCTTTGAATTTAGCGCTGCTCATAACTGTCTTTTACTCTGTCTTGGTTCCGGGAAATCGCCGTCCCGGCCGGATAAAGTGCAAAAATAACTATTTTTCGCTGACTATGGCTACCTTATATAAAAAAACGATCGGACGCAATAAGGGCAATTGACGAGCGGTCTGCCGCCGGCGGAGGGCACGTCGAGCTGCAGGCGAGTGAAGCAGCCCGCCGCGTGGGGCGGCGGCAGGCTGCAGGTGTCGCTAAAGGCGACACTGATTTATTGGGAATCTTAATGTCGGTGGAAAGTTGATAAATTGACACTCGCCGGAGATAATTATATTTAAAACAAACTACATTTGTATCATATCAAGTACTGATTTTATGAAAACCACCCCGTTCACAAAATACCACATCGCCGCCGGCGCTAAAATGGCCGGATTCGCCGGATACGACATGCCAATCGAGTTTACGGGCATCAACGACGAACACATGGCCGTGCGGCATGGAGTGGGGGTTTTCGACGTGAGCCACATGGGCGAGATCTGGGTCAAAGGCCCTGATGCCCAGCGGTTTTTGCAGCATGTTTCGAGCAACGACCTCTCGGCGCTGTACGACGGCAAGATACAATATACCGCCCTGCCCAACGGCCTAGGCGGCATCGTGGATGATATCCTGATCTATCGCATAGATGCTGTGACGTACCTGCTTGTTGTGAACGCCGCGAATACCGAAAAGGATTGGAATCACCTTGTGGCTGAGGGTGCGGCTTTCGGCCTGCGCCCTGGCAGGGAACTTTATAACGCCTCGGATGAGATAGCGCAACTGGCGATACAGGGCCCCGACGCCATGAAGATCGTGCAGGAACTATGTCCCGAGCCTGTGGCGGATATGGAATATTACACTTTCAGAAAGACCGAGATCGCGGGCATCAAAGACGCCATACTTTCCATTACTGGTTATACGGGTTCCGGCGGATGCGAGATATATGTGGCCAACGAAGACGCCGACAAGCTTTGGCTGGCGCTGTGGGCGGCAGGCGAAAAGTATGGGCTGAAAAATATCGGGTTGGGTGCGCGCGACACCCTGCGTCTTGAGATGGGCTTCCGCCTCTACGGCAACGACATAGACGACACTACCTCAACAATTGAGGCAGGGCTTGGGTGGGTGACGAAGCTCCCAGAGGGCAAGGACGTGATAGACCGCGCGCTCATGGAGCGCCAGAGGAAAGAGGGTGTTTCGCGCAAGTTCGTCGCGTTCGAAATGGTCGAGCGCGGCATTCCCCGGCACGGTTATCCGATCGCCGATCCCGGCGGGAACATTATAGGCGAGGTGACGTCAGGGACCATGTCGCCGATGCTTAAAGTGGGCATCGGGATGGGATACGTCAAGCCCGGATTCGCCGCCTTGGGTACGGAGATAGCCGTTGTCATCCGCGAAAAACCCGTCAGGGCAAAGGTAGTAAAAGCGCCTTTCGTGCAGGTTTAGATTTGCATGGGAGCGATGTAATATGTAACTTCGCACAAACCCAAAATATCACGATCATGGAAGAAAAAATCATTAAGGCGCTCACCGAAAAGGGAGCTATGAAAGCAGGCGATATCGCCACTGCGGCAGGTGTAAGCAAGGACGACGCGGCCAAAGCCATAAAGAAACTGGTCGCCGAAGGCAAACTCTACTCGCCCCAGCGCTGTTTCTACGACATAAAGAAATAAATCGAAAGATTGTCTTAGATTAATTACATTAGGTCTCGCTGTTTTGTTTCGGCTTGCAAAGCAAGCCGTCAGTCCGCGGCCTCCCGGCGCGGAGGGCTGAAATAGTCGCCTGCGGCAACAATTCATCCCCCCGCTGGCTGCAGGCCGAATAAAAACATGTCAGATATAGTGCTTAGTTTCAAAAGGGTGTCGGTGCGGCACTCTTTTTTGTATCTTTACACCCATGGACGGGCGTTTGCGGAATTTACACGGGATACTGAAGAAATATTGGGGCTACGAGGCTTTCCGGCCGTCGCAGGAGGATGTCATATCCTCTGTGCTGGACGGTCGCGATACCCTTGCGCTGATGCCGACCGGGGCGGGGAAGTCGCTGCTCTACCAGGTTCCGGCACTGGCCTCTGATGGGGTGTGCATTGTGGTCACGCCGCTCATCTCGCTCATGAAAGACCAGGTCGACCGCCTGCGCAGGATGGGGATCCCGGCCGCCGCCATACACTCCGGCCTGACCGGCCGTCAGATAGACCTCACGCTCGACAATGCCGCCTGGGGCGACCTCAAGTTCCTGTACGTCGCGCCCGAGCGCATCGCCGGAGACACGTTCCGCACGCGCCTGCGGAGTATGAACGTGTCGCTGCTGGCCGTGGACGAGGCGCACTGTCTCTCGCAGTGGGGCTATGACTTCCGGCCTTCGTACCTGCGCATAGCCGAACTTAGGGAGTTGGTCCCCGATACGCCGGTGCTGGCGCTTACGGCCTCGGCGACGCCGGCCGTGGCCGAAGACATCATGCGCCACCTCAAAATGGGTCAGGGGGCGGTCATCCGCAGCAGTTTCGCCCGCCCGAACCTGTCGTATGTCGTGCGGCGCACGGACGACAAGGACACGCAGCTTCTGCGCGTACTCGGTAACGTGGGCGGGAGCAGTATCGTGTATGTGCGCACTCGCGAACAAACCGTGAAACTCGCCCAATGGCTCGCGGAGCAGGGCTTTAACGCCGAACCGTATAACGGCGGCATGCCTGCCGGGGAACGTGCAGGGCGGCAGGAGCGCTGGATGCGCAGCCCCGACGGGGTGATGGTCGCCACGAACGCGTTCGGGATGGGGATCGACAAGGCCAATGTCCGTGCAGTGATACACTACGACATCTGCGATTCATTGGAGGCATATTATCAGGAGGCTGGCCGTGCTGGCCGCGACGGGCGGCGTTCATACGCCGTCCTGCTGACTTCGAGCGACGACAGAGGCCGTGCCGCCAAACGTTATGAAACGGAGTTTCCGCCGCTCGAAACTGTTAAAAAATGTTACGATGCGCTGTTCGACTACCTGCAGATAGGCCTCGGCGACGGAAAATACGCCACATTCAGCTTCAACATACACGAGTTCGCCGCACGGTCGCACCTGTTCACAGGGACGGTGTTTAATTCGCTGAAGATACTTCAGCAAAACGGCTACCTGACCCTTACGGGCGAGAACGACAACCCCCCGAGGATACTTTTCACTGTGGGACGCGACGACTTGTACAAAATACGGGTCGAGCGCGAAGAACTCGACAACATAATCCGCACGATACTGAGGCTCTACGCCGGGGTGTTCAACGACCGTCTGGTCGCAATCGACGAGGGCGAGATAGCCCACTCGTCCGGGTATACGGTCGAGAGGGTAAAGGAACTCCTGAAGGCCCTGTGGCAGATGCGCATCATAAAATATGTGCCGGGGAACCGCTCGCCGCTGCTCATCCTGCACGAAGGGCGCCTTCCGCTCGCCGACGTGTTCATATCGCCCGAGAGCTACAAGATACGCAAGGAGATGACCGCTGCGCGGATAGAGGCCATGCACCGTTACGCTTCGATTGCCACGGAGTGCCGGAGCGCCGCTTTGCGCCGCTATTTCGGCGAGGCCGACCCGGAGGATTGCGGCTGCTGCGACGTGTGCCTCGAAGCTAAAAAAGAAACCGGCGAACCCGACATCCGCGCTGAGATACTTGCGATGCTTGGGCGGGAGGGGATGTCCGTCAAGGAGATCGTGTCGCGTTTCCGGATACCGCCGGACAGGGTCGTCGCGGCCATAGATTCCCTGCTGGCCGACGGCCTCGCCGCAGATGCCGGCGGCAAGATCGGACGAGTATGACGGTTATCGCATGTTTCGGTCGATGCATGAAGGCTTAATCAATAAGAGTGGGTGTCTACGCACATTTTGTTACTGGCGTTCTCGAAAGAAGAACATCCCGCGGCTGCGGGGGCGACGCTTTCAGCGTCGAGCCGCGTGATGTTGCGATTACCCAGATAATCGCATTTTTAATACAGACACAATCGCCTGGTAATTTATTTGCTTTACGCTTTGCCTCTGTTTTCGCAATATTTCATAGAAATAAAGTAACTTTGCACCCAATGGAAAACAGCTTCGCCACAAACATAACCAACGAGCAGCTTGCCGAATTGCCTGTGTGCGCTTTCGGCGGCCGGATCGTGGTTGTGGATGATGCCGAGGCGGCCGAGGCGGCATGCGAAGATTTACTGTCATGCTCCCTGATAGGTTTTGATACCGAAACAAGGCCTACTTTCCGCCCGGGGGCGCTGAACAAGGTCGCCCTGCTCCAGTTGTCCACACCTCATACATGCTACCTTTTTCGGTTGTGTAAAATGCCGCTGGCCAAGCCCGTCATAGAGGTGCTGGAGAGTGAAACGACGGTAAAAGTGGGTGCGGATATAAAGAATGACATCAAGGCGTTGCAGGAGTTGAGGCATTTTAAGCCCAAAGGCTTCGCCGACCTGCAGGGTATGGTGACCGAGTGGGGTATCGCCGACAAAAGTGTTCGCAAGATGGCCGGGATAATCATGGGTACGCGCGTGTCGAAGGCCCAGCGCCTAAGCAACTGGGAAGCGGCGGCGCTGACCCCGCCGCAGCAGATGTATGCCGCTACCGACGCCTGGGTCTGCGAACGCATGTACGATATGTTGGCACGTACCGTGAAACGCCCGCTGCCGCAGCCGGAAGTGCCTGAAGTCGTGGAAGAAAAAAAGCCTAAAGCGAAACGGCGCAACCGGTTCCGTAAGAAACCCAACCGGTCGAGGCAACATGCGGGAGAGCCTGCACAGTGCGGCGGCACCTCCGCAAGTCCCGCCGAAGAATAACAGGATTCCCTAATTTAATCTCCACGGGTTAATTTCCCTCAGCTTGTCGCGCTTGATAAATTCACATTCCGCGGCTGCGCAAGGCTGCCGCAATCTTTACAATACCCCGCAGCTTGCTGCAGAGTGGTTCTTAGTATTTGAATGAGCCCGCCATCTGCCCATTCAGTGCAGGCTGCCGGATCGCCATGTGATCCCAAAAACACTGAATTATTCCTTTAAATCTTGTTCGTCCCTCGAAGAAGGCCGTCAGGCGCCCCTGCCCCCCTCAGGAGCGTCTGAACCGGCGCTCGCGGCGGGCGGGTCGCTGCGGCTTTCGCCGATAGACCGGGAGTGTCGATGCACACCCGAAGCGCCGCACTGCGAAACTATGCCCGTCGCCGACGGCAGACTGCACCGCAGGGGCAATATTGCGGATATGCATCATTACCGGCCTTCAAAATATGCTGCCCGGCCTATTCAGGCCGGGCAGCATATTTTGAAGGGCAAGCCCTGCGGTTACTCGATTACCGCTGTGGCAACGATGGAGGGGTTACGCAACGGCGGTCTCGGCAGCGTTGAAACCCTGGCGCACCTCCCAGTCTTTTTTCAGCTCCTTGTAGAACTCGGCATGGGCGGTTTGCATGTAAGGGATCAACCAGAAATATCCGATGCCGAGCGTGGGGATGCACAGCAAGCCCCAGCCGATAAAGCTCAGGCCAAGAAGGAAAAGCTCCCATTTGTGCCCTTTCATCATCTTCATGCTGAGCTGGATAGCTTCTTCGCCTTTTAGTTCCGGGTTTTCGCGCATAAGGTAAAATGTCTGGCTGTAAGACAACATTTTTATAATACCGGGAATGTACAGCAGCATGCACCACAGGAGAACGTATACGAATACGAGGGCGCTGCCGCCGACGTAGCGTCCGTAATCCTTGAATGTTTCGAACAGCGTCGTGACTTCGACGTCCTTACCGTTCGACACGTCGAGGAACAGGAACATCATTCCCATTACCATTGGGATTACGAAAAGGATATAAGCCGTAATAGGCCCCACGATGGGGAGAATGCATGAAACAAGGACTCCTGTTTCGGCGACCATCATGTAAACGAGCGCCATCACTGCGGACATGCCCCATTTCCCTCTGAGGGCTTCCCATGCTTTGTCGCGGAATGATTTGGGGCGGAATGAATCTGTCATAAATTTAAAGGGTTAAGTAAGTATGTTAATATATGTTTCCAAGGGGTTCGATGGCGTAAAAGTAAGCATATTCCGCTAAACCGCAAAATAATAAAAGCCGCCCGGTCGAGGGCGGCTTTTATTGTGATCTGGTGTCCGTGGCGCTTAGTTCGCCGGGCTGATCGCTTCCGTCGGGCAAACGCCTGCGCAGGCGCCGCAGTCGATGCAGGTACCCGGATCGATCACGTAGATATCGCCGGCAGAGATCGCTTCAACAGGACATTCGTCGATACATGTTCCGCAAGCGATACATGCGTCAGAGATTTTATAAGCCATTTTTGTAAGTTTTGATTATTTAAAATTTCCGGAAACTCCCGGTATTTCAACCACAAATTTACAACTTGTTTTCTGATTATCCCAACAAATGGGTATTATTTTATCATGTCGTACCTCGTGTACGGTACGAGGGCTTCGGGGATTCTGATGCCGTCGGCCGTCTGGTAGTTTTCGAGCAGGGCGGCCACGATCCTTGGAAGCGCCAGCGAACTACCGTTCAGCGTGTGTGCCAGTTGGGTTTTCTTGTCGTCGCTTTTGTAGCGCAGTTTCAGGCGGTTGGCCTGGAACGATTCGAAGTTGGACACCGACGACACTTCGAGCCAGCGGTTCTGCGCCGCCGACCACACTTCGAAGTCATAGGTGAGCGCCGAGGTGAAGCTCATGTCGCCCCCGCACAGGCGCAGGATGCGGTAGGGCAGCCCGAGCGCCGACACGAGGCTTTCTACGTGCGCCACCATTTCGTCCAGGGCCGCGTAGCTGCGGTCAGGGTGTTCGATGCGCACGATCTCCACCTTGTCGAACTGGTGCAGGCGGTTGAGGCCGCGCACGTCCTTGCCGTAAGAGCCTGCCTCGCGGCGGAAGCACGGCGTGTAGGCCGTGAGTTTTATCGGGAAATCGCTTTCCTTGACGATAACGTCGCGGTAGATGTTCGTCACGGGGACCTCGGCAGTCGGGATCATGTAGAAATTATCCGCCGTAGCGTGGTACATCTGCCCTTCCTTGTCGGGAAGCTGGCCGGTGCCGAAGCCCGACGCCTCGTTTACCACGATGGGCGGAAGCACCTCGGTGTAGCCCGCCGCCGTGTTGCGGTCGAGGAAGAACGTGATGAGAGCGCGCTGGAGCGCCGCGCCCTGTCCCTTATAGACCGGGAACCCCGCACCCGTCAGCTTGACCCCCAACTCGAAATCGATAATGTCATATTTTTTCGCCAACTCCCAGTGGGGTAACGCGTCGGCCGGGAGCTCCGGCTTCTTGCCGCCCTCTTTCACAATGACGTTGTCTTCCGGCGTCCGGCCCGCCGGGACTATCTCCGCCGGAAAGTTGGGAAGCGTGGTTATTTCGGCGCCCAGGCGCTCGGTAACCGCTTTCAGCTCGTCTTCCATGAATCTGGACTCCTCTTTGAGCTGGGCGACCTTGGCCTTGAGGGCGTCGGCCTCGTCGCGCTTACCCTGTCCAAATAAGACACCTACCTGTTTGGCTATCGCGTTCTGCTCGGCCAGCAGGCTGTCGAGCGTGTTCTGCACAGACTTGCGTTTGTCGTCGAGTTCTTCGATGAGGGCGATCGTCTTTTCCGCGTCCACGCCTTTCACGGCGAGCCTTTCGATGGCTTTCTGCTTGTCGTCGCGTATTTGTTTGATAGTTAGCATATGCTTGGTTTTATCTTTGTCCGGCCTTGCTTGCCGGGTTTGCAAAGATATTAAGAATGGCGGGAATAATGGAAAAAAAAGCATGAAATTTCGTACATTTGCATCTGGAGTTTAACCCTTTCAGGATGAGATATAAACTATTTGCCGTTTTTTTGTTGCTTACTATCCTTGCATGCTCATGCAAAGGGCAGGGCGCGAAGACGCGGGATGCCGCGAATGTCGAGGCGGCGGCCGCGGAACCCGTTAAAACAACCGCCGCTGTTTCCTATACATATAAGATAAAAAACGTTTACCCTCACGATGTTGACTCCTATACGCAGGGGCTTTACTGGCATGACGGGTATCTCTGGGAGGGGACGGGCGAGTACGAAAATTCCAAGCTGAGGAAAGTCGAGTTGGAAACCGGAAAGGCCGTGAAAGAGATATCGCTTGCCGACAAATATTTCGGCGAGGGCATAGCGCTCCTCGATGGGTTGATATATCAGTTGACATGGCGCGAGGGCGAGGCGTTCGTGTATGACGCCGGCACTTTCGAGCGGGTCGGCAGTTTTAAATACCCCGGCGAAGGTTGGGGGCTGACTACGGACGGCGAGCGGCTTTACATGAGCGACGGGACGAGTACTATAAAGGTGCTCGATCCGTTGAATTTCAAAATATTGTCCACGTTCGAGGTCAGGGACGGCAGGCGGCCGGTGAGGATGCTCAACGAGCTTGAATGGATAAACGGCAGGATTTGGGCGAACGTGTATATGACGGACGAAGTGGCGATAATAGACCCCGTGACCGGGCAGTTGACAGGCCGGATAGATTTCACGGGACTGTTGCCGCAGGCCGAGCGGATGCCCTATACCGACGTGCTGAACGGGATCGCGTATGACGCTGAAACCGGGCGGATATTCGTTACAGGCAAAAAATGGCATAAACTTTTTGAGATAGAATTGATCGGGAGATAAAAGGCGTCGCAAGATGCGGAGGGAAGGATAAGACGGATGAAAAAGACGATACACGACATACTGGCCGAGCGGATACTCGTGCTTGACGGGGGGCTCGGCACGATGGTGCAGGGATACGGCCTCGCTGAAGAGGATTTCCGGGGGGTGCTGTTCGCGGATTGGAGCGTGCCGCTCAAAGGGTGCAACGATCTGCTGGCGCTGACGGTGCCGGACGCCATACGGCGGATACACGAGGCCTACCTCATGGCCGGCGCGGACATAATTTCGACCGACACGTTCAATGCCACGGCCGTTTCGCTATCCGATTATAAATTACATGATTACGTCTACGAGATAAACTTGGAGGCCGCGCGTATCGCGCGTTTCGTGGCCGACGAGTTTACGCTGAAAAACCCCTCGAAACCGCGCTTCGTGGCAGGTTCGATGGGGCCGACGAGCCGCACGGCTTCGATGTCGGCCGACGTTTCCGACCCAGGAGCGAGAAATGTAACATTTGATACACTTGCAGCCGATTACACGAACCAAATACGCGGATTGTTGGACGGTGGCGCGGACATAATCCTTGTGGAAACCATCTTCGATATGCTCAACGCCAAGGCGGCGGTGTTCGCTATAGACCAAGAGTGCGCGAGGCGCGGCATACAGGTTCCGGTAATGATCTCGGTGACGCTTGCCGACGCGAGCGGCCGGACACTCTCAGGTCAGACGATCGAGGCGTTCTACGCCTCTATGAAGCATGCTCGTCCGCTTTCGGTGGGGCTGAACTGCGCCTATGGTGCGAAACAGATGCGCCCGTATCTCGAAAGGCTGGCGGCGGTGTCGGAGTTTCCCGTCTCGGCGCACCCCAACGCCGGACTGCCGAACCTGATGGGCGGTTACGACGAAACCCCGGAGATGATGGCGGCCGACGTGGAAGAATTTCTCAAGAAAGGCGTTATAAATATAATAGGGGGTTGCTGCGGCACGACCCCGGCGCATATCGGTGCCATAGCCCGTGTGGCGCGCGGTTACAAACCGCGCCCGAAGCCCGCGCAACGGCACGAAACCGTCCTGAGCGGACTGGAACCCCTGGCGGTCACGCCCGATGCCAATTTTGTGAATATCGGCGAGCGGACCAATGTGGCCGGGTCGGCCAAGTTCGCGAGGCTTGTACGCGACGGGCAATGGGACGAGGCGCTGTCTATCGCCCGCGAGCAGGTCGAGGCCGGGGCGCAGGTGGTCGACGTCTGCATGGACGACGGACTGATAGACGGCCCCGAGGCGATGAAGCGTTTCCTGAACCTCGCCATGGCTGAGCCGGAAATAGCGCGCGTGCCGTTCATGATTGACTCCTCCTCGTGGGAGGTGCTTGAAGCGGGGCTGAAATGCGTGCAGGGAAAGAGCATCGTCAACTCCATATCGCTCAAGGAGGGCGAGGCAGAGTTTGTCCGCAAGGCGAATCTGGTGCGTGAATACGGCGCGGCCGCCGTCGTGATGCTCTTCGACGAAAAGGGGCAGGCAGACACATACGAACGCAAGGTCGAAGTGGCCGGCCGCGCCTACAAAATACTGACGGATAACGGCTTCCCGGCCGAGGACATCATATTCGACCCCAACGTGCTGGCGGTCGCCACGGGCATCGAGGAGCATGACGGTTACGGCGTCGGGTTCATCGAGGCCACGAGGTGGATCAAGCAAAACCTGCCCTACGCCAAAGTAAGCGGAGGGATCAGTAACCTTTCTTTCTCGTTCCGGGGCAACAACAAGGTGCGCGAGGCGATGCACTCCGTGTTTCTTTACCACGCCATCGCGGCGGGACTGGACATGGGGATCGTCAACCCTTCGATGCTTCAGGTATATTCCGATATAGAACCCGAATTACTGGAGTTGGCCGAGGATGTGGTGCTCAACCGCCGCCCGGATGCCGGCGACAGGCTCGCCGAGTATGCCGAGAGGGTGAAAAAAGAGGGCGGCGGTGCCGCTGCCGCCAAGGGCAGTGCCGACAAATGGCGCGAAGGCTCGCTCGAAGAAAAGCTCGCCTACGCCATGACCAAGGGCGTGGCCGACCATGTCGAAGAGGACGTAATGGAAGCTTACCGCCGCGAGGGGACGCCGCTCGGGGTGATCGACAATATGCTGATGCCTGTGATGGACAATATCGGGAAACTCTTCGGCGAGGGCAAAATGTTCCTGCCCCAGGTGGTCAAGAGCGCGAGGGTGATGAAAAAGGCGGTTGATGTGCTGACTCCGTTCATCGAACAGGGTGCGGATAGCGTCGTCGGGCAGGCCGGCAAGGTGCTTGTCGCCACGGTCAAGGGCGACGTGCATGATATAGGCAAGAATATAGTTTCGGTCGTGATGTCGTGCAACGGCTACCGGGTCAAGGACCTCGGGGTGATGGTCGAGACGCAGGACATTGCCGATGCCGCCCAGAAGTGGGGTGCCGATGCCGTGGGGTTGAGCGGACTTATCTCGCCCTCGCTCGTCGAGATGGCGAAGGTGGTCGAGGAGTTCGAGAGGCGCGGCATGACCGTGCCGGTCATAATAGGCGGTGCGACCACTTCGGCCCTGCATACGGCTGTGAAGATAGCCCCGGCGTACTCGGGCCTTGTCATCCACAGCCGCGACGCTTCGGAAAACATAACGATACTCAACAAGCTGTTCGGGGCGAAGCGCGACGTCTACGCACGGGAACACCGCGAGAAGCAGGAGCGCCTGCGCCGTCAGTTCGAGGAGCATGCCGCCGGGCAGGCGTATGTTACGCTTGAAGCCGCCCGCCGCAACAGGTTCGTCAAGGACGCCTCGCAGGTGATAATGCCGAACCAAACGGGGCATGTGGCGTTTGTGGATTATCCGATGGCCGAAGCCGCGAAATACATAGACTGGAGCTTTTTCTTCCCGGCCTGGGGGCTGAAAGGGAAGTATCCCGAACTGCTCGATTCGCCGGAAAAAGGTGAGGAGGCCCGCAAACTGCTGGCAGACGCGCGGCAGATGCTCGCGGAGATGGAGCATGATAAACTGATACAACTGAACGGCGTGGTTGGGATATACCCGGCGGTTTCGGATGGCGACGATATAGTCGTTTCCGGGCAGGACGGCAAGCCTGTGCGGCTGGCACAGCTCCGTAACCAGGAGGTCGGGAAAGGGTGCAACCTGTCGCTTGCCGACTTCGTTATGCCTGCCGCTTCGGGCGTTCAGGATTATGTGTGTGCTTTTGCCGTAACGTCAGGGGTGGGGCTTGATAAACTCGCCGCCTCGCACCGTGCCGCAGGCGACGACTACAAGGCCATAATGGCCAAGCTGCTTGCCGACCGCCTTGCCGAGGCGTTCGCCGAATCCATACATATGTTCGTGCGCGAGGTGCTGTGGGGCTACGAGAAAAGCGGCATGCCTGTGCGGGATATCCTCGACGGCAAGTATCAGGGCATACGTGCCGTGTTCGGCTATCCGGCGTGCCCCGACCATTCGCTCAAGCGCGAGGTCTTCGACCTGCTGGGTGCGCAGGCGGCGACCGGGATGAGGCTTACGGACAACTATATGATAAACCCCGGAGAGTCGCTGTGCGGTTTGATATTCCCGGGCGCGGAGGCTTGTTATTTCGACGTCGGGCGCATAGACGACGCCCAGCTCAACGACTACGCCGCCCGCCGGGGAATGGACGCAGAGCAGGTGGCGGCGTTGATACCCAGGAATTTGAGGTGAAAAATCGTAAGCAAATAATAACACTTGTCAGTTTGTGCGCTTTGCCCGCGACAGCCGGAGCCGACTGAGACGAAAATAAGTCGAGACATATATTGTCCGACGATCGTTAGGCGCGGAGCGCCTAAAAGGAGGAGTTAGATGTGAGATTTATTTTCTAGACCTTTTTGGTTACTTTTTACGGCAATGGTAAAAAGTAACAAGAGTATCTAATTTGAATGTTAAAAAACACCACAATATGCAGGTCATAGATATCATAAATAAAGCCATTGAGGACAGGAAGACGCGGTTCGCGTTCGAGTTGCTGCCGCCCCTGAAAGGAGCAGGCGTGAACGGTGTGTTCGAGGCCATCGATCCGCTCATGGAGTTCGATCCGGCCTATATCAACGTGACCTACCACCGCGAAGAGGTGAAGTATGTCGAGCGAGGCGGAGGTCTTCTCGAAAAGCGCGTGGTGCGCCGCCGCCCCGGGACGGTGGGTATTTCGGCGGCCATTATGAAACGCTACGGCGTTGAAGTAGTGCCGCACCTTATCTGCGGCGGCATGTCGAAATACGACATCGAGGACGCCCTGATAGACATGGATTTCCTCGGGATAAACAACGTGCTGGCGCTCCGCGGCGATAACCTGCGCGGCGAGCATGTGTTCACGCCCCATCCCGACGGCCACTGCAACGCCACGGAGCTGGTGAGGCAGATCGCGGATATGAACAAAGGCGTTTTCGTTGACCATGAGGTCGACGAGTGCGCGCACTCCAAGTTCTGCATAGGCGTGGCCGGCTACCCCGAGAAGCATTCGGAGGCCGCTAACCGCGAAACCGGACTGAAACACCTCAAGGCAAAGGTCGATGCCGGGGCGAGTTATATCGTTACCCAGATGAGTTTCGACAACAGCAAGATACTCCGGTTCATGCGCGATTGCCGCGAAGCGGGGATAAACGTCCCGATCATCCCCGGCATTAAACCGTTCTCGACCAAGTCGCAGCTCTCGATGCTGCCCCAGGTATTCCACGTAGACCTCCCGCAGGAACTCGTGAACGAGGTGGAAAAATGCCGCGACAACAAACAGGTGCGCGAGGCCGGAGTGGAGTGGGCGATAGCCCAGGCGAAGGAGCTGAAGAAAGCCGGTGTTCCGGTACTCCACTTCTACACGATGGGCAAGACCGACAACATGCAGAAGATAGCGAAAGAGGTGTTTTAATAATACCGTACTAATATCCCTGTTATATTACAGTTCGCTGTCGGCGGCAGGGATGCGTAGCAGCCCGCCGCGTGGGGCGACGGCGGACTGCCGGTTTCGCTTTGCTCAACCGCCTGCCGGATAAGGAAGTGCGGCTCGCTTCGCTCGCCGCTGGCGGATTGCGGCCCGCCGGATCGCAGAGCTACCAGAAAACATTACAATTTTTTAATTAACGAGGCGATGGATAATCGAACGATACTGGCAGAGGCCGCCGAAGCCGCCGCGAAAGCGGTGGAGTACAGAAGGCACATACACCGGAATCCTGAACTATCATTCAAGGAGGAGAAAACCTGTGCTTATGTGGCCAGTGTGCTGGAGGCCGGGGGGATAAGCTTCAGGAAGATCGCCGGGACGGGAGTGCTGGCAAAAATAGAGGGGCGCGGCGACCTGAAAAACGCGCTCGTGCTTCGGGCGGATATGGACGCGCTTCCGGTGCAGGAAGCCACGGGGCATGATTTCGCGTCGTGCAACGACGGCGTGATGCACGCCTGCGGACACGACATGCACACAGCCGCCATGCTTGCCGCATTGTCGGTTATCAATAAATTCCGTGACCAAATAAACGGGACGCTGTTCGGGCTTTTCCAACCGGGCGAGGAGATAAACCCGGGCGGGGCGTCGCTCGTGCTGAAAGGGAAACCGTTCGATGGATACGATGTAAGGGCCGTGATCGGGCAGCATGTCGATCCCGATCTGCCGACCGGCGTTTTCGGAATGCGCGAGGGCAAATACATGGCGTCGAGCGACGAGGTGCGCATCACGGTCGAGGGCGAGGGCGGCCACGCCGCCATGCCGCACAGGCTCAAAGACCCGGTAGTGGCTGCCGCCGCCATCATAACCTCGCTCCAGCAGATCGTGAGCCGCAACACCAGCCCCGACCTGCCGACAGTCCTCTCTTTCGGGCGGGTGGCGGCCGAGGGTTCGACAAACGTCATCCCCGACAGCGTTTTCATGGCCGGGACGCTGCGCACGTTCGATGAGAGCTGGCGCGTGGCGGCTAAAGAGCGCATACGGCAGATTGCCGAATCGACCGCCGCCGCTTACGGCGTCAGTGCCAAAGTGGATATAAGTACAGGCTTCCCGAGTGTGGTCAACGACAAAAAACTCACATCTGAAGCCAGGAGCCTTATGAAAAGCGTTTTCGGGGAGCAGGCCATAGTCGAACTCGCCATCCGCCCGACAGCCGAGGACTTCGGGTTCTATACCGAGCTTTACCCGTCGCTGTTCTACCGGTTCGGGGTCGCCCGGCAGGCGGAGGGCAAAAGCGCCGGGAACCTGCATACCGCGCGGTTCGACCCGGACGAAAAGGCGCTCGAATTCGCAGTCGCAGGGCTTCTGAACCTCGCCTTCAATATATAATGAAATAATCCCGGCTTTCGCAGAAAGCCGTCGGCCCGCAACCGCCCGGAGCGGAGGGCTGATATCTCGCTTTGCGCTCGATTTATCCTCCGCCGGCTGCGGGCTAAACATGGATGTTAATAGAGCGGCAAGGATTGGTACCGTATTTGCTGTGTAGGTTTATTATTTACCAGTAAAATACCTCGAATATGAAAAAGATAAGAAAATGCGCGTGTTCGGTCAAGGGCGCCGAACCTAAGGATGTGAAAACCGAAACCATGGTGACGCCCAATGATTTCGGCAAGATAAAAAAAGATACCGTCGGTGAGGTCAGCGAGGAATCGGTGGAAGAGTCGGTGGTGATGATAAACCCCGACGCGGAAAGCATGAACAGCAGAGGATAGGTAAGGTTTACATTTCAACGACAAAACCGGACCGAGTTAGCTCAATCCGGTTTTGTCGTTTAGGTAACTTATACCTGCTTACACTGTTGTTAAAATAAGCATGTTGCCGCACAAGTGCGCAACAAAATACCGCAGGCCGCGCGTGGAGAGCGGCCTGCATGGATAGTGCGCCACATAGAAATATTATTGTGGATAAGCATATAAAAAAAGGCCGCCATTGCAAGGGCGGCCTTCTCTCGTTCACGAACCGGTTGTTACCAGTTGAGTATCTTATGGAAATCATATGTTTCCGGGTCTTTCACATATTTCTTGGCAGCTTCGTAGTCAGCAGGCGTGATGTAGCACAGGATGTTGTTCACTACGGCCTTGAAGCAGTCGGTGTTGATATTGACGAGGCGCGGCGGAATCTTGCCGGTCTTCGGGTCCTGAATATCTGCAAGGCAGAGGTTCACGACCTTTCCCGAATAATCCACGAACACCATACAGCCGGTATTGCCTTCGCTGAACAGCTGGTAAACACCCATGCCCAGTTCCGTGCAATACACGAGGTCCGATGCTACGGGAGTGTTGCAACGAACTTCGTAGCCGATCTCTACCGGGCGCGACTTAACCTTGATCCCGAGCTCTTTGAGTTTGTTTTCGAGCATTTCGTTGAAGATATGCGCTTTCGAAACCTTGCCGAGTTCGGGGTGTCCGTGGTCGTCATACGAGAAGTTGATGCCGGATTTTGCTATCTCAGCGTCGCTGAGTTCGTGGAACACACCTTCCGAGATCATCGCCGCACCGTAGTCCATGCCCATGATCTTGCGTTTGATAATGGCCGAAACCACCAGGTTCACGATCTTTTCCACCGTGATCTCGGTTTTGTTGAACATTTCGGGGATAACGATCATCGGGTAGTGGCAGGCTTCGCCGATACCGAACGCGAGGTGTCCCGCGCTACGGCCCATGGCCGCGAGTACGAACCAGGTGCCGCTCGTACGCGCGTCAACGTATACCGTACGCGCAATGGTAGCGCCCTTGTCGAGTGCCGACTGGTACCCGAAAGTGGGGTGGCCGCCCGGAAGCGGAAGGTCGTTGTCAATGGTCTTCGGAACGTGGATATTGGCGATCGGGTATTTCTTGGCTTCGAGGAACTTGGCAATGCGGTTGGCTGTCGATGCAGTGTCGTCGCCGCCCACGGTTACGAGGAGCTTGATATTGTTCTTTGTAAAGAAGTCGAGGTTGAAGTTCTCTTCGAAATCCTTGTCTGTCGGTTTGAAACGGCTCATCTGGAGGTACGAACCGCCGCGGTTGAAGATATCGTCGGCCAGGAGGAAGTCGATGTCTATCGTGCGGGCTTCTTTGCAGAAGAGGCCCGAGTAACCTGCGTGCAGGCCTACGACACGGTAACCTTTGTTGAGGAAAGTTTTTGCCACACTGCCAACGACAGTGTTCATACCCGGTGCGGGGCCTCCGCCGGTGAGGATTGCGATTGCGTCTTTCATAGTTTGAGTGTATTTATTGATTATGAGTTTGTTTCAAAACGAACAATCGCAAAATTACAACTATTTTCTAAATAAATTTAAGAATTGGGAATAAAAACGGAATTATACTTTTCCATGTTGTGGCATTCTTCCGGATCGTTCTGCGATCCGGCGGCCCGTACTGAAAGGGCGGGCCGCTTAATAATTTTATGCTGCAACAATACTAAATGGATAATCCTGACAAACAAAGGCAGCTACATGCAATTTTACACTAATTTTGTATGACTTCGGAAGGCTGTGCGAAATCCGGCCGCCCGTCGAATTGAAACGGCGGCGTGGGACAACTTAGTTGCGCACTTGCACAGCGGCGTGCTTATTTTAACCTGTGTGAACGGGTATATGATCTTCTCCTTTATTACGTGCCGCAAGCCTGCGGTATGTGGAAATATTTGCTTATTTTTGGGGCGCGGCCCATGCCCGGCCTGCATAAAACCACCTGCCATGGAAAAGATTAAAACGACACTGATAGTTTCCACATACAACCGTCCCGACGCCTTGGCGGTGTGCCTCGACAGCGTGCGCCGCCAGACGGTGCTGCCGGACGAGGTGGTCATAGGCGACGACGGTTCGCGGGACGAAACCCGCGAGGCCATAGAATCGATACGCAAGGATTTCCCCGTGCCGATAGTGCATGTGTGGCACGAGGACGACGGGTTCAGGCTCGCGCAGATGCGCAACAAAAGCGTGGCCCGGGCCACAGGCGATTATATTATCGAGATAGACGGTGACGTGTTCCTGCACCCGAGGTTTATCCAGGACCACATGCGGCTGGCCGAAAAGGGATATTACGCCAAGGGAGGCCGGGTAAACCTCGACAGGGGATTGACGGAAGATATCTGCCGGTCGGGCGCCAGCCGCCGCATACACCCCTGGACGAAGGGCATCGAGGGCAAGAACGAGAACGCGTTCCGCTTCAAGCTCCTGTCGCTGTACCTCGCCCCGCGCTACCGCAGGCATGCTTCGCCCGCCCTTGGGTGCAATATGTCGTTCTGGAAAGACGACTTTGTCAGGGTCAACGGTTATGACGAGGGATATGTCGGCTGGGGGTGCGAGGACCATGATTTCGCCCGCCGCCTCCAGCGCAGCGGTGTAAAGAAGCGCTACCTCAAATTCGCGGGGATAGTGTACCACCTGTGGCACGAGGACAAGTATAACTACAACGTCGAGAACAACCGCCGCCGCGAAAGGGAGCAGAACGAGAAGCAGGCCGTCCGCTGCGACGTCGGGGTGGATCAGTACATATAATAATGTGTGGGGAATATGTTTTTTGCTCAGTGTGGCCCCGTTAATAAAAACGCTTATACGCAAAATACCCCTAACCTTTAATCTTCGCGGGTTAATTCCCAGCAGCTTGCAGCGCTTGATAAATTCGGGATCGGTCTGAATTTAGTTGGGTATTTTAAGCGGCTTGTTTTTCGGCCTTCGCAGAAAGCCGGCAGCCCGAAGTTCCGCCATGCGGAGGGCTGGTCGCTTCGGCGACTCCGATAAAGCGGGAACGTCAGTGCACACCCGAAGCGCTGTACTGCGAAACTACACCCTCCGCCGGCGGCAGACTGCACCGCAGGGGTAATATTGCGGATAAGCGATCTCTACGGGTTAATTCCCCGCCGCAAGCGGGCTTTGCCGAGCGCCAGCAATAAAAAGGGACTTAATGTGGCGACCGCACAAGACAGTCGCGGTCTTTGCAATATACGGTAGCTTGCTACGGGAGGTTTAATTGTCCTGGGAATAAACAAAGCGTCCAAACCTTTATTTAGGTCTGGACGTTTTGTTTGCGGGTCCCTGATTTTGGCATCATTACCCTAATTTCTCGAATATGTGAGCGCGCCGCTCGGGCAAAGGTCGACCGTTTCGATTATCCTTTCGGTCGACGCCCCATGGATGTCTACCCACGGCCTGTTCCTCACGTTGAACACTTCTGGGAGCGTTGTGATGCATTTTGCAGCGTGGGTACATTTCTCCGGCCGCCAGTGTACCGTTATTTCGCCGTTGCTGTAATCCTTGTCTTTCGAAGCCATGTCCTTTTAAATTTTGTGGTATGTTTTACTTCCTGTTTGGTCGAAAGGTTCAAACAATTATTGTACCACGTTACAGGGCAGGGCCTCTGCCGGTTGCTGCTATGCGGGATCGTTACTCGTCTTCCGGTTCGTCGGAGTTGTCGATGATATCGTCGGCACCTTTGATGTCGTCGTCATCGTAGAAGTCCTTGTCCTCCTCTTCGTCGAGGTTTCCGTCCACTTTGACGTCGATCTTAACGAGGTAGCTCACTTCTTCCGTTTCCAGCACCACTCCGTAGAAAAAATCGCCCGGGCCTTTGTCTATACGTATCATAGCCTCGGTGTAGCCGTGCGGATATTTCTTTTTGAGTTCCTCCTGAAGCTCCACCGGAAGGTTGTGGTAGCTGATCACTACTCGTTTCTTTGCGTTCGATGCGTTAGCCATTTTTAAAAAATTTTTGCAAGTATAGCTAAAATTTACATACTGCAAACGGACGGTGATGGTTTTTTAGTATTTTTTAGTTTTTAATAGGGGATATAGAATAAAACGCCCGGCCGGAGTTGCGTTTTGCGGGAATAGGGAAGTGTTCGGAGCAGGGAGGGTCAGAACAGTCCGATGCCGTCGCGGAAAGTTTCGTACCGCAGTTCCGGGAGCAGATCTTGCCGCATGCGCGAGGTGTCGCCATAATAAGAAGCCATCCCTATGCGTATGAAATCGCGTGTGAGCGGGCTTCTCGTGCCGAATATGAACGAGAATGTCTCGAAGCCGCGAGCGGCGGACATTATCATCCATACCGGCATGCGCCACGGTTTGCGGCCGCCTGCGTGGATGGTGATGGTGTCGAGGAATTCCTGGAGGGTCTGCGCGCCCTCGTCGCCGATATGGTAGATGCCGTTTATGCCGGGTTTGAGCGCCGCCGCAGTTGTCGCCCTGGCAAAATCGGGCGCGGATATGAGATGTATCCACGTTGGTTTGCGCCAGATGCCGAGTAACCAGTGGCGTGCGAACCATTGCGCCGCGTCGATCATGAGTATCCCTTTGCCGTAGACCATGCCCACGCGCAGGGAAACAGGTTCGAAACCGTACTGCGCCCCATACCGGAACAGCAGCTTTTCCTCTTCGAGGCGGGTGGAGGCGTGTGCGGAATCGGGACGGCCGTCGAGCGAGCCTTTCGCAGGGGCGTCAGGTGTGGTTTCGCCCTCGACATGCGGAAAACTTACCAACACCACGCGCTTCACGTTGTGTCGTGCCGCCGCGTCCAGAAGGTTGCGGAAATAGGCGGTATTGGTGGTGGGCAGGAATTTCTCCGGGTTGGCCTTAAAGAGCACCCCGGCAAAGTGGACTATGGTGTCCACGCCGTCGAGCGCTCCTCCGTCGAGGGTTTCGGGCCTCGCGAGGTCTATGCGAAAGACCGAGGCCTTGGCGTTGCCGCTTATGTCTGTCGGCAGGTCTTTGTTATGTAAGAGCAGGTTGAGGGCCGCGCCATCGCCGCCCGGGCCGAGCATTTCGCGCGCGAGAAGGCTTCCGAGGTTCCCGGCCGCGCCTGTGATGGCGACACGTTTTGCCATGTTATTGGGGGATAAAGGTGTATGATATTGTTCCCGTCTGGCGCTTGGGCGCGGCCGGGTTCACGTTGAACCGCGACTGCGACGCCGCTTTTATCGCCGAATTCTGCATGCACTCGTCCGGGGTGGATGCCGACTTGTTGACCGATGTGGAAACGACGTACCCGTTGTTGTCGAGCGCCACCGTGAGTTCGACCACGCCTCCTCCCTCGCACATGTAGGCCGGGACGATGAGGTTGACCGAGTTGCGCACCGGGTCGGCGAACGAAAACCTCACGGTGACGTTGCCTGATATCTTTGAGTTTTTAGACTCCCCCTCGCCGCCTTTGGCATTGTTGCCGCCGCCCGCTATCTCGCGCTCCGCGGCAAGCCCCTGTTCATAGGCCGCCCTGTTGGCCCGCATCGATTCACCGAGCTTGCCGGCATCCTCGTAGAGCTGCGAGGCCTTGGTGCCGCGGTCGTCGTTCAGGCGCGGATCGAGTTCCTTGGCGTTCTCGTTCGACGCGGCGTTGCGCACGTTGGAGTAGTCGTTCTGTTGGCTCTGGGCGAGTATGCGCTGCTGCTCCGGCGTCAACTCCACGCGTTTCTCCTCTTTAGGGAACTCTATAAGTATGGTGCTGTTGGTCTTGTTGATGTTCAGCGAGATGGTGCCCCAGGCGAACGCACCCATGAACAGCACGTAGGCCACAAGCGTGACGCAGATGCCGATACGATGGTCGTAGCACCATGTGCCGATGTCCGTTTCGTGCTTTTCGAACGGCAGTCGCAGCGGTTGGCGCTTTTTGATGTCCTGTGTTTTTTTGCCGCTCATTCCCCCGGGGATAGAAATTTAAGCAAAAGTACTACTTTCTTATATAAAAATTAATACCTTTGCCTAATAAAGTGAAAGTCGGGTGCAATTCAAGCAAACTTGAATTGCCGGGACGCATCCTTTATTCTACGAATAAAACGCCTATACATACTTAAACTATTATGTCCAATAAGCAAAAAACGCTTAAGGCCCCGTTTACCGTGAACGGGACGGGATTGCATTCAGGCCTTAAGGTTACGATGAACATACTCCCCGCCCCGGCCGATACGGGGATCGTTTTTAAACGCGTAGACCTCGAAGGCCAGCCCGAAATACAGGCCATAGCCGAAAACGTTACCGACACCTCGCGCAGCACAACGATAGCCAAAGGCGACGCAAAGGTTTCGACCATCGAACATATGATGGCCGCGCTCTGGTCGATGGGCGTGGACAACGCCATAGTCGAGGTGGACGGCCCGGAAGTCCCCATTATGGACGGCTCGGCACGCGAATACGCCGAAAAGATAGGCGCCGCGGGACTCGAAGAGCAGGAAGCGTTCATCCAGTACTACAACGTTACGGAAACCCTGCGCTATACGGACGAGGAGAAGGGCGTCGAGATAGTCATCCTGCCCGACGACGAGTTCAGCGTTTCGGTACATATAGATTACGGCTCGGACGTGCTGGGCAACCAGTACGCCACGTTCGATAAGAATTCTGATTTCGCGAAAGATATAGCCCCATGCCGCACGTTCGTTTTCTTCCACGAACTCGAACTGCTGCTCGGCGCGAACCTTATCAAGGGCGGCGATGTGGACAACGCCATCGTCGTCGTGGAACACAACGTGTCGGAAGAGCAGATAGCCCGTGTAAGAAAACTGTTCCCCGGCCGCGATGTGGAAGTCAAGGGCGGATACCTCGACAATATCTCGCTGCGCTTCCGCAACGAACCCGCCCGCCACAAACTGCTCGACATTCTCGGCGACTTCGCCCTCATGGGCCTGCGCATAAAGGGCAAGGTAATGGCCACGCGCCCGGGACACAAGGCTAACACCGACTCGATGAAAATGCTGCGCAAAACCATGCGCAGGGAAGGCGTGAAGCCCATCTATAAATACGATCCGGCAAAAGAGCCGGTTTACGATATCAACGGCATCATGAAGCTGCTGCCGCACAGGCCGCCATTCCTGCTCGTGGACAAGATCATCCATATCGACTCGGAAAGCGTCGCGGGGATCAAGAACGTGACCATGAACGAACCGTTCTTCGTGGGACACTTCCCTGCCGAGCCGGTCATGCCGGGCGTGCTTATCGTCGAGGCGATGGCGCAGTGCGGAGGCATACTCGCCCTGCACAGCATCGAGGATCCGGAAAACTACTCTACGTATTTCCTGAAGATCGACGAAGTCAAGTTCAAGCAGAAAGTCGTGCCGGGTGATACTTTGCACTTCGAGCTGAAGCTGACCGAACCTGTCCGCAGGGGCATCGTGAAGATGGAGGCCAAGGCGTTCGTAGGCCAACAACTCGCCACTGAGGCTATCCTCGTGGCGCAGGTAGCGAAAAACAGAGGATAACTATCATACTTTCTATATAATGGTAAGTGAATTAGCATTCGTACACCCCGGGGCGAAACTCGGCGAAAATGTTACAGTAGAAGCCTTTGCATACATAGCCGATGACGTTGTGATCGGAGAAGGAACATGGGTGGGCCCGCACGCGACCGTGCTCGCCGGTACGCGCATGGGCAAAAACTGCAAGATACACCCGAATGCCGTTGTGGGCGGTGTGCCGCAGGACCTCAAGTTCAGAGGCGAATACACGACCCTCGAAATGGGCGACAACAACACCGTGCGCGAGGGCGCTTCGCTCAACCGCGGGACTGCCGCAAGGGGCAAGACCGTGATAGGCAGCAACAACCTTTTCATGGCGTGCTGCCATGTGGGGCATGACTGCGTTATAGGCGATTACTGCGTTATCGTGAACAACGTGCTTTTGGCCGGTGAGGTCGAAGTGGGAGACTGGGTGGTATTCGGCGGCCAGGGCGGCGCGGTGCAGTTCTCGCGCATCGGTTCGCACGTTATGGTGGGCGCAGGCACGTTCGTTAACAAGGATATTCCCCCGTTCGTAAAAGCGTCGCACGAACCGATACAATACGCCGGTGCGAATACTATCGGACTCCGCAGGCGCGGGTTTACCGACGAACAGGTACACAACATACAGGAGATATTTCGCATAATCTTCCAGAGCGGCTACACATACGGCAAGGCCTGCGACATCGTTATGGAGCAGTTTGCTGAAAGTACTGAACGTGACGCGATTATAAACTTCATCAAGGAGTCGAAGAGGGGTATCCTGAAGCCCTGGAGTTCTAAAAAGAACGATGAGGAATAGGCGCGTGACACTAAAACGTGATAAAAAAGCGTTCGAAGATAGCGGCAGAAGCAAATTTTTACTATCTTTGCACAGATAAACGAGGGAGATAGGGGACGGAAGTCCCCTATTTTCGTCTCATAAGGTCATCGAAATGGGTTTAGCAGGATGGGTAGGGCCGTAATATTTAGATAGTTATGATCGAAGCACAAAAAATACGGGAAGCAGCCGAGAGGTTCATGGAGGGAAGCGACCTTTTCGTCGTGGACGTGAAGGTGTCGCTTGCCAACGACGTCGAGCTCACGGTGGACAGCGATACCTCGGTCACCATCGACACTTGCGTGGAACTGAGCCGCGCTATCGACGCCCGGTTCGACCGCGAGCAGGAAGATTTCTCGCTCACGGTGGCTTCGGCGGGGATAGGACAGCCGCTCAAGGTGTTCCGTCAGTATGCGAAGCTTGTCGGCAAGCCGGTGGAGGTCGTGTTGAAGGACGGGATCAAGATTCTGGCCGAACTGCGCGATGCCGCGCCCGACAGCATAACGGTGGCCTACACCGAAAAAGTGGCCGTGGAAGGCAAAAAGAAAAAGGTCGAAGTGGAGAACGTCAAAACCTATCCGCTCGACCAGGTAAAGAGCACGAAAGAACATTTGGATTTCAAATAACAGCAAAAAATAAAACGTACCGTCAATACTACTATGGATAATGTTAATCTGATCAGCACGTTCGCTGAGTTCAAAGAGCTGAAGAACATCGACAAAAGCACAATGATCGGTGTTATCGAAGACGTCTTCCGCCACTACCTCATCAAAACTTTCGAAACCGACGAGAACTTCGACGTGATCGTCAACCCGGAAAAGGGCGATATGGAAATATGGCGCAACCGCGTGATTGTGAATGACGGAGAGGTGGAGAACCCGAACCAGCAGATATCGCTGAGCGACGCACGCAAGATCGATGCGACATACGAAGTGGGCGAAGAGGTGGCGGACGAACTGAAGCTGGCGGACTTCGGACGCCGTGCCGTGCTGTCGCTGCGCCAGAACCTCGCGTCGCGCATCCTCGACCTCGAAAAGGCGAGCCTGTACGAAAAATACAGCGCGAAGGTGGGCGAGATCATCACCGGCGAGGTTTATCAGGTGTGGAAGAAAGAGATACTCGTGTTGGACGACGAGGACAACGAACTCGTCCTGCCGAAGAGCGAGCAGATCCCGAGCGACTTTTTCCGCAAGGGCGACTCGATCCGCGCCATCGTTTCCAAGGTGGAAATGAGGAACAATACCCCGGTCATCATTTTGTCGCGTACCGCCCCCGAGTTCCTCGAAAGGCTGTTCGAACTGGAAGTGCCGGAAATATACGACGGGCTTATCACAATCAAGAAGATCGTGCGCATCCCGGGCGAAAGGGCCAAGGTGGCTGTGGACTCTTACGACGAGAGGATCGACCCGGTGGGCGCCTGCGTGGGTATGAAAGGCTCGCGCATATACTCTATAGTAAAAGAATTGCGCAACGAGAACATCGACGTGGTGAACTGGACGAACAACATGCAGCTTTTGATCCAGCGCGCGCTGAATCCCGCCAAGGTCACTTCGATCAACCTCGACGAGGAAAAGAAGACAGCAGCCGTTTACCTCAAACCGAGCGAGGTTTCGCTGGCTATCGGTAAAGGCGGGTTGAACATCCGTCTGGCGAGCATGCTCACAGGCTACGACATCGACGTTTACCGCGAGGTCGAAGAGGAGGACGTGGCTCTGGACGATTTCTCGGACGAGATCGAACAGTGGATCATCGACGCCCTCAAAGGCATAGGATGCGACACGGCGAAGAGCGTGCTCGAACATTCTGTGGAAGAGCTTGCGAAACGTACCGACCTCGAAGAGGAAACCGTGAGGGAGGTTGTGAACATCCTCAAGAGTGAATTCGAATAGCGCAATGCGTCATTCGAATCACCGACGAAGTCCCGTAGTCGCGCGAAGCGCGGTGCGGAAAAAAGACGAGGAGGTAATTTGAATCATCGACGCCCCGTCGTCGGCCGCCAGGCGCGCAAAGTGCGCGGTGGCCGGGAGGGATAAAGCGGAGCGAAGTAATTTGAATCGCCGACCTAAGCCGCGCTAAGTGCAAGGCAGGTAATTAGAAGCAACACCCCGGGCGGCGGCCTCCCCCAAACGCGTAACGTAAGAACGAACAGAAAGAAGAAAGGAAGATATATGTCAAACGAAAAAAGAGTCAGGCTCAACCAGGCGGCGCGGCAATTCAACGTCGGGCTGAACACCATTGTCGAATTCCTCCGCAAGAAGGGCTTCGAGGTGGACAATTCGCCCAACACCGTCGTTCCGTCCGATGCTTTTTCCGCATTGCAGAAAGAGTTTGGGGGCAATATGCCGGATAATGTGGCCAACGTCAGGGAAAGGATAAACTTCAAGCCCGAAAGCGTGTCGATAAACGACCGCAAGGAAGAGGATAGGAAAGCCGAACCCGATTTCAAGGACGAGGTGGTCATTAAGTCGAGCGTCATCTCGGCAAAAGAGGAAGTCGCCTCGCGCGGGCCGAAATTCGTGGGTAAGATAGACCTCGATGCCGGTAAGCCGAAGCCTAAGCTGGAAGAACCTGTGAAGGAAGCCCCGAAGGTCGAACCTCCGAAGCCTGCCGCTCCGAAACTGGAAGAAGCGCCGAAAGCAGAGGCTCCTAAGGCGGAAGCCCCGAAGCCTGCCGCGCCGAAAGCCGAAGCAGCTCCGAAACCGGAACCTGCGGCAGAGGTTAAGCCGAAGCCGGAACCGGAAGTGAAAAAAACCGAAGAGCCCGTGAAAGAAGCTCCGAAGGCAGAAGCGCCGGCTGCGGCTAACGCTTCGGACTCCGCGAGGCAGACCATGACGTTCGACGAACGCACCGCTGCCGACGACAGCAATATATTCCGTCCCGACACCGAAGGCAGTACGCTTTCGGGTCCCAAGGTCCTCGGTAAGATAGATGTGAAGGATTATGACCGCAGCGGCGGCCGCGGCAAGCGCAAGAGGATCACCAAAGACAAGGTGGATGTAACAAAACAGCAACCGCCAGCGCCCGGACAGGGCCGCGGCCCGCATGGAGGCGGAAAACCCGGAATGGGTGGCCCCGGAGCCGGAAAGCCGCAATTCCAGGACAAGAAAAAAGGCCCTAATAATAAAAAAGGTGTAAAACCCGTCGTGCGCCCCGAAGTGAGCGACGAAGACGTGCAGAAGCAGGTAAAGGAAACGCTTGCCCGCCTTACGTCGAAGGGTTCGAAAAGCAAGAGCGCGAAGTATCGCCGCGACAAGCGCGACGCCGTGTCCGCCCGCATGAGCGAGGAGATGGAGCGCGAAGAGATGGACAAGAGCACGCTGCAGGTTACGGAATTCGTTACCGTGAGCGAACTCGCGACCATGATGGACGTGAGCGTGACGGAGGTAATTACCGCCTGCATGAACCTCGGGCTTATGGTGTCGATAAACCAGAGGCTCGATGCCGAGGCACTCGTGGTCGTGGCCGAAGAGTTCGGGTACAAGGTGGAATTCGTGTCGGTTGAGATACAGGAGGCCATTGAAACAGATGAAGATACACCCGAAGAACTCGTTGCCCGCCCGCCTATCGTGACGGTTATGGGACACGTCGACCACGGTAAGACGTCGCTGCTCGACAACATACGCAAGACGAACGTCATAGCCGGCGAGGCAGGCGGTATCACCCAGCACATCGGCGCGTACAGCGTCGAGTTGGACGGCCGCAAGATAACGTTCCTCGACACTCCTGGCCACGAAGCGTTTACGGCGATGCGTGCGCGCGGCGCGGCTGTTACGGATGTGGCGATCATCATAGTCGCGGCCGACGACCACGTCATGCCGCAGACAGTCGAGGCCATTAACCACGCCACGGCTGCCGGTGTGCCTATAGTGTTTGCGATCAATAAGATAGATAAGCCGGGTGCGAATCCGGAACACATAAAGGAACAGCTCTCGGCGATGAACTACCTCGTGGAAGATTGGGGTGGAAAATACCAGTCGCAGGAAGTGTCGGCAAAGAAAGGTGTCAACCTCGACAAACTGCTCGAAAAAGTGTTGCTGGAGGCCGAATTCCTCGACCTCAAGGCCAATCCGGACAGGAAAGCTACGGGCGCCGTGATAGAGTCGTCGCTCGACAAGGGCCGCGGTTACGTTTCGACGATACTCGTCCAGAACGGAACGCTTCGTGTGGGCGACATCCTGCTTGCAGGTACGTACACGGGACGTGTGAAGGCTATGTTCGACGAGAACGGGAAGAAAGTGGAGGTCGCTCCGCCCTCGACCCCGGTACTCGTGCTCGGCCTCAACGGCGCACCGCAGGCCGGCGACACGTTCAACGTGATGGACGACGACCGCAGCGCGCGCGAGTTGGCCAACAAACGAGAGCAGCTGCAGCGCATGCAGGGCCTCCGTACCCAGAAACACGTCACGCTCGACGAGATCGGCCGCCGTATCGCTATCGGCAACTTCAAGGAACTCAACATTATCGTCAAGGGCGACGTGGACGGTTCGGTAGAGGCCATGACCGACTCATTGATCAAGCTCTCGAAAGAAGAGGTGCAGGTGAACGTCATCCACAAGGCCGTGGGACAGATATCCGAGTCGGACGTTATCCTTGCGGCGGCTTCGAATGCCGTAATCGTGGGCTTCCAGGTGCGCCCGTCGGCCTCGGCACGCAAGCTCGCCGAGAAGGAAGAGATCGAAATACGTCTCTACTCGATCATCTACGACGCCATCAACGACATCAAGGACGCTATCGACGGCATGCTCGCCCCGATCACGAAGGAAGAGATCGTTTGTTCGGTCGAGGTGCTCGAAACGTTCAAGATCACCAAGGTGGGGACAATCGCCGGCTGTATCGTGCGCGAGGGCAAGCTTACGAGGAACACGCCTGTCCGCGTGATACGCGACGGTATTGTGGTCTACACGGGCAAGTTGGGCTCGCTCAAACGCTACAAGGACGACGTGAAAGAAGTTACCAACGGCATGGAGTGCGGTCTAAACATCGACAACTACAATGATATCAAAGTCGGCGACATCGTCGAAGGCTATGAAATAGTCGAAGTGAAGCGATAATAAAAACCGCAAGGTCACAAAACGAATAAGCCCCGGAATTCTCCGGGGCTTATTCGTTTGTGTCGGGCTTTCAATACTGCTATTCGGCTTTCGTTACGTAGTCCATTGCCCCGTAGAGTGCGAGGTCGAATTTGGAGTAGATGGAGTCTTCGCCGATCTGCTTGCCGATGCCGAAGCGTATGAGGTCTTTCTTTACTTTCTCGTTGACGCCGGAGAGGATTATCTTGGTGTCGGCCATTTGGAGTTGGTGGATCGTTTCGCGCAGGTTCTTGAGCGCGGTGGTGTCTACGAACGGGACGTGGCGCATGCGGATTATCAGCACCTTGTATTTGATGCCCATGTTGCGTATGGTCTGGCAGTAGGTCCCGGCCGACCCGAAGAAGAACGGCCCGCTGATCTCGTATATGCCCACCGAATCGGGGATGTCGCGGTAGTTGTCTATTACGTCCTGATCGACGTGGCTGCCCAGTTTTATCTCTTTCGGGGCGTTGTCGGCCATTCGTTTCATGAACATCAGCGAAGCCAGTACGACACCTATCTCGATAGCGACGGTAATGTCTACCAGTACGGTCAGGAAGAATGTTGTGAGCAGGATTATGACATCGAAATAAGAAGCCGTGACAAGCGACTTGAACGTCCTCCATTCGCTCATGTTGTAGGCGACGACGATCAGGATGCCAGCGAGGCACGACATGGGTATGAGCGCCGCCCATTTGCCGAGGAACAGCATTATGAACAGCCATACCACGGCGGAGGTCATGCCTGCGACAGGGGTGCGGCCGCCGTTCTTTATGTTGGTGGCCGTGCGTGCGATGGCGCCAGCGGCCGGCATGCCGCCGAAGAAAGGCGTTATGACGTTAGCCGCTCCCTGGGCTATGAGTTCCGTGTTCGAGCGGTGCTGCGAGCCTATCATACCGTCGGCGACGACCGCCGAAAGCAGCGATTCTATGGCCCCGAGTATGGCTATGGTGAACGCCGGCTGGATGTACTTGCCGAGGTGTGTGAACTCGACATTGGGGAATGCCGGCACGAAATTAAGGTTTATTTCGCCGTATAGCGTGTCGATGGTCGTTACCGGAATGTCGAAGACGGCTGTGGCGGCGGTCACGAGTATTATGGCGATAAACGTTCCGGGGATAATCTTCGTGATCTTTTTGGAGAATATGGATATTAGTATCGTTACCACGGTAATGCCTGCCGCCCACCAGTTTACAGTGTCGAGGTGCTGGAAGTAGACTCCCCATTTCTCGATGAAGTCCGACGGGTTCTCGGGCAGCGTCAGCCCGAGCGCGTTTGATATCTGGGTCGAGAATATTATGACCGCCATCCCCGACGTGAACCCTACTATAAGAGGATGGGGTATGAACTTGAGGAACGTTCCCAGCCGCATGAACCCGAAAGCCATGAGCATGAGCCCGGCCATGATAGTGCAGATTATCATGCCCTCGAACCCGAATTCCTTGATTATACTGTAGGTGATCACGATGAACGATCCGGTGGGGCCTCCTATCTGTACGCGGCTGCCGCCCAGGAACGAGATGATGAAGCCCGCTATAATGGCGGTCATTACGCCTTTCTCGGGCGACACGCCCGAGGCCACGGCGAAGGCGATGGCCAGCGGTATCGCGACGATGCCGACGATTACGCCGGCGAGAACGTCTTTCGAGAAGTTCTCGCGCAATCCACCGTGTTTGAAAAGTGAAAAAAAGACGGGCTCAAAAACCCTGTCGCGTTTCTGTTGCATTTCCTAATGGTTATTTTCTGCGTTTATTGTTGCGTTTGCCGAAGTGGAGTATCGTCACGCCGTCGCCCTGTCCGATGCGCGTTATTTCGTAGCCGAGGCTTTTGTAGAGGTGGTGCGTGTTGGGTGTGACGGTCGACGTGAAAAGCTCGTATCCGCGGCAGTCGGCGAAATGGCTTTCTATGGCCTGCATAAGTTTGCGGCCGATACCTTTATTATGTGCGTCCGGGTCAACGGCCAGTTTGCCGATGTAGCAGTTGCCGCCATCGAGCATGCGTCCGCGCACAGTTCCCACGATGCGCCCGTCCAGTACGTATTTCAGGACGGTAAACTCGGCGGCTTCCTGCCGGGTTTCTTCGAGGGTCTGCACAAGGGGTTGTATGTCGTACCGGTCGATGATCCGCGCGATTATTGAGAACGCTTTTTTCTGTAAAGCGAGGATTTCGGAAAGGTCTTCTTCTTTGGCGATCGCGATCAACTCTTCCATATGCAAAATCCTAAAGTCCCTCGGCGCGGGCGGCCGGGGCCACGTCGAGTGCCGAGAAACGGTTGTCGAGGTAGCGGAAATATCCCGCCATGGCGATCATCGCCGCGTTGTCGGTAGTGAATTTAAACTCCGGGATGAAGGTGTGCCAACCGCGTTTGCGTCCCTCCGCCTCGACTGCGCCGCGCAGGCCCGAGTTGGCCGAGACGCCCCCGGCTATCGCTATATCCCTGATCTTGTAATGCTTCGCCGCTTTCACGAGTTTGTCCATGAGGATGGCGATAATGGTGTGCTGGAGCGAAGCGCAAAGGTCGGCCTTGTTCTTTTCGATGAAATCCGGGTCCTCGGCCACGTGGTCGCGCAGGAAATAGAGGAACGACGTTTTAAGCCCGCTGAAGCTGTAATCGAATCCGTCCACGCGGGGTTTCGCGAATTTGAAACGCGTTGGGTCGCCCTCTTTTGCCAGTTTGTCTATGACCGGGCCGCCGGGATAGGGGAGCCCCATCACCTTGGCGCATTTGTCGAACGCCTCGCCTGCCGCGTCGTCGATGGTCGTACCGACGACCTCGAATTTTTCGGGGCTGTCGACCCTGACTATCTGGGTGTGTCCGCCCGAAACGAGCAGGCAGAGGAACGGGAACTCCGGATGTGGCAGCGTGCGGTCTGGCATGTCGATAAAGTGCGAGAGGATATGTCCCTGCAGGTGGTTCACCTCGACCAGTGGTATGTTTTTCGCCAAAGATAGTCCTTTCGCGAACGAAACTCCAACCAGCAGCGAGCCCAGCAGTCCCGGCCCGCGGGTGAACGCGATGGCGTCGATGTCGTCCACGGTAACCTGCGCGTCTTTCAGCGCGGCGTCTATCACGGGGATGATGTTCTGCTGGTGTGCCCTTGAGGCCAGTTCGGGGATCACGCCGCCGTATTTCACATGCACCTGCTGGCTGGCGATGACGTTCGACAAAAGCATGTTGCCGCGCAGGACGGCAGCCGATGTGTCGTCGCAGGAGGATTCTATGCCGAGGATCGTAATATCCATTCTGTGATGCTGTTTATCCGACTTTTTTAGTAAATTTGCATAATATAGGATGCGCCACGGCGCTTTCCGGCACACGGACAGATTTTGCGGTGACAAAATAATCCCGTGTCATGGAAGCGACCGGCTTTCACTATATTTTGCAGGTTGTTGCCGGAGTTTCGATGCGCAAAGTTATAAAAATATTTCTCTCCGTGTTTTCATGGCTCGTACTTGCGGCCATAATTATTCCGCTGTGCCTTGCGCTGATGCTCTATCTGCCTCCGGTACAGAACTTTGCCGTGCGCCAGGCCGCCAACGTGGTTGGTAACAGGGTGGGCACGGAGGTTTCGGTCGAGAAAGTGCGCGTCAAGTTCTTCAGCCGCCTCGCGCTCGACGGGGTCTATATCGAGGACGCTCGGAAAGACACGCTGTTTTATGTCCGGGAATTAAATGTCGGGATCGCGACGGTCCCGGGCCTGTTACGCAAAGACCTCGCTTTGGGCAGGGTAGGGTTGGTGCAGCCGAAATTCTACCTGCACCAGCAGGCCGACAGTATCTCCAACCTTAAACACCTGATACTCGCCGCTCGCGGCGATGCGGAACGGCGTGCCAAGGGCGGCAAGTTCAAAATGCGTGCGGCGGCGCTCGAAATCGAGGACATGAGGTTCGTGTATACGAAATATGTCAAAGTGCCTCGCGAGGGAGTGAACTTCACAGACATCGCAACGGAACTGAAGCACCTCGACGTGGAAAACATATCGGTCGACGGCGACAGCATTACGATGCGTGTGAAAGACATAGCGCTGCGCGACAAGAGCGGTTTCGCGGTGGAAAGGCTCTCTTCGGAGTTTTTCTCCGTTTCACCGAGCGGCCTGAGGTTCAGGGGGGTGGAATTAGACGCCTCGGGATCGCACGTCGAGATGGATTTGCTCAATATGCTTTATACAAAGTGGCAAATGGCCGATTTCCTTGAGGATGTGCGCTTTGAGTCGAAGATGGACAACTCCACGGTCGATTTCCGCACGATAGCCTATTTCGCCCCTTCGCTGAATAGCTGGGATATGACGGTAGGCGGCGTTGAGGCTCTAGTGGAAGGGCCTGTGGCGGACATGAAAGGCCGTGTGAATAACGCCCTCGTACATGACAGCCGTTTGGCGGCGTCTTTCGTCATGACCGGGCTGCCCGATGTCAACGCCACGCGTTTCGAATTCCAGGTGGACGACCTGCAAACGCAGGCCGATGACGCGCGCAGGATACTGGCGACCGTTTCGAAAAACATAGTGCTGGGCGACAACGTTTACGCGAAGTTGCGGGAATTGGGCAAGATGAGCCTGACCGGCAGTTTCAGCGGCCTGCTCGGCGATTTCGTATCGCAGGCAAGTCTGCGGACGGATAGAGGCAACGCCGACTTCAACCTCAAGCTGCGGCCGCGAGGCAACAACGGGACTGCTTTTGCAGGCAAACTGAGCGCCAGGGACTTCAGGGCCGGGCAATTTCTGAACGTGAAAGAGCTCGACAGGGCGTCCTTCACGGCGGCGGTGGACGGTTTCTGGGCAAAGGAACGCCTCGAAGTGCGGACTGACGCGCTTATATCAGACATCGGCTACAAAGGATACCGCTACAAAGGCGTCAGGCTGGACGGCACGATAAAGAATAAGCTTTTTCAGGGCAAGATTTCTTCTCCGGACCCCAACCTCGATTTCGATTTCGACGGGATGCTCGATTTTAACGCCGCGGTTCCGCAGTATGACTTCGCGATGGAGCTGCGCGGCGCCGACCTGGCGCGGCTGAACCTTAATCCGAGAGATTCGGTGTCGGTGCTGAAATGCCGCATGAGCGCTTCGGGCAGCGGCAAGACCCTGGACGACCTCAATGGCCGTGTGCAGGTCACTGACCTCACATACGTCGCCAATGCCGACACCCTCACTACAGCCGTGATGACCCTTGAGGGCCGCAACAGCGAGGAGAGCAAGAACGTGGAACTGCGCTCGGATTTCGCCGATATAGATTTCCGCAGCCGGACGAGCTACAAGGAGCTTTTTCCCCAGATACGGAACATGCTGCGTGCCTATATGCCCATGCTCGCGCCGAAGAGTGATGGCCGGCCCGTCGCCGCGATCAACGCCCCGTCAGATGCGTCGAATTACTCGATACTCAAGGTGGACGTCAAGGAAACCGACAACCTCGCTGGCGTGCTGCTGCCGGGGCTGGTGGTCGCCAAAGGCTCGAAACTCTCGCTGCTGTTCAATCCATATATCCGCAAATTCTCGCTCAGCGCCACGTCCGAGTATCTGGAATATAAGAACAACTTCGCCTCGGATATCGAGGTCAACAGCCGCGACGAGGGCGACTCGCTTACGCTCTACCTGCGGGCCGGCGACCTCTATGCCAAAGGGCTCTACATGCCGCAGTTCTCGGTTAACGCCGGAGTGAAGGACAACGCCGTGAACGCCGCCACGCACTTCGCGAACAGCGAGAACGGGATGTCGGCGCTCATAGGCATGAACGCCCGGCTGGGGCGCGACAGCCTCGACGGCCGTGCGCAGGTTAGCGTCCGCCTGACTCCCTCGTCCTTTTCCTCGAACGGGCAGACATGGAACATATTCGCACGGAATATAGTCTTCGGAAGCAGGAAGGCCGTGTTCAACAATCTGGTGATCATGGGGTCGGGGCAGGCGCTCTATGTCAATGGCCCACTGACGGAAAACAAGGAGGATACGCTGAAAGTAAGGCTCGTCAATTTCGACATAGCCCCCATATCGCAGCTGACCTCGAAGATGGGGTATAACATTACGGGCAAGATGAACGGCACGGTGGGAATGGCCTCGGCCATGAATGGCGGCATGCTGGAGGCGAACGTGGAGTTCGATTCGGTAGTCGTGAACAAGACCCGTGTGCCGGCGACGGTGTTCGCCAGCCTGTGGGATTTCGAGAACGAACGGGCCAGGTTCACGCTTACCCCGAAAGGCACTGACAAGCCGGCGATCAGGGGCTATTACAGGCCGGCCGAGAAGAGCTATATGGCTTTTCTTGAGATGAAGGATATAGACATGTCGCTGTTGGAGCCGTTCCTCAAAGGGTCGGTAAGCGATATCCGCGGGACGGCCAATGCGAGCGTAGAATTTTCGGGCGAGGGGCGCAGCCTCAAAACCAATGGCGTCATAGGCGTGCCGGAGCTGACCACTACGGTAGATTACCTGAACGTGCCGTACACGGTGCGTGGCGCCGAAGTGAAAATGGTCAACAATAAATTGTCAGTACAGCAGGCACGGTTTACCGACCCCGAGGGGAACGAGGGGCTGCTGGACGTCTCGGTCAATCTGAACAACCTGAAGAACATCGACTTCTCGGTCAGCGCCCGGCCGAACAATATGCTGGTGCTGGACACCTCTGAGAACGATAACGATATGTTCTTCGGCAGGGTCTACGGCTCGGGCCGGGCGAGGATAACCGGCGACAAGAGGGGCGTGAACATCAACGTGAACGCCACCACGGCCAACCGTTCGGAATTCCACCTGCCTCTGAGCGGCAAAGCCGACGCGCTGCGCTCCGACCTCGTGGTGTTCAAAAAACCGGATAAGGTGTACGCCGACAGTAGCGACTACCTGGTGCGCAAACGCATGATAGTGAACCGCAACAGCAAGCTGAAGCCGCAGTCCGAAAGCTCCTCCATCAATATAAACATGGTGCTGAACGTGCTGCCGAACGCGCTTGTCGAGCTTGTGATCGACCCCAAGATGGGCGGCGCTATGCGCGGGAGAGGCAACGGCTCGGTCACGCTGAACATCAACCCGTCGAGCAATACGCTGAATATGTACGGCGACTACCGGATAACCGAAGGTGTGTACACCCTGGCGCTGCAGGACATCATAGAGCGCAACTTCACGATAGCCGACGGAAGCTCGATCCAGTGGACGGGCGACCCTGTGGACGCGCTGCTGAACATTTCGGCGGTTTATAAACTTAAAACCTCGCTCGCACCGTTGCTGGACGACGCCCAATACAGCGGCACGGTCCCCGTGGAATGCTGGCTGACGATGAGCGAGAGGCTTTCCGCCCCACTGATGACGTTCAATATCCTGCTGCCGAACAGCGAGGCCGGGACGCAGATGCTGGTCGCCAACTCGCTCAATACGCAGGAGATGATGGCCACGCAGTTCTTCTCACTCATAGCTTTCCGCAAGTTCTACCGCGACATGGGACAGGGGCTGAACATCGGCTCGGCCAGCCCCGGCACGGACGAGCTCGTCAACATACTTTCGTCGCAGCTCACCAACTGGCTCTCGAACGATCGCTTCAACATCGGCCTCACATACCGCTCGCAGAGCGAATACAACTCCGACGAGGTGAACCTCGACTTCTCGACGTCCCTCGCTGGAAACAGGCTGCTCCTCGAAGCCGAAGGCAACTACGACGCCCAGAATACGCCGAACCTGAACAACGCCAACGCCAGCAACATAACCGGCGACTTCGCCCTGACATGGCTTATGGACAAGAACGGCAACCTGCGCCTGAAAGGGTTCACGCGCACCATCGACCGTTTCGACGAAAACCAGGGCCTGCAGGAGAGCGGCATCGGCGTGTATTATCGCGAGGATTTCAATAATTTGAACGAACTTTTGCGCAATATTAAATATCGTTTTTCTATCTTCGGACGAAAAAAGGACGCGCCGGTAAAGGAAGGGGACGAAGCCGGCGGACAGAAAGCGACGGATGCAGAGCCTGAGGAGGTTTCGGAAAAAATAACTGTGCGCCCGGATATGCAAAAAATTGAAGCGGATTCTTTATCTTTGCAAAATAATTGATTAGGAAAGAATAAATACAAACATAAAAATTAAAAAATCATGGCTTTTTTTCTTCAGGCGGCGGTAGCAGATTCGACCGCGATGGTAATCGAGGAAACTACGAAATCAATGAAACTGGGCGAGTTGTTCCTGGCCGGTGGTTGGATCATGTGGGTGCTTCTGGCGCTGGCTGGCGTGACGGTATTCATCTTCGTGGAACGCTTCATCGCGATAAACAAGGCTTCGAAATGGGACTCCAATTTCATGAACCGCATACGCGACTACATCTACGAGGGCAAGATCGCCGCTGCGGTAAACCTCTGCAAATCGACCGATACGCCCGTCGCAAGGATGGTCATCAAGGGGATCGAGCGCATCGGACGCCCGATGGCCGATGTGCAGACCTCGATAGAGAACGTCGCCAACCTCGAAGTTTCGAGGCTTGAGAGCGGCCTCCCGTTCCTGGCCACAATCGCAGGCGGCGCGCCGATGCTCGGTTTCCTCGGTACCGTAATAGGCCTCGTGCAGGCGTTCATGGATATGTCGAACGCCGGAGGGACTGTCGATATGCCCCTGCTCGCGGGAGGTATGTATGTGGCGATGATAACTACCGTGGGCGGTCTTATAGTGGGTATCCCGGCATACTTCGGTTACAACTACCTCGTGCAGAGGATCGAGAAACTGGTGTTCCAGATGGAGGCCAACTCGATAGCGTTCATGGATATCCTTAACCAGCCGGTCGAAAAATAGGCTGCCGGCAAATTTAAGATAAAGCGACTATGGCTATTAAAAGAGGCTCGAAAGTAGATTCATCGTTCAGCATGGCGTCGATGTCCGACATCGTGTTCCTGCTGCTCGTGTTCCTGCTTATATCGACAACGCTCATAAACCCCAACGCGTTGAGGCTGGTACTGCCCAAGAGCAGCAACCAGCTCAATGTGAAACCGTACACCACGGTATCGATTACCGGCGACCTTCAATACTATGTCGAGGAAGAATACGTTCCTTTTGCAGAACTCGAAGGGAAACTCGGCGCGATACTCGGCACCTTGGACAAACCCATCTTCTCGCTGCATGCCGACAAGAGCGTGCCGGTGGAAGAGATAGTCAAGGTGATGAACATTGCCAAGGACAACAACTACCAGATGATACTCGCAACGGCGCCATTGTAGACCGATGTATTATTACGAAACCGAAAATAGGACCGGCAAGCGCACGGGTATTCTGGCGGGGATAGCGTATGTCGTCATATGGGCCGTGCTTTTGCTTGTTGTGAAATTCTCGTTCCAGGAACCGCAGGTGGGGCAGGGCATCCTTGTGAACTTCGGGGATGTCGAGAGCGCTTCGGGAACGTCGGACCCGCGCCCCAATTCGGTCGCGCCGAGACAGTCGCAGCAGCAACAGCAGACAGCTCCGCAGCGCGATGAGGATCCGCTGTTGACGCAGGATAACGACGATGCGCCCGAGGTTGCCCAGACAGCTACCCAGCGCCGTCCACAGCGTACAGATGTGACGCAACCGGGTGAGAGAACGCCAGCCCAGACCACCCCGGTCGAGGAGCAACCGCGCGTGGCCGACCCAAGGCTGAGTTTCCCGGGACGTACCGAGGGCAGTTCGTCTTCCTCGGAAGGCGTGGGCGAGGGCGACGGTAACCAGGGTGTCCCTGAAGGCGCGCCCGAGGGAAGCCACGAGGGTACGGGCATGGGCGCGGACGGCAACAGTTTCAACCTTGCCGGCCGCAGTATTGTGGGAGCACTTCCTTTGCCTGCGTATAATGTTAACAAGGGCGGCAAAGTAATTGTCGAAATAACGGTGGACGGCGATGGCAAAATAGTGAACGCCCAATACCGTCCGGCAGGGTCGACGACGAATGCCCCGGAGCTTATCAACGCGGCAATACGCGCGGCACGCCAGGCTCGCTTCAGCCGCGTAAACCGGGAAATCCAAACAGGTACAATCACATATAACTTTAAGCTCCAGTAGCAATGAAAAATATATTTCGCAATATATTCCTGTCGGCAGGCGTCCTGACGTTCTGCGCCGCCGTGGCAGCGGCACAGGGGACGTCCACACCCGCGGCATCTGCGCCCGCGGCGAAAAGCGCCGCACCTGCGCAGGACTCCACAGTGAAAAAGGCCACAGCGGACGGCGCCCGTCTCGATTTTGGTGAGATCACGGAGTACGATTTCGGAAAGATAAAGGAAAACGGCGGCAAGAAGACCGGCAGCCTGACCTTTAAGAACACGGGGAACAAACCGCTTGTTATCACCAAGGTCATGATCTCGTGTAAATGTACAAGCATCGATTACCCTAAGAAGCCTGTCATGCCGGGCGCCTCGGGCAAGATAACCATCACATACGACCCGAAGAAACAAAAGGGCGTGTTCCATAAGGCCATACAGATCTACTCGAACGACAGCGAGGCAAGGCATATAATCTTTACCAAAGGCGAAGTAGTGGAGTAATCCGCGCGTGGCCAGCCCTCCGCAGGCCTGATTCAAAACATGTCATATGGGTAATATCCTGATCAGTGACGCCATTGTCATACCGATGTATGAACTTGGCGGGAAGAAGTATTTCCGCGGTTCCGTAGGGATCGAGGGGAATGTCATCGCCATGGTCGATCGGGATGGAACCGGGGCAGAGGCTTTCAGGAAGCGGTTTTCAGGCGACCTGACCGAGATCGACGGCCGCGGCTTCGCCGTGATGCCCGGGTTGATAAACACCCATTGCCATACGCCCATGACGCTCATGCGTTCCTATGCCGACGACCTGCCCCTGATGAAGTGGCTGAAAGGGCATATCTGGCCCTTCGAGGCCCGCATGACCGAAGACGATATAAGGCTGGGGGCGGAGCTTGGCGTGGCCGAGATGCTTTTGGGAGGTACGACATGCTTCCTCGACATGTATTTCCATGAGGCCGCGATCGCGCAGGTGGTGGCTGAGGCCGGAATGCGTGCCGTGCTGTCCACGACGCTGATGAACGACAACCACGACAGGTTCGAGAAAGACCTTGCCGCGCTCATCGCGATGTGCCGGGAGCGCGGGGCCGGAAGCAGGATAACGCCCATGGTGGCCTGTCATTCTCCTTATACCGTTTCTCGCGAGAGCCTGCTGTATGCCAAAGAGATAGCGGAAAAACATGGCCTGGGCCTGCATATCCATGTGGCGGAAACCATTGATGAGATGGATATTATGCGCGAACAAGCCGGGATGACCCCTGTCGCATATCTTGACAGTCTGGGATTGCTCGGCCCGTCCACTGTTGCCGTCCATTGCGTCCATGTGACCGATGCGGATATACGGATATTCGCAGACCGGGGCGTTTCGGTGTCGCATAATCCGCAGAGCAATATGAAGTTGGCCAGCGGTATCTCTCCCGTAGCCAAAATGCTCGCCGAAAATATTAATGTAACAATTGGTACAGACGGGGCGAGTTCCAACAATGACCTCGATATGTGGGAGGAGATGCGCAGCGCCTCGTTCCTGCAAAAAGTCGCCCAGAGCGATCCGTGCGTGTTGCCGGCGTGGGAAGTATTGAAGATGGCTACCGTCAACGCTGCCAAAGCCATCGGGCTCGGCGGCAGGATAGGGCAACTGAAAGAAGGCATGTTGGCCGATATCATAATGATAGACATGAATAGGCCGCACCTCCATCCGCAGACGGATATTATTGCCAATCTTGTGTATTGTGCGAAAAGCGGCGATGTCGATACCGTAATCGCGGACGGCAAGGTGCTTGTCGGGAACGGCAAGCTGAAAGGATGGGATCTGGAAAACCTTTACGGCCGCATCGATCGCCGGGTCGATGAAATAAGGCAATCCGAATAGCATTTCGATGGTACACGGCCACAGGACGCATTCGCGCCGCAGTCTTATTATTTCAGTTTTATTTCATAATTAGCGTAACGGAGTATTTGCTCTCTTTTGTCGTGTCGCCCACACGCTATACGCATGTGTCATTTTCGAAGTGTTTCGATTTCCGAAAGGAGTGTTTTTGTAATTTTCTATATGAAATGCCTGGGATTGACCTCGGCATTTTATGTTTAGTTTTAGCCATGCAAGAATCGGAAAACAGAAATTTAAATGGCTATTATGACACCAGAACAATTAAACATCGGCTTGATAGAAGAAATGCGCGCTAAACTTCCGGAAGGGACAAGCGTTGCGAAAGTGTTAATGGATATCCTTTTTATAGGCAAAGAGGCGGTTTACCGCAGGCTTCGGAGCGAGGTGCCTTTTACCCTGGCCGAAGCGGCCACTATTTCCCATAAGCTGGGGATATCGGTGGATAAACTCATAGGTACAACCACCCCGGGTAACGCACTGTTCGACATTAATGTATTCAAGGCCAATAGCCCGTTCCAATCCTACTATCAGGTAATGCACCATTATTCGAGAGAGGTGGCGGCCATTTCCAAGGGGGAGAATTCCGAGGTGGCATTTTCTGCGAATACCATTCCTCTCGTCTTCCTGCTCCAATGTGAGATGCTGCCGAAATTTCAGTTCTACAGATGGCTTTATCAATATGATCAGGTGGATTTTTCGAAGAAATTCGAAAAGTTCGAGATGCCCGACGAGATAAAAGGAATACACGAGCAATATGTCAACGCCCATAAAAATTTCAAAACGAGCCTGTTCATATGGGACGCGAGCCTCTTTGAATCCGTGGTCAAGGATATACGTTATTTTGCAGGCATAGGCCTTATCAGTCCTGAGAGTGTGCTCAAGATGAAGGAGGAATTGCTTTCGATAGCGGATGAAATGGAGCTTATAGCTACGATGGGGAAATATTCCAACGGGAACAATGTGTATATGTATGTCGCGAATGTCAATTTCGAAGCGACATATGGCTGCATGAAAGTGAACAACTTCCATGTGGGGATGCTGAAAGTGTATTCCATCAATATGCTTACCTCGAAAGATCCCGAGTTGTACAAAGCCATGCACGACTGGATCACATCCCTTACCAAATTCTCGATCCTGATATCGCAGAGCGGCGAGATGCACCGCATCGATTTCTTCAACAGGCAGCGGAAGATCGTGGAAACGCTGTAGTTTAATATCTTCAGATTTAATGCAATAAAAGGAGCGGCCCTCGATCGAGGGCCGCTCCTTTTTTGTTGCTTGTTGCCGGAAGGTTACGCCTTGCCGTTGGTTTTCTTAGGCTTCGCTGCCGGTTCGGCTTTGGCGCCTGCTTTCGAATCGAGTTCCGAGAGGTGTTTCACGACCGCGTACTTGGCGGCGGCGATGGTTTCACGGTTCACCTTCTCGATAACGCTTCCGCGTGCGATGTCGTCGGTCGAGATGTACTCTTCCATCAGGAGCAGCTGCACGATCATGTTGTTGATGTTCGTTTCGCGGCTGTACCCTTCGGCAATGTAGAGTTTGTCCACGCGCTCTGCGAATTCCTCGGCGAACGCCGGGTAGTTAGGCAGGCTCATGAGTTCCTCGAACGTTTCGCCGAAGCTGGTAAGCTCGATGTTGAGGTTCGGGTTCACGAGAAGCGGGCTGAATTCCTTGCTCTTGTCCACAGGGCAGAAATCGACGAGGTTCGAAATGTCCACCTTCTTGTTCTTGTTGTCCATGCGGCGGATGTCGGCCTTGCGCATGTTCTCAAGCTGGTAGAGGTAGAAGTTGTAGCGCCATATTTCGCCGCTGTTCATGTCGCCGCCGAAGATGTGGTGGTACTTCTCGTTGAGCAGCCTCTTGACCTTGATCTTGCCTTCGTTGATTTCGGGGCGCGAAATGCGCACTTCCTGGATCAGCTGTTTGAGGGCTGCCGCGGCTTTCTGCGGGCCTGTGATCTCACGGCCTTTCTTGCCGATCTCGGTCGAGAGTACGCCGTACTGTATGTGGCGCGCCTTGCCTTTGCCGTCTTTGCCGCCGCGCAGTACGTTGATAAGCGTCTGTACGGTTTCGAGCTGGTGCTCTTCCGAGATGAACGGCTGTCCGCCCGGGGTAGAGGCCAGCGAGTCGTATATCGCACTGAATATCTGACGGTCGAGTATGGCGTCGGTCGAGAATTCGTTTTCGCCGTCCTTATAGCTAACCGAGGCGATGAAGCGGTTCTGTATCATATCGAACGAAATGTCGTCGATGCGGTACTTCACTCCGTTGGCCTTGTAGCTCTTGCCTCCGAAGATCATCTTCACTACGTCGAGTATGTTGATCTTGTCGAGCAGCTTGTACGATGACGCGAGGTAGTATTTCTTCTCTTCCGAAACGTATTCCCAGTCGAGAACGTCGTCGAGGTAGTTGCCGTGCTTGGCTATGACGTCCACGATGTTTTTGTCGGCCGTGTAGCGTTTCAGCGTGCGCTGGAAGTTGGGGCCGTCCTGGCTCGTGGCTTTTTCCTTGCGTTCGCCGTGCGCGTCGATGTAGAGGAGGAAGTTCTCCGGGTTGTCGACACGCGTGATGCCGCCTTCCTGTTTCGCGTAGTTGCTGGCGCTCAGCATGATGTCGATCTTGTAGGGCATAGTGATGTCGCACATGCCGCTCACGGTGCTGCGGGCGTTGAGGTCGGTCACGTTGCTGTCGGCGCTCGTTTCGAACAGGTATTTGTAGTAGCGGATGTAGTCCGGGTCGAAGTCGGTGGTGCGCGAGAAGTCGCCCACCTCGGTTCCGATGCCGTAGAGGTTGCCGTCCGCGTCCTGGAACTCGTGGAACATGTCGCCGGCGATGTTCTTGATCGAACGTATGCCTTCGAGGTTGTTGCGCAGCCAGCGAAGCACGAACGCCGCGATCATCTCGCTCTTGCCCACGCCGCTGTCGCCGTTGATCTCGATCACGAACACGCTGCCGTCGTTCTCTTCCACGAGGAACAGCGAGCCGTGGCGCGGGATACCGCCCATTTCTTTAACCTTCTCGTTGATAACGGTAAGGCGCGGTTTCTTCACGTCGCCGAAGTAGTCTGCCTCCGATTTCAGCGGGGTTACGATGGTCTTGATGTTGCCCTGCGGCCCCTTGATGTCGAAATATCCGATCTGCGGGAACGAAATGAGCTTTTCGGGAGCGCCAAGGAGGCTTATCACGTCCGGCACGAAATTCTTGATGTCGTGCAGCGAGATGTCTTCGGTGTAGTTCAGGCGGTAGTTGTCCGTCAGGTATTTCATGTAGCCCTTCTGGAAGATCACCAGCTCCTTCACGATGCCGTGCTTAACCACCTTGCAGCGGTAGTCGTCCGAGTCCATGTTGGCCACGAAGCGCGCGAGGCGGTCGGTGAAGAACGAAGATTCCGGGAGCGGGTTGATGAAGCGGATGTAGTCCACGGGGCTTTCGCCGTCGCCGCCCGCGTTCACGCGCTTAACCTCCATGCGGTCTACCTTGTGGAACGGGTATTCGCGCTTTTTGGCGTCGGTAACGATGCGTGTGTGGGCCTGTACGGGCTGCTCCGAGCTGATAACCCCGCACTTCGACATAAGGTCGTTGATCCACGCGAACTTACCGCCCTCGAACGTTTCGAGGCTCTTGTCCTCCATTTCGAAACCCTTGTAGATCGAGATGCCGTGTTGCACCATTTCGTTCACGCTCGAATTCTGCTTGCGGAACTGTGTTTCCACGAGGCGCACCAGCGTGTGGGCATAACGGTTGTAGTAGTCCGTGTTCTTCGTGCGGCGAATGAGGCCGATGTAGAAACGGGCAACCTTGCGCGTGACGATATAGAGCTCGTCGTCGCTGATCTTGATGTCGCGGCGGCGCAGGATGTAGCGGTTGATCTCGTCGAGCTGCGTCGGCAGGATGCTCGTCACGAACTCTTCGGTAAACATTTTCTGCTCGCCGTCTTCCATTTCGTTGATGCGGTCGCTGAAGTAACGCAGGCGCTCCATCACCATGTTGTAGAACGAGTTGTCGTTGTCCAGCAGGTAGAGGTAGAGTATCTTGTCCTTTATGTCGTCCGAACGGTCGATGCCCCTGGCGACAGCGTCGAGGATGTAGCCGATGCTCTTGTCCGAGAGCAGGATGTCGTTGAATTCCGGCTTTTCGCGCAGGTTCGTCACGAACTCGTTTATCCAGATGTTCAGGTTCAGGTCCTTGAGTTTGAGGCCCGTGAGCTGCTCGAAGCACTGGCCGGCCGTGTTGATGATCTGGCGGCGGCTCGGTTCGAGGCTTTCTTTCTCGAACGGAAGGTTGAAGTGGAGCAGGATCTCGCTGATATATTTCTTGATGATCGAGTTGATGCCTTCGAGTTTGGCCTTGTCGAGGGCCGGGTCGCCCGTGGCGCACACCGCGGCGATCTTCATCTTGCTGTCCGAGAACAACAGGTTTTCCATTTCGATCAACACCTCGCGCATGACGTTCATCTCCTCCGGATCGTCCAGTACGTGGTTGTTCGGCTGGAACGTACGCTTGTTGGTGATGTATTTGAGTATCACGGCTTTCGAATACCTTGAACTTACGGTATTGAAGTCGAGGTCGGCGATGGCCGGGATGTTTTTGTAAATCTGCGCAAGCAGGTTCTCATATATTTTGGTGAACGCCGTGCTGCGGATGAATTCGAACACGTCCTTGCACGAGCCGATCAGGTCGCCGTGGAGCTCGATCACCGAGTTGGGCGAACGTCCGATGGTTGTGATAGTTACACCGCTCTTCTCGGGCGAGGTGTGGTAAAGCGTGCGCACGTCGCGTATCTGGAGCGACGGGGCTTTGTCCTTGGCGTATTTCGCCGATTTTTCGTAGTCGGCGATGATGGTGCTGATGAAAACGCTGTTCTTCTTGATGTTGAACATGTTTGCCACCAGGTCGCGCGTTTCGACCTCCTTGTTGGCCGCGTCGGCACGCTGTTCGGCGAACCGGAGCCAGTATTTCACGAATATGGCGATGGCGTCTTCGATCTCGGCCGCGAATATCTTGCGGCTTTCTTTGCTGTCCTTGATGTATCCGCCCGCCGAGAAGCGCACAAGCCCGGTGGGATAAGGAACAAGCGCGATACCGCGCGACTGCGACAGCCCCTTGCAGAAGGTGAGCATGTCGGCGTACGACGGTTCGCCCTTGATACGCAGGTCGAACAGGTATGTGCCGTCAGAGTCGAGTACCTCGATGGCGTCGGTCTTGTAGTCGGCGATGACTTTTGCCGCCAGTTCCTTCGACATGCTCAGGCGCTTCAGCGATTCCTCGCGGAAGTTCTTGTTCACACGGAAGCGGTTGAGGTTCTTGACCAGCTTGCCTTGCCAGTAGCTGAAGAACGGCTCGTCGTTGTATTTGAAGTCGTCCGGAAGGCCCAGCACGTCGAGCTTGTCGAGCGCCTTGAGTTCTGTGAGCAGGAACAGGTAGAGCGGCGAACCCTCGAAGCCTGCCGTTTTGTGGAGCTGGCTGCCCTTGCTCTTCACGTTGTACTGCTCGGTCTTCTCGATCTGCTGCTTGATATAGCCAACGAGACACTTGCGGATGTTGGTCCTCGAAGCGTTCTTTGGGAGTTTCGCCTCGATTGTGTCCTTGATGCACTTTGCTTCCTGTGCGGTTTCGAGCGCATTGTTGAGCATCAGCAGCGAGTTGTTGTTGCCGTGTTCGGCGCTGTTGCATTTGCGTGCGAACTTGGCGAACTCTGCCGCCTGCGGTGTGGTGGCGATGGCGCCGAGGCGTTCGCCCGTAGCGCAAAGGTTCTTGGTGGTCGACAGCGACGAGATGGCCTTGATGCGGCTCTGCGCGTTTATGTTGTTCATTATGTAGCGCGAGATGGTCCTCCACTTCGGCATTTCCTTGTCGGCCACGGTCACGCTTTCGGCATAGGCCTCGTCGAGGAACAGCGTGATCTTCGAGCTGTTCATGAACTTCAGGAAGTTGTTCACAGGCTCGGTGTTGACGTCGGTGAACCCTGTCGGGTTGTTAGGGTCGTTGATGAGGATGGTCGTGTTCTCGCAGAACAGGTCCCACAGCGATCCGCTCTCGTCGAACAGGGCGAGGGTGGATTTGATGCGCAATAGTCTGTCTGTCAGGCGTTCATAGGCCATGCGGCCGTCTTCGAGGTTCTCGATCTCGATGTCGAACGGATTGATGTCGAACACGTCGTCGGGCAGCAGGTCTTTGTACTCCCACGCCTGTTGCGCGTTATATATAATGTATGGTTTCGGCTTGCCGTTCGGGTTGAACAGCAGGTCGCGGATGATCATCTGCACCGAGTCCGAGATGGAAGTCTGATCGAGGTTGCCGAGCGCCGAAAGGAATTTCTTCACGATATCCTTGTCCTCCTCGCTGAGCGCGAAATACTTGTCGCGGATGCCCAGGTCGATGAGGAACTTCTCGAAACGTCCCTTGTTGTCGGCGTCCTTGCCGATCTTCGAGATGTACTCCTTGTACCTTTCGAGGAACAGGTTGATGCCGAAGTTCTTGTGGAAATGGTTGTGGAGCGTGCGCTCGTATGTGCTCGGGATGATGTCGAGTATCAGTTTGCAGGCATACAGCACCTTGCTATTGGGGCTGCCCACCGCGCGGCCGCGGAGGTACTGCCCGAAGGTGCGGATCTGGTTGCGGCCGCCCCCTTCGAGGATGGTGACGATGTCGATAAGTTTGTTGCCGCCATAGAAATAGTCGTTCATGCGGCTTTCGAACTCGTCGATAAGTTCCTGTGTTTGAACCTGTTTGCTCTCCGGTTTGTGGCAATTTTCGAGGAAGAAGATAAAGTCGCGGAGTTTTTCGAGCGAGAATTTATCCTGCACCAGCTGGCGCGAGAAAGCGTCGAGCTTGAACAGCGTGATGCGCTTGTCCATGTCGTCGCTGCTGCCGGTCTGCTCCCTGAGCATGGCGTCGAGTTCCTGGCCGTAGATTACGATCTGGTTCTCGATCTTCTCGCGGAACTCGCGCAGGTAGCTTTCGTTTACGTTTTCAAGTATGAGGCGCAGGTTGAGCTGGGTGTTGGCCGCCGAACCTAATTTCTTGGTGTGTACCTTGTTGAGAGTATTGATTATGCCGTTGTGGAACGCGAATACGAGCGAAGTGTTCGAGCTGCGCGATTCTTTCGAGTCGTCCACAATGATAAGGCGGGTCAACAGCGGGAACCATTCCGGGCCCGCGTAGTGGTTGATGCGCGCGTGCGGAACCTTTACCACAAAAACGCTCGTGGTATCGGCCATCATCTTCTCGAACAGCTCCTTAGGGTCGGGTGTGTCGCAAACCACCACGGCAGCCTTGCCGAACACGTCGCCCTTGAGCAGCTCCACCGCTTTGTCGGCGTTGCCCGAAACGATGGTGCGGATCATGCCGTTGAGCCCCTTGAAGTTAACAGTCCAGCAGCTGCGGTTCAGGAAGTCCTGCTTTTCCGCCGCGGTGGTGTAGTGGGTACTCTGGCTTATCATCTGTTCCAGGGTGTCCATCATGTAGTTCCAATGGGCCTCGTTGATGTCGCCCGTTACGCCGATCACGTCGCGGTATTTGCGCAGGTCGCGCACATGGCCGCCGAGCTGGAGTTGCGACATGAATTCGATATGACGGTCGGTCACGGGAGGCGTACCCACCGAGAAGTCGTGTGTGTTACGTATGTTTACGAGCGGTTTGCGGAATTCAGGGGTCGTAGCGTCGGTATCGATCACATCGTTGATGCGTTTTACGAACTGACCGCGTTTGGCGCTGAGTTCGAACGCTTTAGAGTCGTTGTGAGGGATGAGCATGAGCGAAACGTCCACGTATCCGGGGATGTCTTCGCGGAATTTCAGGAGGTACTGGTTGATCTCCGCCTGCTGTTTTGCGGGATCGTCCGGTTCATCCATGCAGAGTTTGACGAAGTTTGTGAGGTTGTCGAAAATATGGCGCGGAAGGAATATTTCCGCCCTTTCGCCTAACGATTGGTACAGATTCAGCATCTGCTTTGCTTCGTTGCTCAGAAACGCTTTTGGTTGGCCTGTAATTTTCATTTTTCTATCGTTTTCAACCCCGGCATGCGCCGGTGCTGGTTTTTAATTTATTTATTGTCAATGTGTTGCGCGTTTAATTTCTGTTATTGCCTTTTGTTTTATGAAAAGTAATAAATATTACAAAAAATAAACACTTTCTTCTACGATGCAAATATATAGTAAAAAAGAGAATCTCAAAGCGTTTGATAAATTTTTTTCAAAACCGCATGAAATCAAACAAAATTCCGCTTATTTGGCGTTGTTGTAATTGTATGTAGGCGCGCGTCAGTTATTTTATTATATTTGTATATAAATATTTCAACCAATAATGTGCGGAATCGTAGGATATGTGGGGAAGCGCGACGCTTACCCCATCTTAATTAAAGGGCTTCACAGGCTCGAATATCGCGGATACGACAGCGCCGGGGTGGCGATAGTCAACCCGAAGGGCGAACTGAATGTATATAAATGCAAAGGTAAAGTCGCCGACCTTGAGTGTTATACCCAGGACAAGGACATATCTGGGACGGTGGGGATAGCCCATACGCGTTGGGCGACGCATGGCGAACCCAACGATGTCAACGCCCATCCGCATTACTCCGAGTCCAAGAATATCGCCCTGATACACAACGGAATAATCGAAAATTACGCCGTACTGAAAGAGGCGCTTATCGAGAACGGATACAGCTTCCAGAGTTGCACCGACACCGAAGTGCTGGTGCAACTGATAGAATACATAAAATCCACGACCAACTGTACGCTGTTCGAAGCCGTGCAGTCGGCGCTCAAAAGGGTGGTCGGCGCATACGCCATCGCCGTTATCGAAAAAGGGAATTACGACGAGATAATAGCGGCACGAAAGAGCAGTCCGCTTGTTGTTGGCGTTGGCGACCACGAATTTTTCCTCGCCTCGGACGCTACGCCCATCGTAGAGTACACCGATCAGGTGGTCTATATCAACGACGGCGAAATGGCCCTGATAAACAGCCACAAGCCGCTGAAAGTGGTGAACCTGGACAATGTCGAGGCGGAAATAGGCGTCGAGAAACTGGAACTGAGCATAAGCCAACTCGAAAAAGGCGGCTATCCTCACTTCATGCTCAAGGAGATACACGAACAGCCGAATACGATCAAGGACTGTATCCGCGGCAGGGTCAGCGCGGACGGCACGGATGTCGGGCTCTCCGGCGTATTGGCGAACAAGGAAAAATTCCTGAACGCCAGACGTATAATTTTTGTAGCATGCGGTACATCCTGGCACGCGTCGCTAATCGGCGAACACCTCATAGAAGATATGTGCAGGATCCCGGTGGAGGTCGAATACGCATCGGAATTCAGGTACAGGAATCCTGTCATCTACCCGGACGATGTGGTTATCGCGGTGTCGCAGTCGGGTGAAACGGCCGATACGCTGGCTGCAATCGAGATCGCCAAGCAGAAAGGCGCGTTCATATTCGGTATATGCAACGTGGTGGGATCGTCCATCGCCCGCGCAACCGATTCGGGGGCGTACATACACGTAGGGCCCGAGATAGGGGTGGCCTCGACCAAGGCGTTCACCGGACAGGTCACGGTTATGGCCATGGTGGCGCTGACGCTTGCCAAGGAAAAAGGCCTGATACCTCAGACGGAGTTCTCTCAGGTCGCTCACGGTCTGTTGCAGTTGCCGAAACTCGTGGCGAAAACCCTGAAGCTCGACGCCCAGATACAGGACCTTTCCAAAATATTCACATACGCCCATAATTTCATATACCTCGGCCGCGGGTACAACTACCCGGCAGCATTGGAGGGCGCGCTGAAGCTCAAGGAGATATCGTATATCCATGCCGAAGGCTATCCGGCCGCCGAAATGAAACACGGCCCTATTGCTCTGATCGATTCCGAGATGCCGGTGGTGGTGATTGCCACGGCCAACAATATTTACGACAAGACTGTCAGTAACATACAGGAGATCAAGGCCCGCAACGGCCGTATAATCGCCATCGTGTCCGAGGACGACACTCAGGTGCGCGAGATCGCCGACTACTGCATAACGGTGCCGGAGGCCCCGGAGTGCCTGATGCCGATAGTGGTGTCGGTGCCTTTGCAGTTGCTCGCGTATTACATCGCGGTGAACAAGGGCCGCGACGTTGACCAGCCGCGCAACCTCGCCAAATCGGTTACGGTGGAGTAGGCCGGAGTTATTTGCGCAACAGGCTGAAGCATAACGCCAAGCCCTAACGATACAAAAAAAGCAGACCCCTTGGGGTCTGCTTTTTTATGCTTGAAGTCTTTATCAGGTATTCATCGCGCCGTCGACCTGGATAACCTGGCCGCTCACGTATGCCGACATGTCACTCGCGAGGAACAGGCAGACGTTAGCCACGTCTTCCGTCGTGCCTCCGCGGCGAAGCGGAATGCGCTGGTTCCATGCGTCTTTTACCTCCTGCGGGAGTACGTCGGTCATTTCGGTAAGTATAAAGCCCGGGGCTACTGCGTTCGCGCGGATGTTGCGCGGGCCGAGTTCCAATGCCATCGATTTCGCGAGGCCGATCATACCGGCTTTCGAAGCCGAATAGTTGCACTGGTTCGCGTTGCCATGTACGCCAACCACCGATGACATGTTGATGATGCTGCCGCCCTTCTGCTTGAACATGATGGGCTGCACGGCGTGGATGAAGTTGAAGGCCGATTTGAGGTTGATGTTGATAACCATATCCCACTGGTCTTCGGTCATACGCTTGATGGCTCCGTCGCGTGTGATGCCCGCGTTGTTCACGAGTACGTCTATGCGGCCGAACTCTTCCGCGATCTGGGCTACCACTTTCGCGGTATCCTCGAAATTAGCCGCGTTCGACGCGTAACCTTTACATTTTACGCCCATTGCCGTTATCTCTTTTTCGGTAGCCTTGGCGTTATCGTCTATCGAGAGGTCGGTAAATGCGACATCCGCGCCTTCCGATGCGAATTTTATCGCGATGGCTTTCCCGATGCCGCGTGCGGCCCCGGTAACGATAGCCACTTTTCCTTCGAGCAGTTTCATTAAGTCGTGATTTTAAAGTTTGTGTTGGGGCAAAGATATAAAAATTTTCTGCAAGTGCGTCATCAATCCCCTGTATATAAACAAAGAGGCCCCCGGAATGGAGGCCTCTTGTGAACGGCTTGGCCGTTTACATTTCGCCGGTGATGTCCCAGACGAATGCGCGCAGGCCGTGCTGCGGGGCTTGCTGGTCGATAAAACGCAGGTCGTCGAGTATCGGCTGGACTTTGTTGTCGGCGACCATGGTCAGGGTGGCTACGTTGACCGAGGGCCACGCGTGGCTGCCCAGGTGCGGTTCGCCGTCGAAGCTTCCGCGACCCTGTATGTCTTCCCAGCGCGTGAAGCCCCTCGCGTGGGCGCGGTCGAGCGTTTCTATGACACGCTCGCTCAGGGCCTTGTTGTATGATATGAATATCGCTTTCATAGCTGTATGAGTTAGTTCTTGATTATTTAATGGCTTTTGCTTCCTGGAATTCGCTGCGTTTGCGCTTTTCTTCCTTTCGTTCGCTGCGGAGCGCTTTCTTCTCCCTTCTCAGTCCTCCGGCCTTGAATGCCGAGTATAAACAGGGAACGAGGATCAGCGTCAGCATTGTGGAGAACGTGAGGCCGCCGATGATGGCGATACCCATGGGCTGCCACATTTCGGAGCCTTCGCCGCCGCCTATTGCCAAGGGAAGCATACCGAGGATCGTGGTGAGCGAGGTCATTAGTACAGGGCGCAGACGGCTCTTACCCGAAGCCACAACGGCTTGGTTGATGGCGCTGCCCCGTTCGCGCAGCAGGTTGGTGTAGTCGACCATCACGATACCGTTCTTCACCACGATGCCGACGAGCATTATCGCTCCGAGGAATGCTATGATACTGAGCGGCGTATTGGTCATCCAGAGCGCCAGTATCACTCCCGTAAAGGCCGGAATTACCGTAATCATGATGATCAGCGGCATGAGGAACGATTCGAACTGGGTCGCCATCACGATATAGACAAGGATTATGATGAGCAGGAGCAGGGTTCCGAGGTCGCCGAAAGAGTCCTGCTGGTCTTCCACGCTGCCGCCCATTTCGAGGTATACGCCGTCGGGTGTTTCATAACCTTCCAGCACTTTCGTGTTGATCTCTTCCACGGCCGTACCGAGGGCCACGCCTTCCCCGAGGGCCACTTCGACCGACACGACCCTTTGCCTGTTCTCCCTCTCGATCGCCGGGGGCGCGAACTCTTCAGTGATCACGGCCACGTCCTTGATCTTGATGGGTTGCCCCTGTGCGCCGTAGATCGTGATGTTCTCTATATCCTCGAACGAGGTGCGGAACGCTTCGCCGTAGCGCACGACGATGTCGTATTCGTCGCCGTCCTCGCGGTATTTCGAGGCGTCGAGGCCGTTCATGCGGTTACGTATGGCGGTTGCCGCAGTCGTGCTGTTCAGCCCGTAGAGCGCAAGTTTGTCGCGGTCGAACACCACGTTGTATTCCGGCCTCATATCATCGCGCGAGAGCTTCACGTCGCGGGTGGTGGAAAGCGCCGAGATCTTCTCCTTGAGGTCAACGGCGACGTCGTTGGTGACGTTGAGGTCCTGCCCGAACACCTTCAGCGAGATGCCGCTCACGCCTCCCATGCTGCCTCCCCTGTCGCCGCCCGGGATTACGGTAGACTGCCTGATCTCCGGCATTTTAGCGAGGTCCGCGCGAAGCTGGTCCGAAATAAGGAACATCGAACGTTCGCGTTCGTGCGGCTTGGTCAGGCGCATCATGTAATTGATCACGTATGACCCTGCATCGGAGTTGAACATGCGCGCCTGTGCGTTGCTCGACTCCCCGGCACTGGTCGATACTATATAGATTTCGGGGTACTTGGCGCTTATGAGGCTGTCTATCTTGCGTGCCGTTTTGACGGTGTAGTCCACGTTGAGGTTCTGTTGCAGCTGCACGTTCATAGAGATCATGCTTGTGTCGGAAGCAGGCATGAATTCGAAAGGAATGACGCCCATCATGAATACGCCCACGCTGGCAAAGAACATCCCGAAAATAGATGTGATTACGATTGTCTTGTGGCGCACGGCCCACGTAAGCAGTTTCGCGTAGCCTTCGTCGAGCCTGTCGAGGAACTTGTCGATTGGCTTGAATATCACGCCCAGTCCTTTGTATTCGTGTTTCGTTTCCGCTTTGAGCATCATTGCCGAGAGCATGGGCGTGAGCGTTATGGCCGCTAACGTCGACATGACGACAACTATGGTCACGAGCCATCCCAGCTCCCTGAACATGATGCCTGCCATACCCGAAACCAGTGTCATGGGCATGAACACCGCGACGATCACGAGCGTCGTGGCGATAACCGCGAGCCACACCTCGTTAGTGGCGTAAATCGCCGCCTCTTTCGGGGTGCTGCCGCGTTCGAGGTGCTTGGTAATGTTCTCAAGTACCACGATGGCGTCGTCCACCACCATACCTATCGCTATGGATAGCGACGAGAGCGATATGATGTTGAGCGTACTGCCCGTGCCGTAGAGGAAGATAAAGGCCGTGATGAGCGATATGGGGATCGTGAGGCAGATTATAAGCGTCGCCCGCCAGCGCCCGAGGAAGAAAAGCACGACGAGTATCACGAACAGGAACGCGTACATCACGGTTTCGCTCAGGGAGCTTATACTGTCGACGATCGACTCCGAGGAGTCGAAAACGACATCCATCGTAACGTCGCCCGGAAGCGTCGTTTTGATCTTCTCCAGCTCCGCGTTGACGGCCTCGACTATGGCCACGCTGTTTGAACCCGATTGTTTCTGGACGAGGACACGCACGCCGTGCTTGCCGTTGATACGTTCGTCGATGGTCATCTTCTCGATCGTATCCTTTATCTCGGCCACGTCCTTGAGCATGATGGTGCGGCCTCCGGCATTCGAAACCACTATGTCGTAGAGGTCTTCGCTCGATGTGAATTCCCCGTCGGCTTTGATGTTGAAGCGGTTGCTGCCTATGTCGATGGCACCGGCGGGGATGTTGGAGTTCTCGGCGCGGATGATGTTGCCTATCTGCTCTACGGTCAGGTTGTAGGCCTCGATCTTCAGGGGGTCTACATTAACCTGGATCTCGCGTATCGGCTCGCCGAACATGGTCACGGAACCCACGCCGTCGATACGGTTGAGTACGTTGACCAGTTTTTCGTCAAGCAGTTTGTACAGCCCCGAATAGCTTTCGTCGGCCGTTACCGCCAGCACCATTACCGGGATCATCGAGCTGCTGAACTTGAACAGGATGGGCGAGTCGGCCCCGTCGGGCAGGAAGTCGGTGATCCTGCTCAGAACATCCCTGATATCGTTGGAGGCCTGGTCGAGGTCGGAACCCCATTCCATCTGGAGGGTGATCATCGACATCTCGTCGCTCGAAGTGGATGTGAGCTTCTTGAGGTTGTCCACCGTGTTGAGGTTGTCCTCAAGGACACGGGTAATGTTGGTCTCTATTTCCGAAGCGTTGGCACCCGGGTAGGAGGTGATGACGCTAAGGTACGGGATATCCATATCGGGGTACATATCTATAGCGAGGTTCTTCAGCGAGAACGCCCCGATTATGATAACCCCGATGAATATCAATATGGTCGATACCGGTTTCCGGACCGCTGATTCATATAATTTCATCTCAATGGCTTTCTGTTGTTCCTGTTATTTTGCAACTTCTACTTCCGAACCGTTCGTAAGGCGCGATATGCCTGTGAGTACCACCTCGTCGCCCGCGTCCACGCCGGTCAATATGTTGATCCCGCTGCCGACCTGCACGCCGGTAGTGACCTGCCTGCGCACGGCTTTGCCGTCCTCGACAACATACACGTATTTTTCGTTCGTCCCGACCTGTTTCTGGATGGAGACGTCTTCGACCATGACGCCCTCGACCGATCCGAAGTTGAGCGTCGTGCGCGAGAACATGCCCGGACGCAGTTCGAGCGAACCGTTGGGGATCGTGATCTCAACGTTGAAGGTGCGCGTAGCGGCGTCGATGGCCGGGGAGATAAGCGTCACCTTGCCTTCGAAGACCTTGTCGGCATACATCTCCGCCCTTATGGCTGCCGGCATGCCGAGCTTGACGTTCGGGAAGTATTTTTCCGATATCGACACCGAAACCTTCACCTGGTCGATCTGCATGACGGTAAGCACCGGTTTCTGGCCGCCGTAGACGTTGCCCGGGTCGTAGTTCCTGGCCGTGACCACGCCGTCTATCGGACTGCGCAGTTCGGTGTTTACGAGCAGGTTGTTATACGTGTCACGCAATACCGAGAGTTGTGTTTCGATGGCGTCCATCTGCTGTTTGCTGATGCCGCCAGCTTCGTACACTTTCTTTATCCTGTTGTAATCGGCCTCGGTATTGGCCAGCTGAACGCTTGTGGTGTTCAACTGGGTAGGGTCCATCATTACCAGCAGTTGGCCTTTCCTGACCCTGTCGCCGACATCGGCCAGGATCTTCTCGATGCGCACGGGCATCGTGGGGGCGATATCGTTCTCTTTGAATCCCTTGATGTTGCTTGTGAACTCGGCGGTCTGCGGCACGCTCTCCAACACTGCCGCCTTGGTGGTGACCAAAACCTTCTTCACACTGTCCTGCTGCACGGCGTCGGTCTTTTTGCCTTTGCATCCCGGCATCACCGCAACCGCGGCTGCCAGCGCCATGCCGATTAAATAGCTCTTTCTCATTTCGTTATCTGTTGTTTTTTAGTTTATTTCGTTTTCTTTCCCCAGGATGTTGTCGTAGTCGGCCTGTGCCAGCAGGTATTCGTACATGGCTTGCGTATAACTCAGCTTGACCTGCGTGAGTTGCAGCTGTGCGCTGTTTACCTCAAGCATCGTGCCCATTCCGGCGTCGTAACGGGTGCGGCTGATGTCGTAGCCTTTCTGGGCCTGGCCCATGGTAACCTTATTGGCCTGCATCCTTGCTTCGGCGCCTACCACGACGTTCATAGCGCTTTCGAGGCGCACGTTGACGCTTTCTTCGAGGTAGTCGCGCTGGAGTTGCAGCTGCCCGATGTTATTTTTGATCTGTTTCTCTTTGTTCACCTTGGTCAGGCCGGCGAATATTGGGATCGATATGTTCACGCCCGCCGAGATGGGGTAGGCCCAAAGGAAATCGGTCGATCCGCCGCCCCCGAAGCCCGCGAAAGAGATGGGGTCGCGTCCGCTGATGCTGAAGTTGCCGAATCCCGAGAGGGTCGGCATGCGCTGTGTGCGTGCCACTTCGAGCGTGCGCTGCATTACGTCGAGCTGGATGTCCATAGCCCTCAGTTCGTTGTTGCCCGAAAGGTCGCCCGCCCCGTCGAACATATTTTGGGTATTTACCAGTGCGAAATCGTTGAGGTTGCCGCTGACCTCGATCCCTGTCGAAAGCGGAAGCCCCAGGTACATCTTCAGCATCTTCTTGGATATCTCGATGGCGTTGGTAGCCTCGATTATCGACGGTTGGAGGTTGCTGAGCTGCACGCTTGCCGAGATATAGTCGTATTCCGAAGCCAGTCCCGCGTCGAACTTGGTCTTGACGTCGTTGACTGTTTGCGTGATCGTTTCCTCGCTCGACCTGAGTACCGCAAGCGACTCTTCGCTCAGCAGTATGTTATAGTACGCTTTCTTCACTTCGTTCACGAGCGTCAGCTTCGATCCGCGCGCATCCTCTACGGCCGCCCTCATCTGTTCGTCGTTGAGCTTGAGCGTTTTGTAGACGGCCGGAACGAACAGCGGAAGGGCTACCGAAGCCTGTCCCGATACGCTGTTGTCAGGGTCGAACGATACCCCGCCGCCCATGTCGCTCTTCTTGATGGCGCGGGTATACTGCCCGACGGCGTTTACCTGTGGCAGGTGGTTGCCGATGGTTTCCCGGCGCACGTATTTCTGCCGTTCGATCTCCATGTTCGCTACTTTTATGATCGGGTTCTCGTCCAGGGCTATGCCTATAGCCGTCGCCAGGTCGAGTTCGACGACCGGTTCCTGTGCCGCGGCTCCCCAGCACAGGACCGCCGCGAGGCACATCATCACACTTTTCTTCATTGTCTTTGCCATCACTTAAATTGTATTATCTATTTTTCCAGATATTCGTCTATCAGTTTGCGCCCTTTCTCCGTCGCTATGCCGCGGAAGAAATAAACGATGACATATTTGAACGCCTCTTTCTCCGAAACGTCGCTGGGCAGTATGGCCGTTTGGTTGGATATAATGCCGTAAATCGAGTAGGTGAAGACAGAAACGGCCAGCTCGTAGTTCACATCTTTCAGCAGGTATCCCTGGTCGACGCCTGCCTTCAGTTTCTCCCTGAGGCTGTCGAATCCCGCCCGGGAACAGCCGTCAACTATCCGCCGGTGGATGTTGGGGTAGAACTTCTTGAGGCTCATCATGAGTTTGTAGTTGGCGTCGATCTCTTCGTCCCAGTTGTCGAAAAGCAGCACGAATTCTTCTATGATATTGCCGGCCTTCGACATCTTGTCCATTTTTTCCTTATGGATCTGGTCGTGGTGGCAGACCATGCAATCGTATATCAACGTTTCCTTATCGCTGAATATCTCGTAGATTGTCCGTTTCGAGATGCCTAATTGCGAGGCTATGTCATCCATGCGGATGGCTTTCAACCCATGCTGCACAAATAACTTCGTGGTCTCTTTGATAATGTGTTCCCTCATGTCGCGGTATTTATTACCGTGCAAAGATATATGAAAACTTGAAAAACAAAAAAAGTTTTCGGGTTTTCTAAGTTTTTTAATCATTTGCCAGTTCTTGGCATGCATGGTCGAGATTTGATCGAGGGACAAAATTAGGTGGTATAAACAAAAAAACACAGCCATATTGGCTGTGTTTTTAGTACATAATGGAAATTAATCCCTTACCACCAGTAGCCTACGCCGAGCTGGATGACGCTGTTTTTCGAGTCGCTATGGTCGCCGAGCTTGGTAAGGCCGAGGTTGTAACGTGCCGATATGTCCATTGCATGGATTACGCGGTAGCTGAGGCCCATGGCGAAAGAAACGTCGAAATTTTTAACGTCGTCGATATCTCTTTTAACCGAACTGCCGTTTATTTCAACTTTGGTTTTGGCATCGAGCAAAATACCGAATTGTGGGCCGAGGTCGAGCGTGAGCTTGTCGGCAAGGTGCAGTTTGGCGAGGACAGGGATGTTTAGGTAGTTCAATCTCCCGTAAATGTCACCGTCTTTCCATCCCTGGCGCGAATACACCAACTCGGGCTGGATGTCGAGGATGTCGTCTATAACCTGGAAGTTGGCGAACGCACCGACGTAAAAAGTCGGTTTCATCCCGGCGTCGTCAAATTTGGTGACGTCTGCCAGATTGAGCCCGCCTTTGATACCCCAGTCGAACGATTGGGCTGAAAGGGTTGTTGCACAGCACATCGCGAGTGCCGCCGCTGCTAAAATAATTTTTTTCATAATCGGTAAGATGTTTTAAAAATTAAGTTGCACTAATACGAATATAGGTAAAATTTGTGATAAATACAAGTTTTGCCTACCTTTCGTCTTTGAATTAAATCTTTCTTAACATGAGGACAAAACTTGAAAGTGCGCCGCTGGCCGGATATCTTATGAAACTGGCAGGCGTTGTAATAGTTGCGTCGTTTTGCCTTTATTCGTGTGGCAGCGGCAGCAAAAACAATGCCGCACCAAAAGCGTTCGAAATAAAAAAACCGGAGATACCGGCCGTGTTCACGACCGGACAGCAGAGGGCGGAGTACGTCGCTGTGCATTACTGGGACGGGCTTGACTTCTCTGACACCACCGCACTTAGCCATGACGATGTGCTGGAACAGGCGTTCGTCGATTATATCGCCCTTCTTCAGGCCATGCCGTCTGATCTGAGCGGCAGGTCTGTCCGGGATATGCTCGGCAAGGCCCAGGTGGAACCGGCCATGTTCGACAGGTTCACGCGGTTGTATGAGCGCTACCTTTATGAGCCGAACTCGCCCATGCGCAACGAGGAGCTTTATATACCGGTGCTCGAATTCATCGTGAATTCGGATAAGTTGGACGAGTACGAAAAACTCCGCCCGCAGTCGCAGCTGGAAATGGCTCTGAAGAACCGTCCCCGCCAAAAGGCGACCGACATCTCGATCCGCACGGGCAACGGGTCGAAAACCACGCTCCATGGCGTCAAGGCCGAATATACCATATTGTATATAAACAATCCCGATTGCAGCGCGTGTGCCGAGGTTACGGCCCAGCTGGTCGCTTCCCCCGTGATAACGCAACTGTTCGCCGACGGAACCCTGAAGATTTTCGCCGTGTACCCGGACGAGGATATAACCGCCTGGCGCAATCATTTGCCGAAGATGCCGGCGGCATGGATCAACGGCTACGACGAATCGCTGGATATGCGCGGCAACGAAACATACGACCTGAAGGCCATTCCCAGCCTCTACCTGCTGGACAGGGACAAAAACGTACTGCTGAAGGACGCCGCGTCGGTAGTGCCTTTGGAGCAGTATTTTATCGGCAACAAGATAGTGGAGTAATGACTTGGGTGATGGACGATAAGAAAAGGATACTGTTCGTGTGTTTGGGCAATATCTGCCGCTCCCCTGCTGCGGACGGGATAATGCGCCGTATGGCCGCCGAAAAGGGTTTGGAAGGCAGGTTGCTTATAGATTCCGCCGGGACGTATGGCGGCCATACCGGGAGCCTGCCCGACAGCCGCATGCGCGAGGCCGCTTCGAGGAGGGGATACGATCTCGACCACCGTTCGCGCCGGATAACCGCGGCCGATTTCGATGCGTTCGACCTCATCCTGACGATGGACGATTCGAACTATGAGAACGTGTGCCGCCTGGCTCCCGGCCGCGAATCGGTGGAGAAGGTCGAACGCATGACCGACTACTGCCGCCGCTTCGATATCGACCACGTCCCCGACCCATATTATGAGGGCCGAGACGGCTTCGAATATGTGCTCGACATACTCGAAGACGCATGCTCAAACCTGCTTGAAAAACTGATCAGGTAGGGCGGCGGAGATGCATTGATAAAAATAGAGTCGGGTGATATCCCGACTCTATTTTTTACTGTATTATCCCCATTAATCTTTTTCGGGCTTCAATGGAGGCCGTCAGGCACCTCCAAGGAGGGCAGGGGCGCCCGAACCGACGTTGCGAGCGAGAGCGGGGTCAAACTGGTCTGGACTCTGCCGAGTTGCGAGAAAGAAAACAAATGAAGTGCGGTTAACTTTCCGCGACATGCGGCTGGCTGCAGGGCTTACCATAGGCAAGCCGCCAAACGCACCAGTCATGATGCCGCGCGTGTAGCGCACCATGTGTAGTTCGTTTCGCTTGTCGTGCAGGGGTCTATTGCATATAAACACAAAAAAGACAGGGAGTATTTCCCCCTGTCTTCGTTTTCGGCGTCCCGTGGATTTGGATGTGAAAAATCCACCCGGGCCGCCCGTCTTAGTTGCTGAACACCAGTCCGGCAGCGTCGGCGTCGATCGTGATAGGCTTGTCGCGGTTGACCGTCCCCGCGAGTATCTGCTTCGACAGGTCGTTCACGATGTATCGCTGGATGGTGCGCTTGACCGGACGCGCGCCGTACAGCGGGTCGTAGCCCTCTTCGGCGATCCAAGCCTTGGCCTTGTCCGAAACTTCGAGCGTGATGCCGTTGTCGGAGAGCAGGCGTCCGATGATCCCCATCTGGATATCCACAATGCGCAGTATGTCGTCTTTGGTGAGCGGCGTGAACATCACGATCTCGTCGATGCGGTTGAGGAACTCGGGTTTCAAAACCTGTTTCAGCAGTTCGATAACGTCATCGCGGGTTTTGTCAATAACCGCTTCCGTAATTTTGCCGTCCGGCGCATTCGCAAAGTTATCCATAATGACGTTGCTGCCCATGTTGGAGGTCATTATGATAATAGTGTTGCGGAAGTCGGCGGTGCGGCCCTTGTTGTCGGTCAGGCGGCCGTCGTCGAGCACCTGCAACAGGATGTTGAACACATCGAGGTGGGCTTTCTCGATCTCGTCGAGCAGCACTACCGAGTAGGGTTTGCGGCGCACGGCTTCGGTGAGCTGGCCGCCCTCGTCGTAGCCCACGTATCCGGGAGGCGCCCCGATCAGGCGCGATACGGCGTGCCGCTCCTGGTATTCGCTCATGTCGATGCGCGTCATCATGTTCTCGTCGTTGAACAGGAATTCGGCGAGGGCCTTGGCCAGCTCGGTCTTGCCGACCCCGGTGGGGCCGAGGAAAATGAACGAGCCTATTGGCTTGCTTGCGTCCTGCAGCCCGGCACGGCTGCGGCGCACGGCATCCGAAATGGCCGTGATGGCGCTGTCCTGCCCCACGACCCGTTTGTGAAGCTCTTCCTCCATGTGCAGGAGTTTCTCGCGCTCGCTGGCAAGCATGCGCTTTACGGGTATGCCCGTCCACTTGGCGACCACCTCGGCAATGTCTTCGGCCGTGACCTCCTCGCGGATCATCGAGTTTTTGTCGGCTTCGTTATGCTTGAGTTCTTCCTGAAGTTTTGCAATTTCGTCTTCGGCGGCCTTCATTTTGCCGTAGCGGATCTCGGCCACAGCGCCGTAATCGCCCCGACGCTCGGCTTCGTTGGCCTGCACTTTGAGCCGCTCGATCTCTTCCTTTTTCTGCTGTATCTTGGTGAGCAGGTCGCGTTCGCTCTGCCACTTGGCCCGCATCTCGTTGCGCTGTGCGTTGAGCTCGTCTATCTCTTTGGTGAGTTCCTCGATGCGGGTTTTGTCGTTCTCGCGGCGGATGGCCTCGCGTTCTATCTCAAGCTGGCGCACCTTGCGGTCGAGCTGGTCGATCTCTTCCGGCACCGAGTTCATCTCGATGCGCAGGCGTGCGGCAGCCTCGTCGATAAGGTCGATGGCCTTGTCGGGCAGGAAGCGCGAGGTGATGTAGCGGTGCGAAAGCTCGACCGCCGCAACAATGGCCTCGTCCTTGATCTGGACGGAGTGGTGGTTTTCGTAGCGTTCCTTCAGGCCGCGCAGGATGGAGATGGCGTCGGCGGTGGAAGGCTCGTCGATCATGACCATCTGGAAGCGGCGTTCGAGCGCCTTGTCCTTTTCGAAATACTTCTGGTATTCGTTGAGGGTCGTCGCGCCGATTGTGCGCAGTTCGCCGCGTGCGAGCGCCGGTTTGAGGATATTCGCCGCGTCCATCGCGCCCTCGCCGCCGCCGGCACCCACGAGCGTGTGGATCTCGTCGATGAAAAGCAATATCTCGCCCTCGCTGTCGATAACCTCTTTCACAACGGCTTTGAGGCGCTCCTCGAACTCGCCTTTGTACTTCGCGCCGGCCACAAGCGCACCCATGTCGAGCGAGAACAGTACCTTCGATTTGAGGTTCTCGGGGACGTCGCCGTCGACGATGCGGTGGGCGATGCCCTCGGCGATGGCGGTCTTGCCCACGCCCGGTTCGCCGACCAGGATGGGGTTGTTCTTCGTGCGGCGCGAGAGTATCTGAAGCACGCGCCTTATCTCTTCGTCGCGCCCGATAACCGGGTCGAGCTTTCCCTCGCGCGCCATGGCGTTGAGGTTCATGGCGTACTTGCCCAGCGCGTCGAACGTCTGGTCGTCGGTCTGGCTGCTTACGGTCGAGCCTTTGCGGAACTCCTTGATGGCCGCCGCTATGTCTTTTTCGGTCGCCCCGGCGTGCTTGAGCAGCTTCGACGCGTCGCCCGGCTCGGCCACGAGGCCTAATAGCAGGTGTTCGACCGAGGCGTATTTGTCGCCGAAATTTTTTGTGAAATCGGTCGCTTTCTGGATCACACGCGACGAAGCCTGCGCGAAAAACTGGTCGCCGCCGCCCGTAACGGTGGGGAGCGAATTGACGGCGCTCTGCACCTCCGCACGCAAGGTTTTTATATTTACACCCACGCGGCTCAGGAGGAAAGAGGCGAGCGAGTCGTCGTTCTCGATGATCGCGGCCAGTATGTGCATCGGTTCCACGGCCTGCTGCGACCGGGCCGAGGCGATCTGGAAAGCCTGCTGGAGGGCTTCCTGTGCTTTGATTGTCAGACTGTTGATATTCATGTCGTAATGCTGTTTGAGTTCCTGTTGTCCGTGACGCTTTATATCGGCCTTGCATAGCAAGGCCGTCAGCCCGCAGCCACCCCGCGCGAATGGCTGAAATCTTTCTCCTGACGGATTAGATTTGCCCTCCGCTGGCTGCGTGCCGAAAACCGCCATGGCCTGTTTGTTTGGAAATCATTGCAAAATATGTGCCTCAGTGCCCGTCCTGATAATTTGACATGAAGATTTGACAGCGTTGTCCGAAAAAAGAAAAATGATTGACCGTAAGAATTAATCCTGAGAGGTGCAGTTTGCCGCCGGCGGAGGGTGCGGGCGAGCCTTTGGCGAATTAAGCGGTCCGCCGCATTGGGCGGCGGCGGGCTGCCGATCCCGCTTTGCAGGACCGATAAAAACAACATACTGTCAGATAAACGAAATGGCGGCGGGTGTTTCTGCGGACAAGCATAAAAGAAAAAGCAGTGCGTTGCAGCACCGCCTTTCACATGAAATTTTGTCTTTGAACGATTGCCGGATCGGCAGGACTAACTGCCGCAGCCACACCCGCATCCGCTTTTTTTCTTCGGGGTGCAGTCTTTGCGTTTGGCTTCGAAGATGTCTTTGATGTCGCATCCGCTGCATCCCAGACAGGGGTTTTTGCGCCGCACTATTATACGGTACAGCCAGACGGCGATGCAGACCGCCACTACGATACCTATTATATATACGACCGCCTCCTGCAACATAATTTATAAAAATAATGAACTTATATTGTAAGTCACGAATGCAAGCACCCACGCTACGCCGGTGTTGTAGAGGAACGAGAACAGCCCCCATTTCCAGCTGCCCGCCTCGCGTGTAATTGCCACCACTGCGGCGATGCACGGGAAGTACAGCAAAACGAATACCAAAAGCGAGAGTGCTGATGCCGCCGTCATGCCCGGGGCACCGGTCACGGGGTCCGGAGCTTTGAGTTTCTCGGCAAGACGGGTTTCCGAGGGGTCGTCGCCCTCGGTGTGCAGGACGCCCAGCGTGCTGACCACCACCTCCTTGGCTGCCATGCCCGTTACCAGCGCCACGCTCGTTTTCCAGTCGAACCCGAGGGGCTTCATGACAGGCTCGATGAACAGTCCGGCACGCCCGATGTAGGAACCTCGCTGCTGCATATAGCTTTCGAGGTTGACGGTTTCCTCTTCCGGTTCTTGGCTGACGTCGGCTTCGGTGCCGTCCGGCCCTGCGAGGGGGTCGTTTATGACAACGTCATCGGCAACCGTCGCCTGCGTTTCGGCAGAGAGCCCTGTTTCGGCGGCAAGCTCCGTGTTGACCGGTTGCCGTTCCGGGCTTGCGTAGCGCGGGAAGTAGCTGAGGAACCAGATGGCGATCGAGGCCACGAGGATTATGCCCCCCATCTTGCGCAGGTACTGCGCGGCCTTCTCCCACATGTGCCTTACCGTGGCGCGCGCCGTGGGGATGCGGTAGGGCGGAAGTTCCATCACGAAAGGCGTTTCGTCCTTTTTGAACTTGAACTTGCGGAGCAGCTTGGCCGTGATCACAGCCACCACTATACCGAGTACGTAGAGGCCGATCATGACGAGCGTGCGTGTGAAGTCGCCTTTGAAGAACGCCGGGATGAGCATGGCGTATACCGGCAGGCGCGCGCTGCACGACATGAACGGGTTGATGAGTATGGTTATCAGGCGGCTGCTGTGGCTCTCGATGGAGCGTGTGGCCATGATGGCCGGCACGCCGCACCCGAAGCCCATGATGAGCGGGATGAACGATTTGCCGTGCAGGCCCATGCGGTGCATCAGTTTGTCCATGATGAACGCCGCGCGCGCCATGTAGCCCGAGTCCTCCATGAACGATATGAACAGATAGAGTATCAGGATGTTGGGCAGGAAGACGATCACGCCGCCGACCCCGCCGATTATCCCGTCCACGATAAGGTCTTTGAGCATCCCCTCGGGCATGGTGTTGCTGATCCAGTCGCCAAGCATTCCCACGCCGCTTTCGATCCACTCCATAGGGTAGCTGCCGATCACGAACGTAGCCCAGAACATCAGGAACATCAGCAGGATGAACACCGGGAAACCGAAGAGTTTGTTCGTCACGAACGAGTCGATGATCTGCGTCGTGCGCATCTGCTCGCTCTGTCCGGGTACGAACGTTTCCTTGAGGGCGCCGGCGATGAAACCGTATTTGTCGTTGGTGAGTATCGTTTCGATGTCCTCGCCGGTGATCTTTTGTATGTTCTCGGCCAGCCTGTCGCGGTATTCCGTCCATTGGCCGAACTTTTTCTCCTCCGACAGCAGTTTTTCAACCTCGGCGTCCTTCTCCAGAAGCCTGGTGGCGAGGAATCTGGTGGAGAAATGCTCCTGTATGCTGCCGTCCTCTTTCAGGCATTTGCCGAGCGACTCGATGGCCTCTTCCATCTCCGGGCCGTGCACTATGTGGATATGCTTCGGTTCTATGCGGTTCTCGTAGAGTTCTATGACCGTGTCGAAAACCTCTTTGACTCCTTTGCCCGTGCGCGACACCGTCGGCACGATGGGCATGCCCAGCATCTCGCCAAGCGTTTCGTGGTCGAGTTTCGAGCCGCTGCGTTCGAGTTCGTCGTACATATTGAGCGCCATCACGGTGGGGGCGTCCATGTCTATGAGGTCGGTGGTGAGGTAGAGGTTGCGTTCGAGGTTCGAGGCCGCCACGACGTTCACCACGATATCCGGGGTGTGGTCGATGAGGTGGGCGCGCACGTATTTCTCTTCCGGCGAGTAGGCCGACATGGCGTAGGTCCCGGGGAGGTCGTAGATGACGAACTTGTATCCTTTGTGAGTGAAATGGCCGCGTTTGGCATCCACTGTCACGCCGCTGTAATTGCCCACATGCTCGTTGCTGCCCGAGGCGGCGTTGAAGAACGAGGTCTTGCCGCTGTTCGGGTTGCCAACGAGGGCTATGTTTATCTGTTTCTTCGATTTGGTTACCGCGCGCTTGATGTAGTCGTCGGTTACGCTGCCGTGGATCTCTTCTCCGTCTTTTTCCGTCAGCATGGCTTCTTCCTCGGTAATGACCTCGATCATGGCCGCCTCGCTGCGCCGCAGCGAAACTTCGTAGTCCATGATGCGGTATTTGATGGGGTCTTTGAGAGGGGCGTTGAGTTCGACGGTCACTGTCTTCCCGTGGATGAATCCCATCTCCATGATGCGGCGGCGGAAGGCGCCGTGGCCCAACACCTTGAGAATGACAGCGGAATCGCCTGTTTTAAGTTCGGATAACCTCATGATTTATTGGCTTGTTAGAGGGCAAAGGTCGGGAATTTTAGTTGGCTGTGCAATAGAGGTTTCGCCGAGGGCCATCATATTCGGGCGATAACGAGGCATCCCTACCGACATGTTGTTATGTCGGCGCAGGTAAATACCGACAGTGCGGTACTTCGCAATTGTGCAGTCGTAGTTGTATATGTGGTTGGCATCCAGGAAGTGCGAACTCCGGATGCAGCCTACCTGAACCCGGGGGCGGTTATGGCCACTTCGCCGCCGTCGGGGGTTACGAGCGCCGCCCCTGTACTTTTGGCCGTTATGTGGCCGATGATGTCGATGCCGCCCACAGAGCCTATCTTCTCGCGCATTTCCAGCGGGACGGTAAAGAGCAACTGGTAGTCGTTCCCGCCGTTGAGGGCGGCGACAACAGGGTCGGCACGCAGCTCTTCGGCAAGCGCGTATGTTTCACGCGCAATGGGAAGGCGGTCGAGGTATACGCGGGCACCGCAACCGGAACTTTTGCATATCTGGAGCAGGTCGGACGCCAGTCCGTCCGAGATATCTATCATAGATGTCGGTTGAAGATTCGATGCCGCGAGATCTTCCACGATGTCTTTGCGCAGGGTGGGGCGCAGGTAGCGGCCAAGCAGGTATTCGTAGCCTTCGAATCTGGGCTGCGGATCGGGATGGCCTTCGAAAGCACGCTTCTCACGCTCCAGCAGGTGCAGTCCCATGTACGCCGACCCGAGGTCGCCCGTGATGCAGATCAGGTCGTTCTGTTTGGCTCCGCTGCGGTAGGCTATGGTTTCTTTCGCGGCAGTACCGAGTGCTGTGACGCTTACCACGAATCCGTTGACCGAGGCCGAGGTGTCGCCGCCGACGAGGTCGATGCCATACTCCTCGCAGGCCGAACGTACGCCTTCGTAGAAATCTTCGAGCTGTTCCACTCCCAGTTTGGCCGACACGCCTATGGAAACGGTTATTTGCTCAGGTATGGCGTTCATGGCGATTATGTCCGACGCCGAGGCGACCACCACCTTATAGCCGAGGTGTTTGAGCGGAAAATACACGAGGTCGAAATCGATGCCTTCGAGGAACAAGTCGGTCGAAACCAACATGGCCTTGCCGGCGTCCGTGCCGATCACGGCGGCGTCGTCGCCCACGCTCGTGAGCGTCCCTGCGTTCACCTTGCCGAATTTGCATGTCAGCCTGTCGATAAGCCCGAACTCGCCCAATTCCGATATCTCAGTGCGTGTTTTTCCCTCTTTTTCCATTATTTTGTTATTTTTTTCACGTTTTGTTACAAAGATAGCGAACGTTTTTGTTCGGCAAAATATAAGTTTTACTTTTGCACGCTTAAAACAGCGTTTTTCATGGCAAAAGACAGTGTGAATATAATCCTTTTCGGCGCGCCGGGTGCGGGCAAAGGGACACAGGCCCAGATGTTGAAGATGAGGTATGGCCTGAACCATATATCGACCGGCGAGGTAATCCGCCAGGAGATAGCTTCGGGCTCGAAGCTCGGGAAAAGTATGGAAGACTATATCTCCAGGGGCGAACTCGCGCCCGACGAACTGGTGGTCGATATGGTTGCGGAGTTCGTGGAGCGCCACAAGGACACGGCCGGCAATATTTTCGACGGTTTCCCGCGCACGCTCGCGCAGGCCGAGGCGTTCGAGAAAATCATGGAAAAGCATGGTATAAAGATAGATAAGATGATCTGCCTCTGCGCGCCGGAGGAAGAACTGGTAAGGCGCCTGCTTCTGCGCGGCCTCGAAAGCGGACGTGCCGACGACGGCGGCGAAGCAGTCATACGCAACCGGCTGAAAATATACCACAAGATGACGGAAGTGGTCGCCGACTATTACGCCAGGACCGACAGGGTTGCCATAGTGGACGGGGCAGGGTCGATAGACGACGTGTTCCACCGCCTGTGCGACACTATAGACGACATTAAAGAATCGAAAAGGGCATAACCGCCGTGAACGGCAAACTTGTGTAAAAGGGGCTGCGTGGCCCCTTTTATTATACGCTTATTTGCAAAATACCCCTAACTTTTGAATAAGTCATTACAATCTCACGGTGTCGCTAACGCGACTCCGGCAGTCCGCCGCAGCCCCACGCGGCGAGCTGGTCGTTTCGGCTTTCTCCGACAGAGCGGGAGGGTCGATGCACACCCGAAGCGCTGTAATGCGAAACTATGTCCACCGCCGACGGCAGACTGCATTGTAAGGGTAGTATTGCGGATAAACTTATTTTATTAAGGGACGGATATTGGCTCTTCTTTTAATCTCCACGGGTTAATTCCCCGCAGCTTGTCGCGCTTGATAAATTCAGGATCGGTCTGAATTTTAGCGGGAGGTATTTTAAGCGGCTTGTTTTTCGGCCTTCGCAGAAGGTCGGCAGCCCGAAGCTCCGCCATGCGGAGGGCTGCTATTCACTTCGTTGCTATCATCCCACCGCGAGCTTCGGCCTGACAACGCGGCTTCGGGGGTCTGCACGAATTGCCAAGCCGCGGAATGTTGCGCTTCAGCGAGGGCAAATGCCGCTTGCGGGTTTTGCCGGGCGTCAGCAACAAAAAGAAACTTAATGTTGCGACTGCGCAAGGCAGTCGCAGTCTTTACAATATCCCGTAGCTTGCCCCGGGGTGGTTCTTTTTCACTGCATTGCTTTTTCGGACGGTGTGCCGCCCATGGCCTCCGCGCCCATGGCGCTTTGCGCCAGTGGGGTGGGCGCGAGGTCAATTAGGTCGCTAACTGCAAATTTAGCCATGCCTTCGGCACGTCCCGACTTATTTTCGTTCCGGTCAGCTTCGTCTGTCGCTCGCGAAGATCAAGACGGTATCGATCCTGCGATTTAGTTGCCGATTTTTTGTTTAGTGTAAAGTTGTATGTGGTTTCCTTAATTTTTACTACCTTTAGCGGTGTTAACCTAACCCATTTATATTATGAACAGAATTATATTGTCCGTTTTGTCATTGTTACTGGCGTCGTCGACGATCGCCTCGGCGCAGTCGTTGGGGACTGCGAGCCGACCCGGATTCCGGTTCGATATTCTGGGCGGGGCCGGGATGCTGATCGGCGAAGAAGCTCCGGGCCAGGACATTAACCGCCCGACGCTGCACGTAACGGCTACCCCGTCGGTGGTGTTCGGCAACGCACAGCACGCATTGGGCCTTATGTTCACTTACAGGTACAACAGGCTTTACCATAGCTCGTTGTATGACGACTGCTGGCATACATTCTTCATCGGTCCGCAGTACACGTGGGTCGCATTGCCATACGACAAGTCGTCATTTTTCTGGGATATAGCCATGGGCGGGGTAATGTTTAAAGAAATACTTTCCATGAACAGTTTCAGTACGTCTGAAAACTTATCCGGCTTCGGTATGGATATAGGCATGGGGGCGAGGATCAGGACAGGCGAGAATACGCACTGCATCATAAGGCTGTCTATGCTGGCGAGTACGCTCGACCCAAACTGGGGATACGACGCGAGCCTGAACGCCTCCTCCGTCAACCTTTCGGTCGGTTTCTCTTTCGGGAAGTAGCCGGGCGGTTAAGGAATAACGCAGGCCCGCCGTTAACGGCGGGCCTTTTTGTTTGATGATTTGTCGGCGAAACATCAGGATCGCGATGCCAGCGAGAGAATGCTTGCCCGCGTAATATTCAGATTTCAATGGAGATTCATATCGTACCGCGGTAGCATTGTTGCGGATGGATTGAAATTTAAAATGCCGATTTATTGTGATTTACGAAAACGATTACTATATTTGCGCTCGCATTTTGCGCGAAACACACTAATAAAACTTTTTATGAACAATTACGAAACCGTTTTCATTGCCACTCCGGTGCTCTCCGATCAGCAGGCGCAGGAGGTTTACGGCAAATTCCAGGGTGCTATCACCGAGAACGGCGGTCAGATCGTGAACAAGGAAGACTGGGGCCTCAAAAAGCTCGCTTACCCTATCCAGAAAAAGACCACCGGGTTCTACTTCTTCATCGAATTCGCAGGTGAAGGCGACATCATCGAAAAACTCGAAACACAGTTCCGCCGCGACGAGCGCGTTATCCGTTTCCTTACTTTCAAACAGGATAAATACGCAGTCGAATACTCGGAAAAACGCCGCAGGAAACTCGGCGGTAAAATGGAAGCTCCGGCAACCGAAACCGTAAAAGAGGAAGAATAGGACTATGGCACAGCAATCAGAAATAAGGTACCTCAACCCCGTTCAGGTGGAGGTGAAAAAGAAAAAATACTGCCGTTTCCAGAAAGCAGGTATTAAGTATGTGGATTACAAGGATCCCGAATTCTTGAAAAAGTTCCTCAACGAGCAGGGAAAGATCCTTCCCCGCCGCCTTACAGGTACTTCTCAGAAATTCCAGAAGAAAGTGGACCAGGCCGTTAAACGCGCGCGCCACCTCGCTCTTCTTCCTTTTGTAACCGATTTGATGAAATAAGGAGGACTGAACGATGGAAGTGATACTTATTAAAGACGTAGAAAACCTCGGATACGCCGACCAGATCGTCAACGTAAAACCGGGATACGCAAATAATTTCCTTATCCCCCAGGGATTTGCGAAATCGGCCACCGAAAGCGCTAAGAAAGTTCTTGCAGAGAACATCAAACAGCGTGCACACAAGGAAGCTAAACTCATCGCAGACGCGGAAGCTCTCGCAGCTAAACTTGCCGAAACATCGGTGGTTATCAGCGTGAAGGCGGAAGACGGCAAGATCTTCGGATCGGTTACCGCTGCGAACCTCGCAGAAGCGCTCGCTGCAAAAGGAGTCGTCCTAGACCGCAAGAACATCTCGCTCGACGCCGTTAAAACCATTGGCGAGTACGAAGCCGCAGCGAAACTTTATAAAGGCCTTCTGGCCGCTATCAAGTTCTCGGTTATCGCAGAATAAACTGAGCATATATATGAAAGCAGAAGGCCGCGAATTTTCGCGGCCTTCTCTTTTGTCGGAATATGTTAGATCATGCCTTGATTGAATGGCGCGCAAGTTGGCGCGCAGCTAATTTCTCTTGTCTATCGTTATCCGGTTGGTCTTCAGGTTGTATTTAAAGGATGTTTTTAATGCCGGCGAGTATACGTCAAATTCCTCATGGCCATACATGGGGGCATACAGCATGAAAGTACAAATGTCTGTCGCCGTTATTAATGGGGTCGTAGGCAAATGGCTATGTCCTGTACTTGTCACTTTTTTTCCGTTAAAGGCGGTTGTTTGAGTAGGGATTAATATTGAATGAAATTTTTGCCACCCCGTGATCTTACCCTTTTTGTCGGCATAGAACAAATAATCGTTTCCAAACGGGATAATATCCGATAGTGTAGTCCCCGTTAAGACATATAGTTTATACTCTTTATTTGCCGGGATCAATACAAAATTCAAACTGTATCCCTCGGGTGCGCCGAGGCCATATTCGGAATCGATTGCATTGGTTATCAGTTTGTGTCTAACCCCGATCAGTTTTTTCTCGGTTGAATTCAGATTCCTTTTCTGTGCAGAGGTTAAATCCGGCGCCTCGAAATTATCGGTATAAACATATTCGGCAATGCACGTTTTCCTGTCCTTATCGAGGATAATTGTTTTGAACCCGCCTTTGGTTTGGTATGTAAGATATCCACCGAAATTATCTTTCACATTTTTGTCCGCATTCGCAAGGTCGGTTGAGACCCATGCGGACCTTTCGTATTTATAAAGCAAATTCCCTTCCGCCACGACAGAATCCAATTTTATTCTTAATTCTTCGTCGGATAATTTAAGTTCCTGCCCAAAAGTTATACTCGAAGCGGCAAGCGCTAATGTAAGGAAAATGTACTTCATAGTTTTAATGTTTTTATTTCTTGTTTGGGATTTTTGCGAAACCTTTTCCGAACGCGTCGAGCTTGTTCAGGTTGGTAATCAGGGAGGCGTTGATGAGGTCGCTGTTGTCGCCCTCGTCGGCTATCAGCTGCTTGGGATAGATCAGCAGGAAGTTGAAATCCGAGAAATATTTGTTCAGGTAATACGGTATCCTTTTCATGGCAGGCTGGTAGGAAACCATCTCGCGACGGCTCATGATGACGGTCAGGTTGTCGTCCGGACGCATGTCGCGCGATATTATCAGGAAGTCGTCCCAATTATTGAACAGGTGGAACTCGGATTCTATATGGTGCTTCTTTATGGCGTCTTTGATCACGTCCAGCGACCTCTGCGTGCCGTAGAAAACGAGTTTGCAGCTGGAATTGATCGCCAGGTTCCATAATTTCACAAGCCAGAACGGGAAGCCCAACTCCGCTTCCGCATTTCTCGGAATAACAACGATATGCCTTTTGATGGTCGATATGGGCTGCGCCGGACTGTAGATAAATGTGTTTACGTTACTGGCGTTTAGTATCTTCTCCGTCAGGTTGCCCAGGAACGACTCGTGTGTTTCCTCGCGTTTCTTGTGCAGCCCGAGGATAAGGTCGGATATCTTGTTCTCCCTTATCACGCTCACTATCGCGTTCGGGACGCTGACATCGTAACGTAAAAGCGAATTGAGCTGGACGTCGGCCGACGAAGCTGTTTTCTGCGCCTTTTCCAATATTTTTTCGGCCTTGCTTGCTGCGTCGGAGTCGGCATTCTGGTTGTCCACCACGTTGAGCGCGTAAAGCCCGTTGTGGTTATCCTTCCTTTTCAACAGGACGCTGAGGTTGATCAGCTCGTCTATGTTCTCGCTGTAGCGCACGGGTATTAGGATATTCTCGTCGGAGTTTTTTTCTTCTTTCCCGCTCCCTACCGATTCCGACAGAGAGATATTCCGCGCTCCTTTCTGGGCGGCGAAAGACGATACAGTGCAGGTAATCAGGATCATAACGATGGAGCCGTTCAGCACGCTCTCGTTCAGCAGCCTGATAGGTTCGCCCGTGGCGGTTTCGCCCAATATAATGTTGTAGCCCACTGTGACGGCAGCCAGGGTCGCGGCCGCCTGCGAGTTGCTCAGCCCGAAGATCACGTTTTTCTCGTCTTTCGTATATCCGAGCGACTTCTGGGTGAGCCAGGCAGCTATGTATTTGGCTGCGAGGGCGACCGCGGTCATTACCATCGCCACGAATATCATGTCGAAATCGCGGAAGAAAGCGCGGTGGTCTACAAGCATGCCCACCCCGATAAGGAAGAACGGGATGAAAATGGCGTTGCCCACAAATTCGATCCTGTTCATCAGCGCCGAAGTCGACGGGATCAGCCTGTTGAGCGACAGTCCCGCAAGGAACGCCCCGATAATGCCCTCGATGCCTGCCAGTTGGGCCAGCGCGGCGCCCAGGAACACCAGCGCGAGGACGAATACATATTGCGATACGCTGTCGTTTACCCGTTTGAAGAACCATCGGGCGATGACCGGGAACAGGAAAATGATTATGCACCCGCAGACGATGACCGACACCGAGAGTTTGACCCAAAACGCCGACGTGACTTCGCCGCTGACCATCCCCACTATTACGGCCAGCACCAACAGCGCGAGCGTATCGGTTATCATCGTACCACCGACGGCGACTGTGACCGCCCTGTTCTTTGTAATGCCGTATTTGCTGATAATAGGGTAGACGATCAGTGTGTGCGATGCGAACATGCTCGCCAACAGTATGGAGGACTGCCAGGAGAAATGAAATATGTAGTATCCGGCCATGAACCCCAGTCCCATGGGTATCAGGAAGGTATACATGCCGAACAGAAGGCTCTTGGAGCTGTTCCGTTTGAAGTCGGCGATGTCTATCTCCAGGCCCGCGAGGAACATTATGTAGAGCAGCCCTGCCGTTCCCGAGAGTATGATGCTGCTGTCGCGTTCCATCAGGTTTATCCCGTAGGGGCCGATTATTATCCCGGCGATGATCAGCCCGAGGATGGGCGGGACGTGTAATCTGTTGAGCAGCAGCGGGGCGAACAATATGATCGTGAGGATCACGAAAAACTTGAGTATGGGATCCGTCAGCGGCAGTGTTATATCTAAAGCGGAACTTAGCAGGAGGGTCATACGGCAAATGTATTATCTGACCGCTAAGATAGTCATAAGTCCAATATTATGTCCGGCATTTCGCCCCAAACCATCCCTTTTTATCACAAAATGCCCACTTGTGTTCTTCTGTTCCTACCTTTTTCCCATGCTGCCCAAAAATAACAAAACCCTGCGCTCTCGTATCGAGGCAGGGTATAACACGTTGATCCAAAAGAAAAAGCCGACCATTTCTGATCGGCTTCGTTGAGCGGAAAACGAGACTCGAACTCGCGACCCCAACCTTGGCAAGGTTGTGCTCTACCAACTGAGCTATTTCCGCATTAAGAATTAAGAACCTACCGTAACCCGGTTAAGCGTCACAAAAGTACAAATTATTTTTAATCCGGCAAATTTCTACGCGTTTTTTTTGTTTTTTTACACACTTTGCATGGATTGAATAAAATACTTATCCGCAAAAATCCCCTTATGGCGCGGTATGTTGCCTGGCGAAGGGCACGAACAGAAACACTGGTAAAGTCGTTGTTGCTGCGTAGGACGGTGCCAGGCCGCCGACCGCCGGTTCCGCAATGTGGCTCCGAGAGATTAATGACAACTTGTTTAAAGGTCAGGAGCATCCTTGCGGATAAGCGATATTAAATAACGTTGTCTCCATGAAGGCCTGTCTGACAAGCCCATGCCCATATAAACAGGACGCCTCACGCCAAACGGCGTGAGGCGTCCATATGCAACTTGTCGATCTACCAGGCGAAGAGCGGGTAGTTTGCCATCAGGTCGTTCACTTCCTTGCGAACCTGCGCCGCAACGTTCTGGTCTTCAGGAACCGAGAGGACGCGGTCGATCATGCCTACGATCACGTCCATCTTGTCTTCCTTGAGGCCGCGCGTGGTGATCGCCGGAGTCCCTACGCGGATACCCGACGTCTGGAACGGCGAACGGCTGTCGAACGGAACCATATTCTTATTGGTAGTAATGTCGGCCAATCCGAGCGCTATTTCCGCTTTCTTACCCGTAAGCTCCGGGAATTTCGAGCGAAGGTCTATGAGCATAAGGTGGTTGTCGGTCCCACCCGAAACCACGTTGTAGCCGCGTTTAACGAATGCCTGAGCCATAACGTTGGCGTTCTTGACGACCTGTTTCTGGTATTCTTTGTACGACGGTTCGAGCGCTTCGCCGAACGAAACCGCTTTAGCCGCGATGACATGTTCTAGCGGCCCGCCCTGGATACCCGGGAAAACAGCCGAGTTCAGCATTGCCCCCATCGTTTTGGTTTCGCCTTTCGGGGTTTTGACTCCCCACCAGTTTTCGAAATCCTTGCCTACGATTATAACGCCGCCGCGGGGCCCGCGAAGGGTTTTGTGGGTAGTGGAGGTTACTATATGCGCGTATTTCACCGGGTTGTCGAGCAGGCCCGCGGCGATGAGGCCTGCGGTGTGGGCCATGTCGATGAGCAGCAGAGCGCCTACTTTATCGGCGATCTCGCGCATGCGTTTGTAGTCCCATTCGCGGCTGTAGGCCGATGCGCCGCCGATTATCATTTTAGGCTTGTGTTCGACGGCGAGTTTTTCCATCTGGTCGTAGTCCACCTTGCCTGTTTTTTCGTCTACCTGGTATCCTATCGCCTTGTACATGAGGCCTGATGTGTTCACGGGCGAGCCATGCGAAAGGTGTCCTCCGTGTGCGAGGTCGAGTCCGAGGAAAGTGTCTCCCGGTTGCATTACGGCGAGGAAAACCGCCATGTTGGCCTGTGCCCCCGAGTGTGGCTGCACGTTGGCATATTCGGCGCCGAAGATTTTGCAAAGCCTGTCGATGGCGAGCTGTTCAACCTGGTCTACGACCTCGCAGCCGCCGTAATAGCGTGCGCCAGGGTAGCCCTCGGCATATTTGTTGGTCAGCACCGAGCCCATGGCCTGCATTACCTGGTCGCTCACAAAATTTTCCGACGCAATCAGCTCTATTCCATGTGATTGCCTTTGCTTTTCCTGTTCGATCAGATCGAAAATCTTCGTATCCCTGTTCATAATATTTTGGTGTAATTAATTTTGGTTTCGAGATAAACTGGATACAAATGTACAAAAAAGCGCGTTGAAAACTCCGCCTTTGTATTAATAAAGTGCTTATCCGCAAAAATACCCCTAACCTTTAAATTAGGTCGTTATTAATCTCACGGTGTCGCGAAGCGACACCGGCAGCCTGCCGCCGCCCCACGCGGCGGGCTGGTCGCTACGGCGACCCCGATAGAGCGTCAAGGTTATTTCACCTCCAGGCGTTCCAGTGTGTGCTAATATCACTGCTCTTTCCGTGTGCCGGAAGGCATCTCGCTTTCCGCTCGTTCGCGCCCGTCGCCGACGGCAGACTGCAATGCAGGGGTAATTTTGCGGATAAGCGTTTTAATAAATGCTTAAGCCCAAACAAAAAGCCGGCAGTCGATGCCGGCTTTGGAAGATTACTTTCGGTGGTTTCTATTTGACGGACGCAGCCGTTTTCATCATCCGTTCGATCTCGTCAGGATCACCGACCATGAAGTCGTTGATCAGCTTGTAGTTGGAGTCGAATTCGAAGACATACGGCACACCTGTCGGCATGTTGAACCGGACGATATCCTGGTCGGAAATGTTCTTGAGTTTTTTGACGACACCCCTCAGGCTGTTGCCGTGGGCCGATACGATAATCCCTTCCGAGGTCTTCAGCGAGGGGAATATCACACCGTCCCAGTATGGCATGAGGCGGTCGATGGTGTCTTTCAGCGATTCGGTCAGGGGCAGGTCTTTGTCCGCGACCTCGCGGTAACGCACATCCATGCGGGGATTACGCGGGTCGTTCTTAGAGAGCGGGTCGGGCGGAGTATCGTAGCTGCGCCTCCACAGTCCGACTTGTTCGTCGCCATATTTCTGGGCCGTTTCGCCTTTGTTGAGGCCTTGCAGGGCGCCGTAATGTTTCTCGTTGAGTCGCCAGTTTTTTTCGACAGGAATCCAGTCGAGGTTCATGCGGTCGAGTACGCAGTCGAGCGTTTTTATGGCGCGCTTGAGGTATGAGGTGTAGGCCCGGTCGAAAAACAGGCCCATTTCCAGCATTGCTTCGCCGGCCCTGTACGCCTGGGCCACGCCTTCGGCCGTGAGATCCACATCCGTCCAGCCTGTAAAACGGTTTTCCCTGTTCCATATGCTCTCGCCGTGGCGTATGAGGACGATTTTCTTTGTTTTCATGCCGCTGTGTTTTATTGATTTATATTGTTACGATGTAAGTCAATAATCGTGCCTTTGCACGAGCAACATGGGGGTAAAAAACGCGCGTTTTTACCGCCTACATGGTAGGGCAGGGGCGTTTTATTGTGCCGGCGATGGTTTGGGCATAAAATAAAACGCTTACCTGCAATATTACCCCGGCGGCACAGGTTGCCGTCGGCGACGGGCTCGAATGAGCGTAAAGTGAGATGCCTTCCGGCACACGGAAAGAGCAGTGATATTAGCACGCACTGGAACGCCTGGAGGTGAAATAACCTTGACGCTCTATCGGGGTCGCCGTAGCGACCAGCCCGACGCGTGGGGCGGCGGCAGACTGCCGGTATCGCTTCGCGACACCAAGAGATTAATAACGACCTGTTTAAAGGTTAGGGGGACTTTTGCGGATAAGCGTTAAAATAAACGCCGCCTCTTTTTATAAGAGGCGGCGTTTATACAGTGACCCGGGCTTCGATTATTTAGAAGCGTCTACAGATACTTTACGGAACTCTTTAAGAAGTTTCGAGAGTTCGAGAGCAGATTTACGTGCACGAGTACCGGCAGCTTTGTTACCTTTTTCAAGCTGAAGTTTAGCGTTCTGCGAGAATGCTTCGATCTCCTGATCGATCTTAGTCATTAAGTTTTGCATAATTCTATTTGATTAAATTGGTTTGTGCGTTAACTACAAAACTAAACAAAAAAAAATGACTGCAAAGGTTTTTTATCGTTTTTTTCTCATCAGGAACATGTTTTTATATTGTGTATAGCGCATATGAATGGAATTCGGCGATAATTTATTTCATTATCAGGCGTCATTCGATGCGTTTGCTCTTTTCTGATATTGTTTTTTGTAGCCGGAGAGTCTTTTTATAATAGTATTATCCCTTTTCGATCTGCAATCTTTCCGACAAGAATAATGCCAGCCGTATAAATACTTTTGTTAACAAATCAAAAAAACGATTCGTTTTCCTCCTGCTGGCGGGGTATGGCCTGCAAGCAGTCTCTGCTCCCGCTGCGAGCGTCGGTTCAGGCGCCACTGCCCTCCTGGCCGTGGCGCCTGACGGCCTTCAAAGAAGGCCGAACCTGATAAAAAGTGATAATTCAGTAAATTTTTGTTTCTTTTCGGGCGATTCGTCCGTCCTTCTTCGCCGCCCCCCGCCACAAGGTGGGGGGGGGCGATGCGGGTCGCAAAGCGACTCGGGATGAGGGATTTATTCCTCTGACTAAACACAGGTGCTTTGAGTGCATGGTGGTTTAGTTAGGCGGGGCTTC
>JAVBMR010000005.1:0-90708 GCA_031552235.1 Tidjanibacter sp. | reverse complement strand
CAAATTGCTGTCCGTCGCCACATACACCAACAGCACACGCTCCGGATCGGGCGTGGGCGAAGGGTCGTCCTTGACGCACGAACTGAACCCCGTCAGTGCGACGGCGAACGACAACAACAGTATGTGGAGGCGGCGGGGCATTATTCTATGTAGAGGCTGTCTCCGTCGTCCCAGGGCCAGACGTTGATGTCGAAAGTGGCGGTCAGGTAGTCGTAATCCACCACTATTTTGTAGCGCTTGTTGGCCTCGATGCGGCAGGCGGAGTTCACGGCGAACATGCCGGTGTGCACCACCTCGTCATTGTCCTCGTATGAGGCTTGTACGGCAATGGTGGTTTCGCCCAGCACGGTCGGATAGAGGTAGAACACCCCTTTCACGATATTGTCCGGGGCGCTACCGAATGCCGTTTTTGCCGGGCCGGCAATCTGCTTGAGGCTTGCGGCGGCTGTGGGCAGCGGCGCTGTGCGGACGGGGTCGTGGAAAATATACCCCGACAGCCGGGCATCGGACACGAATATTTTGTTGATGGCGAAAAACCCGTAGCATTCGTTCTGGATGTCGAAACGGGCGACCGGGCGGCGAAGGCTGACGCTGGCCGTGAGGTTCGTGCCGATGGTTACGGGCGCGGATTTGCCCGTGAGCAGCAAGGGTGCGGCGACGAGGGCGGCTTTGCCGTCCTGAGTGTCCACGGCGAGTTCGCCTGTCAGCCAGATGGCGAATTCGGCCTCGGTGGTGGCCGACGTGGGCGCAAGGGTGCGGCCAAGGCACGAGCGGTTGGCTACGACGTAGAATACCTTTTGCGAACCATAATGCGAGGCCAAATCACTTAATGTTAGTGTTTTGCCGTCGGTGGTTATACCGCACTGGCCCGAGCCTGCGGCGAACGTACCGGCCAGGCGGCCGCTGCCGTCGGCGGCGTAGTCGAACATGTAGATGTCGGTTTCGCCGGGCAGGATGACGCTCTCACCGGGTTCGGCAGGCACTGCGGCATATGTCGTCACGTTGCCCTCGATGCCTTTCAGCGCAATGGAGAGCGTGACTGGATCGGGGCCATTGTCGCCACCGGGGGCCGGGGCGATGTTTTGATCTTTGCTGCATGCGGCGAGGGCCAGCGCGAGCAGGGCTGCGAGGGTGTATTTTGCGATGTGTTTCATTCTGTCCGGCGTTTTCGGGGGCGCTACCACGCTCCCTGTTAGCGCCTGCAAGCCGGTTCAGTGGCTTGCAGGCTGTGTTTCGGGTTAATAGCTTTTCGGATTATCCGGGCGGGCCGCGCACTCCAACCCGCCCGGTAATCTCCCCTCATCATGAAGAGGTTTAATTTTGAGAATTACGGGCGGGGGGTGGTGATGAATTCTATTCCAGCCACATCCGTAAAGGCATAATATTCAGAGAACTGCTGATCAGGATCACCAACGGGGAAATCGCTCCAAACATACATATTTAAAGTCTGCATCGGATTGCCATTTAGTTGAAGACTGGTAAGGTTCCTGCAGCCGCTTATATCGAGCAATGACATGTTAATACTCGACCAGTCAAGCGTGGTCAAACGGGTGTTGTTAGACAGGTCAAGCGTTCCGATATAATTATATATATAAGCTTCTTCCAAAAGGGTGTTGTTAGACAGGTCGATCTCAGTAATAGGATATAGGTCAGATATATAAATGCTCCTCAGATTGGTGTTATTTGACAGATCAACTGCAGTGACACCTTCTACACCGCCAAAGTTAAGCGCTTCAAGATTGGGGAGACCTGAAAAATCCAAAATTATATTACCAAAATCCATTGATTCAAAATTTAGTGACGTAAGGCAGGGCAACATGTTTCCGAGGTCTTCTATGGATGTCAATCCGGCAACGTTGACTAACGATATATCATTCGTATTCCTTGCCACATCTAAAGTAATGTACCCTGCGAAAATGCCGGGGACATTGTCGTCTATATAATAAGCCAGAGGGCTATTCGGCGACATTGTAATGTCATAGTTATGGTAAAATCTAACGACTGCCGTTTTGGTCGGATCGTTAACAGCTGAAATATGCAGTTTGATCTCGGCAAGGCCGCTCCTGCTATGGTCGTTGGAGATGCGGGGAAGGGTTACGGTGTAGGTGTCTTTGGTTGCGAAGCTGTAAGTGGTTACGGTCGATTTGGCTACGGCGATGTCGGTGTCGAGGTTGCTCTGTTCGCCAAAGCTGTATTCGACACTGTAGGTAGTACCGTACTTGCTGTCGGCCACGAAAGTGAGCGTGCCGCCGTTGTCGTCTGTGAAATTGTAATCAAAACCTGTAAGATCGGAGAGGCTGGCGCCATCTGAAGCGGCGAAACCGTCGAGTGTAACATTGCCTTCAGCGACCTCTTCAAGCGGCAGCTCCTCTGCTTCGTCCCATTCGAGGACAACGAGGCTCAGTTCCACCTGGCCGTTCACTTCCTGGCAAACGATCTTGTAGCGGCTGTTGGCAAGGATGTCCTTGTCGGAGTTAACCGCGTACATTTTCGGAGTGCCTGCAGCTCCGAAATGGGCCTTAACGGTGATGCTGGTCTCGCCCATCTTGGTGGGGTAAGTGTAGAACACCGAACGGGCGATGCGCTCGCTGGCGATGGTTTCGTAGTCGGCAGTCACCGGGCCTGCGAAAGCCTTCATACTCTTCGAATCGACGGTCGGAAGTGCCACGCGCGGGAAAACATAACCCTGCTCCTTAGCGTCGGAAACGTAGATCTCGTCGATGATAAAATCGGCCATCGGGTTGACAACGTCGAAACGGGCTACGCTGCGCTTGAGGCTGATCGAAGCCGAAGCGCTTGCGCTTACCTCGACCGAAGCGGTGGTCTTGCCGGTCAGCAGAAGCGGAGTGATGAGCTTCTCGGTAATGTATGTGCCGTCGTTCGTCAGCGGTTTGGTCAGCTTGTCGAGCAGGTCGGCCTCGGTGGCGCCGGCCGCAAGCGTGATGGCGGTCGTCGGGGTCGGGTTAGCGACAACGTAGAAGTTCATCTGCTGGCCCATGTAGTTTTTCAGGTTGCTGATGGTGATCTTCTGTCCGCTCAGGGCGCAGTCGGTGCCGCCGGTAGTGTAAGCCTTTACAAGCGTGTTGTCCGACGCCTTGAACATATAGACGCTGACAGCGCCCACGATGTCGCTCTCGGCTGCCGTTTTCACGGGAACCGCGGCATAGGTGGTGACCTTGTTCAGGCCTTTGAGTTCGAACGTCATCGTTCCGTTGCCTTCGCCGGCGGGGCCGTTGAAGTCGTTGTCCTTAGAGCAAGACGCAGCAAGGACCATCGCGGCCGCAAGGGCCAAATGAAGCATTTTCTTCATGATGATTTGGTTTTTAAAAAATTAGTGAATGGTTGAATTGTTTGGGTATATAATTGATGTTAGTGTGTTCGTTACAATGCGCCGCCCTCGTCCCATTCCTCGACGTTGAACGTCGTGACGTAGATCATGTCGCCGTCGATGAGGATGTCGATCTCGTAATCCTGCTTGAGCGTGTGGTCGAGGTCGATGCCCTGGTCGTCGAAGTAGCGCTGCAGGTCGATGGTCTTCGTCGGGTGGACCACCTTATTGCCGCCCGTGTCATAAATTTCGAGGACCGGGTGGCTGGCCTGACGGATGCGGTAGGTGACGAATTCGCCCCACATTTCCAGATCGAGGCCCTGTCGCACGTCGATGCGGTGTTTCAGCACGTTGGACGTGTAGTGTACGCAGGGGATATCGTGGCGCACTTCTTCGCTGACCTGCGGATAAGGGTCGTGCGCCGTGTTGTCGCAGTTGTGTATCGCCCAGTCCTGAAATTGTACCGGGTAGATATATTCGGGCATGAAAGCTTTCTCGGAACCGATATCCTTCAGGTAAGCCGCGTACTGGCCTGGAGCCGGGGCGTCGTGCGTCCACCTTACCCGGAAGCGCAGCACAAGGTGGCTGTGGATCATATCGACCCTCACGCGGCTGATGCCTTTGGGTGCGACCGTGAATGTGCGGTAGCCGTAATAGAGGCGGTCGCCGTTCTGCCACGTCGTTCCGGCATCGCAAGGCATTGCTATTGCGTTCGGCAACTCGGTGCGGTCGAGCAGCAGTTCGTCACGGGTTGTGACGCCTTTTACCGGGGCCGGGCTTACGGTATTGACATCCGACCTGTTGCCCCAGGCGATTACCGAATACCGTCCCGGGGGCAGGGCGTAATGCGACGTCCATTCGCCTGTGCAAGGATCCTGCTGCACCGGATTGACGGCATAGAGTATGCCCGCTTCGTCGAACAGGTACTCGTCGATGGAATTCACATACTTCCCGAGCATGTTCCGCGCCGTGGTGTTCTCCTCGTTGTAGTCGTAGCGTAGCTGAACCTTGTATTCGCAGATCTCGCGCGGGTTGTCTTTGTAGCATGACACCGCCGTCAGCACCACAGCCAGCAACAACAGGTAATCGATATGTCTTATCGCGCGAATCATTTGCTGTAGTTCGGATTGGCCAGACGCAGGTTTTGTTCGGCTTGTTCTATGCCTGCGGCTTTGGCGAGGTTGAAGTAGTCGGTTGCTTTGTCCAGATCTTCCATGATATACCAGTACGCACCGTAGTTGATCAGGCTCACGTTGCTGCCTTTGGTCTTTTCGAGGTACGGGAGTGCTTCGGCGGCGTTGCCTTCCTGAAGAAGTGCGGCGGCCGCGTTATTATTGGCGATCACGTCGTTGGGATACTGCTTCGCGGCTATCTCGTACACCTCGCGGTACTGGCGGCTGCCATGTTCGTAATACTTCGCCACACGGTAGATCTCGTCGAGCGAAAGCATGTCGGGGTTGGTGTATAGCAGTTCGCGGGCCTGGGCGTCGCTCAACTGGTGCACCGTGTAGTCCACTTTCAGCTCGATGCGGCGCAGTTTGGGATAGAGGTCTTTGAGGATGATCTTGTAGTTGCTCGACCACCACACTATGTGCTGGAGCATGACGTCCTTGCGGTCGGGAGCTATCGAGTTGTCGTAGACGATGGCCAGCACATCCTGCTTCTGTGCGATAGTGTCGTTGGTCTGGACCAGACGGCCCACGCCGTCCCAGTCTTCCGCCACCCAGGTCGTATGGGCGTCGCGGATATACTCGCTGCTGCGGTAGTTGTTGACCAGGTATTGCTTGAAACTCTGCGAGCGGCCTTTGGCGAGCCTTTCGTTGTTCGCATAAGTACCCTCGGGCGACGCATAGCCGCAGATGCCCACGCCGCGGATATCCAACAGTTCGTTGCGGTTTTGCAGTGCCGTAATGAGCGAGTCGGCGCGCGAAAGCTCGTGCGCGTTGTTGCCGAACGACGGGCGCACCTCGGTCACGTTGACCGGGAAACCGATGTTGAGCGAGATCATCGACGCGCGCGCCTTCACCTCTTCCACTTCCGGATCGAGGAAGCTCACGAGATTGGGGAACAGCGAGGCGTCGGGTTTCCAGACCTCCGGCTCAACGTAGACCGGCGCTGGATTGAGATCGGCCACAAGCACGCCGTTACCGCTCTGGTTATCGCCGCTGCAATCGTGGGTGTACTCGCGGAATGTAATCCCGGCATGCTCCATCCATGAATAATACGGCACGGAAATTTTATAGCCGAGTTCGTATGCTTTGTTCTTTTTCACGCCCTTGTAGATATGGTAAGGCTCGACGTGGTAGCTGTCAGAGAGCAGTTCGCGGCGGCGCTCATACAGATAGCGCTGTTTGCCCGAGTAGACCACCACCGGCATAACCAGCCTGCGGTCGGCGTTCTCCACGGCAAATTCGAGGATCAGTTGGCCGTCGCACTCGATATCCACCCCCGAGGCCTTGACGTCGAAACCGATGTCGAGCTTTTCGCCCGTGATGTTCGTTTTCAGGTTCCCGATCGAGATGCCGTTGCCGGTGTCCTGCGCTTTGGCCGTCACGCAAATGCATGCCAACAGCAGTGTGTATAATATTCTTTTCATAGTCGTTATCGAATCATGTAGATAAGTGAAACTCCCGCTTTTGTCGGGCCGAAATAATGGCGGCTTTTCCTGCCCATATATTCGTCGCAGTCGTAGCAGCGGTATTTGTCATACTCCAGGTAGACATACCCTGCGCCCACTGTAAACTCCCACGCCCAGCGCTTCGCCATCGGCAGATGGTAGCCATAGGACAGTCCCGCGCCAGCACCCCAGCCGTCGTAGCGGTGGGTTTCGAACGTCTTCGTCAGGAAAGTGACGTCGCCTATATTGAACGTCCCGCCAAGCAGGTGCAGGCCCACGAAATGCTTCTCGAAGCGCTGGCAGAACCAGTAGCGGAACTCGGGCGAGATGACCGTAAGGTAGTTCACGCCGCCCTCCTCCAACTGGAAGGGATTGTACGCGGCAGAGAGGTCGAGCGTCCACCTTTTAGCCAGGGCCAACTCCACCGCCACGTTGGGCGTGGCCGTTCCCAGAATCAGCAGGTTCGTTTTGACCGCCGCCTTCGGCATATACATTTCGTCCATTTTGCCGGACGGGATAAAGCTGTACTGCGTTTTAGGCTCGTCCGACAAAGCGTGTACGGTATTATCCTTCATGTTTGGCACGAACCAGGCCGTGGTCTTGGCCGGGGACGCCGTTGCCGCCTCTTCTGTAGCCGGGGCACTTGCAAGGGCCGCCCCTGCGAGAGTGAGCGTCACGTCGGCATCTTTGCCGGTTGCGACGTTTACCTCGCGGTAACGGATCGTCTGACCGTCCGCCGAAGTTAGTTTCAGTATGTGGTTGCCCGAAGACACGCCCTCTATCCGGAAGCGTCCGTTCACGAAAGTCGTAGCGGTTTTGCCTTTTACGTCCACCGCCTCTACTGTCACGCCCTCCATCGGTTTGCCATCGGCATCATTCACGGTCCCTGCGATGTTGCGGTCTGTAGAAACCGTCACGACCGACGCGTTTTGTTTCCCGGCACTGCGGTAGAAGACTATGCTTTTGCCGTCTATGGCGTAAGAAAGGCCTGTACCCTCGGCCAGTTTGTCGAGGACGCCTTCCAAAGGCAGTTCCGTCTTGCCGAAACTGACCGCCGCGTCTTCCTTGAGGTCGCGGGAATTGAAGATCACGTTATACCCTTGCGCCTTCACCGCCTCGATCGCCTGCGCGCGCGTCTGTGTCTTCGATCGCAAAGCGACCTGCTGTGCCGATACCGTGAAGACCGCTGCCGACGCCGCAAGCAGCAAAACGGCTTTGAGTACGTTGGCACGCAGCCACCCTGTCTGTTTGGAGTTAGTTATCATTGTATGTTGTTGAGTTTTATTCTTATCTCGCTGTCGGTTATTTCGTAATCGAAATTCCCCGATATTTTTTGCATCACGGACATTACCTCTCCGAGCGCCCCGAAAGAAGTGAAGCTGCCGTTCACGACGGTTTGTTCCCGGGAGATGTCGCCCTCGATGCTGAAACGCACGCCGAAGTCGCTTTCCAGCTTCGCGAATACGTCGGCTATCGGGGTCTTATCGAATTCCATCCCCGGCATCCCGTCATAGCGCAGTTGTCCGTAAGGTATTGTCGTGACGGCGGTTTCACGCGTCAGGTGGTCATAGCTCAGGTGGTCGGTCGGCCTCATCGTCACGGTTTTGATACCCGAGCGAACCTCGACGCTGCCGTGGTAGAGGTCTATCGTGCTGTGGGCCACGCCCGCTGGCGAATGAACCTCGAATTCGGTACCGAGGACCGTGACGTCGAGATAATCCGTATGAACCGTGAAACGGTCGCCTTTATTTTTCGCCTTGGTCACGTTGAAGTGCGCCCCGCCCCTGAGTTCCACATGGCGGCCGCCGTCGAAAGTTCCTGCATAGCGCAGTTCGCTGCCCGGCTCCAGCCTTACGGTCGAGTTGTCGGGCAGGATATGGGTGGTGTTTCCGGTAAGTATCACGGTCGCGGCGCTTTGTCGCGTACCGTCGCCGGCGGAGGCCGCTACCGTAACCCTTCCGGCAAGCGAATCGCTTGCCGGGCCGCCTGTCCTGAAGAGCAGCAAGCCTGTGGCAGCCGCCGCGACGAAGAACGGTATCAGTACCGCCGCAGCCCTCACGGCCACCCTCCTGCGCAGAGGCATGCCGACACCCTTGCCTGCCTGCCGGGCGATTTCCATTGCCCGGGCATGGTTTGTGTCGAACCCAAGGCGCTGTGCAATATCGGCCCACATCTGGGGCATATATTCGGGGTTCTCCTCGTACCTGAACGCCTCCGAAAACTCTTTCTCAAACGCCGCCGCCTTTTCATCGGCCTTGCCGCCGTCGGCAAACCAACGGCGTATCCGGTCGAGGTCCTCCGGCGGGACATTTCCCCCGTTCAAAAGGATATCGACGATACGTTCGGCTCTCGACGCCTGCTGTTTGTTGTATTTTTCTCTCTTTAACATTTTACATTGTTACCGGAACCTGCAGCCTTTGGGAGGATTCGGAGAAATCCTGCGTCAGAAACTCCTCGAAGCACCTTTGCATGGCCTTCTCCTTCGCCTCCCCGTTTTCGGGCGACAGCAACCAGTCATGAAATGCATCCCGCAGCCTGTCCGACGGGTTTTCCTGCTGCATAAACATTTTTATAATGCCGTAAGCCACTTCTTCGCAAGGCATCCGCATAAGTTTTTTGCAGAGGCTTTCAATATCGGTCTCTATCTCCCGCTGTACTTTTATCTCCTCATCAGTCCCCGTTTTCATTTAACATTTTTGTTGCCCTGCCAGTATTCTCCGATTGTGCCATATTGTACGGGCGGTAAGTCCTGCCCCCTGTATATTATCCGTAAAAACCGGGGCGGCGGGTAGGTCTTGCCGGCAATATTTTTGCAATATTTCGGCTAACACGATGATATTCAGCAATAAAAAAACTCGGAAGAAATCCGGGATTATTCCTTGTTAATGTTGCCGGGATGCGAAACTATCAAGTGCGCTTATCCGCAAAGATGCTCCCCGTCGCATGGCGGCGGGGCAGGCCGCAGGAGGCGGACCACCGGAAATGAACGGATGTAAAACGCAGCAAACGGAGGGGGTCAGCCCTTGGAGATTAAGAATAGAATTATCGTGGCGGCCAGTGCGGAACGCACGTCGCTCAACGCCGCCTTGACATGGAATTTGACGGTATTCAGTGAGATATCGAGCTGCCGGGCTATCTCGCCGTAGGAGAGGCCTTCTTCGCGGCTCATTTCGAAAATCCGGCGGCGTTGCGGAGGCATGCGGCGCAGCACGGCTTTGTACAGTATGTCGATCTCTTCCGCGACAAACTTCTCATCGGCAAACCCGGCCGTCCTCTCCTGGTATTGTTCCATATCTATGTCACTCTCAGGGAGTTTATTCCTGGAGCGTATCATATTCACGGCCACGTCGCGGGCTATTTTGCAGACATACGCCTTGAGCGATTTGCTCGGGTCGAGTTTCTCGCGGTTTTCCCACAGCAGGGCGAAGGTTTCCTGCGTGACCTCTTTCGCATCTTCCAGATTACCAAGGAATTTCGCAAGGAACCTCACAACGGAATCGCCGTAACCCATATAGAAAACCGTGAAAGCGTCGCTGTCCCCGTCACGGATGGCGGCAATGAGCGCCTGAAGGTCGGCTTTTTTGTTATTTCCGATTGTTCCGCCCGCTGTCAGGCCGTAGGGTTTAGTATCCGTCGTCGCCGCGGATCGGTTTTGTTTTGTCATTGTAATTACCACACTTTTAACGGTTAGTAATAAACGGAGGCCCGTTATCAAATGGCTGTCTTCCAAAGCACTACCTCTCGGACTGTGTTCCCGCGACCTGCGTACCGGCGGCCTTGCGCAGCTGCGCAAGGGGCGTACAGAGAAAAAACGGGACTGCAAAAGTCCGCCAAATTGGTTGCTGTTCCTGGGATTCCCTTACCTGGCGAATGCCGGGTCGTTCTAAGGATACAAGAAAAGCGTGGTACTCGGTACTCTCTCGGATAGCCCTGGCGAGGCCACATAGGGGAGCAACACCATACCACGCCATACTTATAAAGTATAGGTAGATACTTTGGTTGCCCGTTCCCTATATGATATTCGCCAGAATTTTCCGAGAAACGAGTTACAATATGTCTGTCACAATCGGAGTATATGACACCGCAAATATAAGACATAATTTTATGTTAACCTCCACCAATAGGCTGATTGGTTATGTTTTATACCGCTATCGGTTTGCGACCGCAACGGTCAATCACGCTTTGGCAGAGGTCTGGTGTCGTTTTTGGTTTCATAATTTTTATTATTAAATATGTTATAATTTATTCCGTTCAGGGCATAGCTCCGCCAATGGCCATAGTTCGGGCCTTGCCTTGAAACGGTTATGTTTTGCTATGGAGTACGGTTTTACGGGATTATCTGTTTCCGCGCCTCGGCCGGACGGATTTGCTTCGCCGCGCCATGAGGCATACCGGTTATGGCGTGTTGTGTTTTATTCAAAATAACGGACTTTTTCATGATTTACGGATATATAACGAAAAACGAAGAGACGAAAGTATTTGCCTGCCGTACAAATACTTTTGTTAACGAATAAAAAACGATTCATTTTCCATCTCATTGCAGGGTATAAGTCTCTGCTCATGCCGCGAGCGTCGGTTCAGGCGCCCATGCTCCCTCCGGGGCGCCTGACAGCCTTCTTCGAAAGCCGAACAAGATTTTAAGGGATTATTGAAAATAAAAATAACGCCGGCAACTTGCAGAACAAATTACCGGCGTTATTTACGATTGCGGCGGAGGCCCAGAACCTCCACCGCAATCACCACTAAACCAATTTTTTAACAACCTTTTTAAATATACATCCACAAACAACCTGATAAATCAATTATGCCTATCCGCAATATTATCCTTTAAGTTCTATTTCCTTTATTTTAGTATACCGTTCTTTACACCGGTGTCGTTCCGGCAACACTTGCAACCAGGACGTCAACACGGCCTGAAGCCAATCATTCGCGTGCCTTAACCGCCTCCGAAGCATTCCTGACAGCTTCGGGGCAGCCAACGGCTTGTGCAAATTCTGCCGCAGCTTCGTCCCATTGCCCTGTCAGGCCATAGTAAACGCCCATGTTATTATGGTAAGCGGCATTGCGCCCCTGCGCAGAGACTTTAGAAAGGAACCCGAAAGCCGAAACGGTATCGTTTCGATCCAACGCGCAGGCGGCGGCATTCAGGTTTGCAATATCGCTCTGCGGGAAGACGACGGCAGCGGTTTCGAAAGTCTTGCGGAAACTGTCGGAACCGGCCGGGTAGCTCCGGGCGATCAGGAACATTTCGTTGAGAGAGAGCAGGCCGGGGCGGGTCGCGATGACCTCTTTACCCTTTTCGACTGTGAACGGAAGTACAGTATAGTCCAGCCGGTACTCGCTGCGGCGCAGCAACGGGAAGAACTCAGCCTTCATCCGGCGGTAGGGGGTGCCACCGGCCAACTCCATAAGTTTTTTCTCCCGCCCGTCGAACACGTCGACCCCGCGGACAATCTCCAGTATCACGTATTTATCCGCCATATCCGAACGTGCGACCAGCGTGTCGAGCATCGCCCAATCCTCTCCCTCGCCTTTCGATGAGAAGAGCGTTCCGGGCAGGCCCGAAACAGATATGATCTGTTTTTCGAGTGCCGCCGCACGTTTCCCTGACAACACCATATTGGCGGCATAGGTACCCTCGGGCGAGGCGTAACCTGTGATCGTTATTCCGGTAACGGTTGCATCGGGATTCTCCCTGATACTGCGCAATGTGGCGTATATTTTCTCCAGTTCCGACGCGTTCTTGCCGAATGCGGGATTGATCGCCGACTGCCCGACGGGATAGTCGATATATGCGCGACCTGACTCGCTGCGCATTTTGACCGCTTCCGCGTCGGGAGTGATGTAGCTTACCTCGAAGCGGGGGACATAGGGCGCTTTTGGCTCCGGCTGAGGCTCCGGCTCGGGTTTAACCGGAATATACACCGGAACAGGCTGCGGGGCCGGTTTCTCTTTGCCTCCTATGTTGAATATGAGCGTTACGCCGGCTTTGGTCGGGCCGAAATAGTTTTTCGTTTCGCTCGCTATTTTGCTCCCGCAAGAAGTGCATGGGTATTCGTCGTAAGAAAGATAGGCGTACCCTACTCCCACCGTGGCCTCCATACCCAGGCGCGGCGAAAAGTTCCACCTGTAACCGTAGGACACCCCGGCCCCGGCCAACCACCCTTCGAAGCGATGCTGCGACATGTATTCCGAAAATGGCGGCGAAGGCAACGCGCCCACATTGTATAACGCGTAGTGGCCGTGCAGCCCGAAGAACGAACCCCGGAAAGTTTCGCGCGTCCACAACCGTGCTTCGGGCTGCACCAGGAAGTGCTTCCACTTTCGGTTGGCGTCGAACGTCCACGCATTGTAATTTAACGGCACGTCGAGCGACATCCGGTCCGAAAGCCGGAACTCGGCCCCCAGATTGACGGTCGCCGTGACGTCGTAAAGGAGATTCGTCTTGACGCTCATCTCCCGGCCGAATCCCGCGAACGGGAGAAGGCAGGCAAAAAAAGTAATTATCTTGTATCTCATCTTATTTCGGTTATTTTTACTCGGCAACCGGCGGAATAGGCTCCTGCAATATATGTATCTTATGTGTCAGCCGGCCAGCCCGCAGGGTTATGCTGGCCGACCGCGGCTGGCCGGCATTTTCAGTCAACAACAGGTAAACGTTTGTTATTTCTCCTCCGGCGCCGCTCAGCGCACTAAGGGTAAGCCAGCCTGCCGGACCCACTCCCGACTCGTCTTCGATCCTCACCACTTCCCATCCGCGGGCGTAATCGGTGAAAACCGACAGTATGTTGGCTGCCACCGGAGTAATTGCCGCCGATGACGGCACTGTATAGTCGGTTTGCGATACGCCGAGCATGTATTGCCCGTTGAAGCAAATGTCCTTTATTATACCCATATCGTAGGAAATGGTGCGTGTCCTGAGGTTCGACGGAATGGTATAGGATTCGAGCGCCTCTTCGAACGTGCCGTACCCGGGACCAGCGGCCGAGACTATCCTGACCTCGTATTTGTAATTCCGCAGCAAAGGCATGTACCGGCCTGCCGGGCCGTCCGTCGTCCCGTCGTAAGTAAAATCGACCCTGTAGAAGCTTTTTTTTCCGTTATACAGCCCTTCGATAACAAGGCACGCCGCGTTCCGGCGGGACGATTCGCCGGCATCGTCGGCCGCAACGGCTTCCTGGGTGTATATTTCCCCCGTGAAACTTTGGCCCGAAGGAATAAACACCGCCGCCCCCGGTTGCCTGCCCGGATCGGCGGGCATGTTGGGAACGAGGGGAACCGCAACGATCTGCCCGTCGTTAGCGCGCCATTCAGGAGCTATGTAACCCACCGTATTGTAATTGCAGAGGTAGATCTTTTCCATTGTAAATGCGGCCGCCTGGTTTATCACGTCGATCCGGGCAGCCATGCGTTTGAGCTGTATCCCCCCGAACCTGGCACCGAAAACGATATTGACTTTACCTGTTTCCCCGTACATGGGAATGGGTTGGAACGCCCCTCCCGCGCCATTGGCGATCCACGGGCCGGAGGTGTATTTTAACCGTTCGAGCACCGTTTTCTTCGGCGTTCCGGCAGGAAGGCCGGAAAGGGCGGACGCAACCTGGGCCGCAGCGTTGGCCACAACAACCACGCGGCTGTTGCCCGCGGCGCTCAGTTTGGCCTTCAACTCCACTTTATACACCTGTCCGACCCCGGAATTGTTTACGACATTGCCGTTCGCATGCTCGCGGAAAGTTTCCACGACATTGGCCGGGTCCGAGTCGTCCACATCGAAAACGAGGATATCCGCTTCATTCACACAGCTCTCTTTCGCGCCGGCCATCGAACGGGCAGGCGGCGCCTGCGGCTCGGGAATTTCCACGACAATGGTTACATAGCCGTATGCCGCCGGCGACGGGACGGTTCCGGAACCGTCCCTGACGCAGCTTTGCATCGAAACAAGGCAACACAGCAAGAAAAAAATTATATATGTGTATTTTTTCATCGTATTGATCATTATGGGTTTTCGGCGACGCACCTGATGGCATAGGCGTCGCAGTGACTGGTAGAGCCTGACGCATTATAACCGACCGATGTCGGGGTAAAACTGAGGCGCGGGCCGGCATCGTAACCGCTGCTCGATGTGGCGCTCCAATAGTAACCGTTGCCTGGCTGCACCAGGACGCCGCCGTTGTTGCGTGCCCCTGTAATCGGATAGAACCCGCCTGCGGAAAGGCTGGTACGTCCGTTGGAGCCATTCCATGTGAAAGTGGTCGTAGTGAACGATTCCCATGTCGCATATACCGGCACCTTATACCCTTCCGGACAGGGGTCGTATATCTCCTTGGCCGTAATCTTAGCGCCTACTCCCCAGGAAGCGCCGCGGGCGTTGTATCCCGCCTTGAAGAACGCGAGCGGATTTCTTACCGAATTGGTGATCTCGGGGACAGGATCGTAATATAGCCCGTCCATCTGCGCGAGTACCGATTGCTGTACGCCGCTTTGGTCGTACCACATGTTGTTTTTGCCCGGGAACGGGTCTTTGCGTCCCCACTGATAGAGCAGTCCGCCGACCCCCGGACTGCCGGGAACATTGCTCAGTGCGCCAAGGTTGCGGTCGAGCCAGTTGCCCGAAGGCTGGTAATCGGTAACCCAGATATGCCAGCTCCAGCGTATGATGCCGCCTGTGGTTACAGCTACAACCGCGTTGCCGTCGCTGCTTCCGGGGCGGACAAGCAGGTATCCCGAATCACCGTCGCCCGCCGGAATTACCGATCGCACGGCACCCTGCGGCGAGAGCCCCGACGGCGAGTCGGTCCAGACGAAGCTGGTCTCAAGCACGTCGTCCGCACCTATTTGCTGGCCGATAACGGCTGTTCCCGTAACAGAGGGTTGGTTGGCCCGCCCGACCGGGATCAGGATTGGATAGGAACCGGGCTGTCCCATGTAGCAGTTCGACTGTCCTTTGAGTACGCCCGAAGCCAGCCATATCTTCACATCGACGTCGGGACAGACGCCGTCAGCATCGCTGAAGGTAAGCACGGCGGTGTCGGCGGTTTTCCTGGGGTTGCCTGCCAGCATGTCCGCCCAATCGTTGTATGTGTCGAAGTACACCGGTTCGTTCTGGGCATGGCCTCCACGGAACGTATACGGCCATACGAGCCCTCCCTGCTGATTCGTCCCGTATTTGATTGTCATCGTCCAGTTGAAATCCGAGCTGGCCTCCATAAACTTAGATCTACCGTCCATGATGTAGATCGGGGCCCGGCTGTAGGTAAACCACGGATCCTTGCCCTGATTGACCTTGACTACATATCGCAGGTTCCCTGCCGTGACCGTGAATTGGGCGGTGCGGGCGATCCCTGTGGAATTGCCTGTGCTGATTAACCGTATGTCGCGCGCCATCGAACCATCCGCGCCAGAGTTATCGGTGATGGCGAGCCATCCGCCTGCTCCGGAGGTGTAAACCACAGGGCCGATGAAAATGCCGGCAGGCAGGCCCGTGTCGGCCCCGGCATAATCCGTCGCCAGGTTCATGCTCGTTGAAAAGGCTTCTTTACCCGCGCTGATTTTGTCCCGACTGAGCGCAAGTTTGTATTGGCGGTCGAAAACGGCAGCCTGCGGCGCTTCGTTCCAAGGGACTATATCGGCTATCATCCTGACGTGTCCGTTGAACGCATCGTCGGGGGTGTCGTAGCCGCGCCCAATGACTTTTGTGATATTTGCCGTATAACAATGGTTTCGCAACAGGTCGAGGTAAGTTTTCTTATCGGCCCTAAAAAAGTCGAGCCTGTAATACGACATTTGCGTTTCCGACCCGTACAAGCCTCCCACGACGATACACGGAGTATCCAGTGGCTGTCCCTGCCGGGCGGCCGCTTCGAAAGTGTAGACGACTTTTCTGAATGCTTCATTCGTGTCCGAAGCTTCGGTGTAAACGAGCGGGCCGAGGTCTTTACCGGGATCGGCGGGCAGGCTCGGCGCTGTGGCCACATTGCCAACCGGATCCCAGTTCTGCGCAAAAGGAGCGACCGTCCCATTGTGGTTGGCATTGTATAGATATACCGACCGGAGTTTAAAATCGTTTTTCGCCTCGGCAGTAGCGACAACCACGTCGATGCGGGCCGTCATCCTGGCCAGCTTTATGTCTTTTATCCCGGCGGCGACCCTCGCGTCGTCCACTATGACCGGATCGCTCTGCCCCCACATAGGCAGCAACCTCGATCCGTCCGAAGGCCATTTGCCGGTTTGCCGGATCTGTATCCCTTTGAGTACGTCCTCTTTCGCGTCCCCGGGCCGCAGGCCGTCCAATGCGTTTCCCTGCGCCTCATCGAGGTTGAAAAGCAGTACGAAACGGTAACTTACGCCGCCGCCTTTGAGTACCTTGACATTGAGGGCAACGCTCTGCTGATTGGATACGAATCCGGTGCGGGAGGTGTGGTATGCGAATTTTTCCTGTCCGCCGTCGACCCTGAAGGCCAGCAGGTCGAGCCTCCGGAGTTCCTGTTCCTGGAAATCGTTCAAAGCGCGCACGGCGGCATGTTCGCCCCCGGACGGAAGTACCAGTGAGAAACTCATATCTGCCATCGTTCCGTCCGGCACGCCTGCCGTATACTCCGACAGGCTCTCTTCCACACACGCCTGGAGCGTAAGAAGAAGGGCGGCAGGCAGTATATATTTAAATAACCGTCTCATGAATCTGTATTTTATAATTCCTGTTCGTCGAGCGTCAGCTTCCACCCGTTGACTATGACGGATACCGCCATATTCGTGTCGAAAGAAATAACTATGTCGTAAACATGCGTTCTGTCGAAATCTATCTGCGGGCCGTTGGCATAGGCGCTCAATATCATTTCTATAAGGTCGTCCGTCTGCTCCGGACGGCAAGGGTATATCGTCTCTCCGGAGGTCAGATCGCGTATCGCCAGCCTCGGATGGCGGTTCTCGGCCAGGCGCAGGACGGTCAGCGAGCTTTTCAGCGCATCGGAGTCGTCGAAATGGGCTGTTGCCATATATTGGAACTCCCCGCAGGGAGCGAAAGTATTGTCAAAGTAATAGTTGCCGTTGCTGTCGGTAATGGTGCAGTTATAAACGTGTGCGGTTTTTGACAGTCCATGGACTGTCAGGTTTATTATATTGGTGTTTTCCACCAACGGTATCGTGAAAAGCCTGTTGCCTTGATCGGGCACCGATTCAAAGACCAGCGATCCGTAAAATTGTGTCGGGATTATGGACCGGACACATCGGTCTGCGGATAAGTTCAGGCGCATCTCGGCCTCCCTTTTTTCAGGGCGCATGACCTGAAACCCGCCGGGATTCGGGGTGGTGGAATAAGGTTCTATCCTGTTGACCCATACCGCGAAACTGTAATTGCCCGGATCGAGCCTGAAGTCGGCCGTGTAAATTTCGCCTATGACCGGATTTGCAATTTCCTGCTGGGCGACGAAGCGGTCGTTGCGGTCGAAAACATAGATATTTGCAACCCTGAGTTCGCCGTCCTGCAGCACGCGTGCGTCTTCATACGAAAATTTGAATTGCAGGCCATGCGTATCCTGCGGGCAGGGGCTGATGCCTTCTTTGATGCACGAAACCACAGAAAGCAGACAAAGGGCCAATGCCGCGGATATGCCTGATATTTTAACAGCTTTCATTATTTGTTTCGTTCTGATTGATTGGAATTTAAAAGACGATGCAGGGAATACCGGCGCGATTAGCGCGAGGTAAACCCCATAAGTTCGGGTACTCCCTGCATCGTTGGTTTCTGTTAGTTGAGCTCGTAGTTATCGGCCATGTAGGTCCAGGCGATGATCTCTACGCTGACGGTAATGTCGGTGGGAGTTTCGACCGGCAGTTCCGGATCTTTGGGATCGGGATCGGGTTTGCCCGGCCCGCTGATCTTGGTGATCACAACATGGTAGAAGTCGTTGCGGATGGTGTTATATCCGTTTTTGGGGTTGAGGTACGCCTGGTAGTAGCAATAGCCGTTGTTGTAAGGCGCGCTCACCGTTCCGCCGTTGTTCGCAGCATAGGTTTGCGCCTGCGCCTGTACATCGAAGAATTTGCGCAGGCCTTCCGCGTCGGTCACGATCCAGAACGTCTTGGCAGGCAGGCCCACATTGCTTCCTTTGGAAATCCCGTTGGCATCGGAGAACTGGTTGGGGACAAACTTGGCGCGTATCGAAGCGTATGTGGTTTCCTTTTGCAGATGAGCCTGGCTGGTGTTCTCGGGCGCATACTTGGCGGTCAGCAGTTTGGCTGCAGCACCACTTACGCCTGACGTGCCGGCGGCATTGACGGGGATATAGTCGCCAAGGTTCTCGAAATCGGTGGACAGATAACTTCCCAAAGCCCAGTTCGGGTCCTTAACAACTCCGCCCGCCACGTTTTTCAGCGGGAAAAGCGCTTTGTTGGACGTATGGATAGCAAATTGCACATCCGAGATCACGCCTCCGGTTACGGCGCCGACAATCCCGCCGTCTTCCACGGCCACCTTGGCAACCATGCGTTCCACCTGAACGGTAAACACGTTATTGGCGGCATACGAGGGGTCTGTCGTCTGGACCAGCGTTTTGTTTGTTTCGGCAACCGAAAACATCGCTATGCCGTTGGCCGTCACGAGTTCGTTCACCGCTGTCGCCCATCTGGCTTTCAATTCGCCGACAGACGTAACGTTGGGGAACGAAGCAGGCAGGTTGAGCCCTACATAGATTTTTTTTGCGCCTGTCGTAGTGGCTACCTTGGTAACGGCAGTATAAAGGTCATTGTTGCCGCTGCCGGGAGCGATGGGGTTGAAATCCGAGGACGAGAGCTGCTGGCGTTTTACCAGCACGTTGTTGGCGGCGTCGAAGATAAAGACGTCCACAGTGCTTAGTTTGACTTCGGCAGAGGTTGCCGTAGGATCGTTGATAGCGCGGACTGCTGCAGTCTGCGGGAAGGACACATTCACCTGTACGTAGGTGGGTTTACCGTTGTCTGCGATTGCAGACCCGTCGGAATTTTCTTTGCTGCAGCCCGAAAGGATAAAGGCGACTGCTGCGATGCCGGTTAAGATTTTTGTTATTTTCATTTGCTTGTTAAATTGTTTTTAGTTTAATGACGACCTTTCCGTTTAAGCGGATGATCATTCAATATCTTTAACGTCACAAATATAACGGCCGCAGCAGCTACCTATTTTTTACATTTTCATACCGTTATTATACAATTCGGTAAACTTTATGGTTAATGTCATTTTTTACCGTTGCGGATCTCCAACGGCGTTGCACCGAAGTGTTTTTTACAGAATTTATTCATGTGCGAAACCGAGGAAAAATCAAAATTGTCGCTTATGATCTTCAGCGGGGTCTGGGTCTTGACGAGTTCGTGGCGCAGTTTACTCGCTTTTTCCCTGTTGAGCCAATCGGATGGCGATTCTCCGAATACTTTCTTGAAATGCTTGTGGAATCCCGCCTCGGAATAATGGGTCATGTCGGCCAGTTCCCTGACCGATCTGGCTTTGGAATATTTCTGCACGACAAGTTCCCGGAACGCCAGGTCGCTCGTCATAAGCCGGCAAAAGAAAGCCGCAAGTTCCTCTTTTGTATAATATGCCCGCAGCAGGAAAAAAAGCTCCGATAATTTATGCTCCAGGTAATGCCTGCATGTAAGGCCGTCGTTAATGCGGGCCGTAAGGTCGCCGATGAAATTACGGATCGCGGAATTGAAACCGAGCGGCTTCAGTTCGATATCCCTGTTGGGTACCTGTTCGTAGGCAAGGGTGTCGTACCTGAACGATTCGCAGAGCTGCGTGGTATATTTCATGTGGAATACCAAAACCGTGGTATCTTCCAAAGCCTCCACCACGAACCGTGTTCCCATTGTCGATACGAGCATCATCTCTTCGCCGATAAGATAATCCTTTATGCCGTTCGCACTTACACGCACACTGCCTTTAAGTACGAACGCCACACCTGATTGGAGGAATATCCTGTCCCTTACCTCTCCCTTGGTATACTCTACAAGTCTCACAAGCGCATTCTCCTCCGTGCCGTAATTACTGCAGGAAAAATGCTCTTCGGCATACAGCAATTTACATTGGTCAGTACATGTCATTTTAAATTTCTCTTTTATAATTAAGATTTGTTTTTCGGGCGAGCCGCAGCGGCATGCCGGATTCCGGGAAAATAACCGACGTGTTGTCCGGACAAATAAAGGCATCTATTTATTATTTCCACCACAAGAGGTCGTCTCCCGTTTTTTAAAAACTGCAAATATAACGGATATACAGCTGACTGTTTTTTATATTTCCTTACCGTTTTTGTATATTCCGATACTATTAAATACCACGCCTTAATATAAAATATTGTCCTGCAACCTGCTATAAGATTGCCGATTGCGGCCCACATTATAACGTGGGCCGCAATAATTTTATTTCATGTGCAGCGGCTGCCGTCATTCCCGGAAAATTTCAAGGAACATATTATTCGGCATGCATTTTGAATACGCTGTCACGCAATAATATATATCTATATCACCTATTTTATATAATTAAAATCTAATAATTATGAAAAGAAGATTAGCATTCCTGTTTGCCGCGCTACCTGTTATATCGGCGGTACTTTTTAGCTGCAACAAATCGAACGACGAGGCTCCGGGAAACGCAGCAGAAGGCGTATTCGTAAAGATCAACAAGGTTCCTGCAAGATCCATCTCTCCCGGAGTGTCCGATCCCACGCTGGTTTTCAACAGCGGCTACCTCTATTTCGTGTCCGGTTCGGGACAAATAACCGGCCGCCTGAGCGTAACAAACGACAATGCGGCGCTGACCGCCACTTCCGTAGGCATCGAGACGCTCCAGGACGGCGTCATTATCACGGTTCCCGCCAATACGCTTTCCGTCTACCTTCCCGGCAACATCCCGGCAGGCATAACGCTGCCGACTTCCGGCGCATACAGCGTCGTAGAGCAGACCGTCATATCGCTTAACAGCCAATACGACGGTTCCGGCGGCATAACTGCCGCTACGATATACGGCAGCAGTCCGATCACACCTCCAGTAGCTCCCGCGACTTTCGCCACAGCGAATATCAACGTGAGCCCGCTGGCGTCGAGGATCGAGATAAGCGCCATCACCGGCGGTATCGATATTGCTGGCACCTGGATAGTCGAAGGCATATTCATCAACAAGTACGACAGCCAGCACTACCTCAACGCCATGCGCAATGCCTCCGGATTTAAAGACAACGGCTCCGACCCCGCCGCCTACCTGGCAGGCACCGCCGGATATCCGACCGCGGACAACGGCATGTATTTCGATTACAACATCGCAGGCATAGGGACGCTGGACGGCGGAACAAATGCCTATACACCGGCAACGGCAGGCGACATATGGTCGTATAATGTTTTCGCCGGCCTTGTTCCGCATATCGTTATCAGGCTCGACGACATCACAGGCTTCCAGAATCCGCAGTTCCTGACCGTGAAGACTTTCCGCACGGGCGGCGGCGCACTGATCACAGCCTTCGAACGCGGCAAAATCTACCGCATTGCCAACATAGCGTTTACCGCCGACGATCTTACCGAGCAGCCGGAACTGGAAACGCTGGACGTCGAAGTCACCGTCAACCTTATCGACTGGACCTTCGAAGACGGAGTCCAGCCCGGGTTCTAACCGTTCACAATCATTATTCGGGGGCGGCAACAGCCAACCCTGCATGTAATCTCCGTTCCCGTCTGTGACGGGAGCGGAGTTGCCCGGCCGCGCACCAGCCCGTACACAAATACAACCGATTAATCCTATCAACCGTGAAACTTGCAGCATATATATTGCTTTTTGCCGGCATCCTGTGCTCCGGATGTGTCAGAGAGGACGTCGGCCCGTGTCCGCCGGCCGGTAATGTCACCATTACATTCCGCTACATCGAGGACGGGCAGGACGTGTTCGGCGACCGCATCGGCAAGGTGAACCTCTATATATACCGGTCGGGAGGAGAATTCCTGCGCACGGTCGAAATGCCCCAAACGGCCCTCGATGTTTTCCACGGGACGACGCTCGACCTTCCCGCAGGTATCTACGACATCATTGGCTGGGGCAACGCAGGCACCAATACGGGAGTGGAGGACACGGAAGGATTCACGATGGAAGAGTCATACATCTTCTATTCCGGCATACAAACCGGCGATTCGCTTTACCATTCCCCCGGAGTCAACGGCCCGGCCGGATACGTGCTGACCGTCCCGGAAGCGGAAACCGTTTCCGGGGTAATGGACTTTACCAACCGGCACAAGATCGTCGAAGTCTACGTACAAGGGCTTGCCGCACCTTCCGTCGGACTGTCGGAACTTACGCCCGGCTATTATTTCGATATGGAACCGCTGGCCGCACCGCCAAAAAGCATGCTGCAACAGGGACACGCGGTGGGCACTCCGCAAGGCGTGGCCTACCTCTCGCGTTTTTACACCCCCGAATTCCTAAATGCCAACCCGATACAGGTGTCCGTCACGAATCCGACCGGCACGGTAAGCCATACCCTGTCGCTGCAGGACTATATAGCGGAGTTCTATCCCGGCCTCGTCATTCAGGACGGAGGCGGCGAAACGATACGCATCATGTTGCGGTTTATGGAAACATCCGTGACCGTTTCCATGCCCGACTGGGATTATGTCGACACCACGCCTATTTTCTAACAGGAAAGCCATGAAAAACATTCTTATATTGATCTCGTTTTTGTCCATGATTTCGTGTGTGCGCGATATCACGCCTTCCGCCGGGAAACCAGGGGAAACCATTATCAGGTTCAAGGTGGAGTTTCCGGGAACGGGCATGTCGCCGGCAAGGGCGCTTTCCGACCAGGATGAAAACTTCATCGGTTCGATCGACCTGTTGGCCTTCGTGCAGCAGGGCGACGGCTACCGTTTCTCATACCATGTTCCCGGCAGCTACAACTCCTCCGCCGGTTCGTTCACATCGACGGTCAAGAAGCTCGACTCGCCCCAGGTTTTTGTCATACTCGCCAATGCTTCGGCGGCTTATACCGCTTCGGGGATCACGCAACAGGACAATCTCTCCGACGCCCTGCAAAAGATCGTCGTGACCAGCCAGGCGGAATGGCCCGCCAAAAATAATGGCGCCACAGAATTCGCCCCCATACCGATGTATGTCAAAACCGCTCCGGTAACGATAACCTCTTCAACGACCGCATTGGGGCCTTACGGCCTGTTGCGCATGCTGGCCCGCCTCGACGTGAGCCTCGCTCCGGCGGCGGCAGAGAATTTCGTGATGACACAAGTGATGATCTACAACCGCAAGACGGCGGGTTACGCCGCCTATGACGACGCCGACTGGGACGCGGCGAACCAAACGGTCACGGCAGCCAGGGTCCCGCCATTCTATCCCGGAACCACCGACGACCCCACTACCCTTGAACCGTCGCTTGTTTACACCGTCCCCGGCTCGGGAGCGTTGAGGCAAAGCCTCTATACGTTCGAGGCGGAAGGGGTGCAGGACAGGGAACAGGCGACCTGCCTGATTATCGGAGGCAATTACGATGCAGGAGGAAATCCTTCGGCATCGGGAGAGACAAGCTACTACCGCATAGACCTCAGAACGCCGCAAACACCCTCGGGATACGTTTCGCAGGACATCCTGCGCAACCACGTATACAACATCGCGGTGCGTGAATTCACGGGCAAGGGCGCTACCACGCCGGACGACGCATTCTTCGGGACTGCGGTCGTCGATGCCGAGATCACTCCATGGAACCTTGCCCAAAACAGCGTCATATTCGACGGACAGCATAACCTGGTTCTGAGCCGTGACAAACTCAACGCGGGCAACGAGGCTTTTTCGGCCGGCATGGATCTTACGACAGATTATACCGGGGCAGACACGGGCCTGCCGGCCGGCATTTTCATCGGCCCCGTGGTTTACACCTCCGGAGCGGGCGGATGGCTCACGGTCGCCAATAATGCGGGTGCAAACGGCTCGATGGAGCGCAACATACAGATAAGCGGCACTGGCAACGCCACAGGCATCGACCGTGCGGCGCAATTCACGGTAATAGCGGGAAACATGCAATATGTCGTCAAGGTCAACCAAAGCAAAGATCCATGGCTCATTTACGGCTGGGCTTCGATCTACATCATGAACGGCAACCAGTACTTCGTCGACGCCAGCTCGAACTTCGGGTGGACGGTGCGGGTTAAGCCCGGGACAAACACCCAGGGCGGGCTGACCGAACTGCTGACCACTTCCGGCGGCCACGCCGACAATGAACACGTCCTCTTTACCACTTATGACGACGAAGATGCCATGCTTGCGGGCAATCCGCAGAAAACCGCCGACACCGCCGTGCTTACCTTCAGCGATGCCGACGGCGTCTGTCCCGACGTCGATGTGAAAATATGGCTGGCTTCGGGCGTAATCGAAGGGCAGTCGAACTGCTATATGATGGCGCCAGGATCCTACCCCATCCTGATACCTGTCGCGAGGGCGAACGAGCCTTCAGTGACTGGAACGGCTGTTATCGGCCAGCAGATAGGCACGTTCGACGTGCTTGGGGCCAGTTTCGTCTGGACCGATTCACCGTCGGGACTCTCGCCGCAGGGTGCGGTAATGTCAGTTATCCCTGCCGGCGACGGCACATCAGGATACCTGCTCGTCCGCCAGGGCAGCAGCCAGGGCAACGCTGTAGTGGCAGTAACCACCGGCGGCGTCATACGCTGGAGCTGGCATATCTGGGTGACGGGCTACCAGCCTTCGGGCAACTGGCTCGACCGCAACCTTGGCGCACTGAGCAATGTTCCCGGCAGCCCTGGGGTCGGCGGGCTCCTTTACCAATGGGGGCGCAAAGACCCGTTCCCCTCTGCTGCAAACACGTGGTACAACCAGAACGCGACACCCAACCAGCCGGCGATCTCGCAAATCGCAGGCAACATCAACGCGCCTGTTACGGAGATTACCAATTCCGTGCGGAATCCTTTAGGTTTTTTTACCGGCGCTTTTAACGCGAGGACCTTATCGTGGGCAGGGAGCCTTCCGGTCAAAGAGATTTACGACCCGTGTCCGCCAGGGTACAAAGTCCCGGTGTATACCTTGTGGCAAAACCTGAATACCACAACCTTTCCGTGGAACGGCAGCAACGGACGCACCAATCTTTCCGTAGGCGGGTTCTATCCCGTGACTGGTGCCAGGAACAGCGGCGGGACTCTGGTCCAAACCGGCAACGGCTACTATTGGAGCACCGAATCGACGTCCAGCCAAAGCCCGCGCCTGAGTTTCACCTCGACATCAGTTTCGTACAGCACGAGCAGCTTATTCAATCACGCCGATGCCTATGCCATCAGGTGCGTCGCCGAAAATCCTCAATAACATACGGATATGAAACGCTATTTTGAAACAATATCGAAAGCCCTGCTTGCGCTGGCCCTGGTGTCGGCAGTTGCGGGTTGCTCTAAAGATAAGAACGGGCCTAAGCCCCCTGTCGGTGGCGAAGAAACTGTCGTGAAAGTCATATTGAACATATCCGGCCAGAATATTCCGGCCACACGGGCCATGGACGGCAGCAAGGAAAACGAAGTGCGGGAAATCGACGTGCTCGCGTTCAGGGACGACGGCAGCGGCAACCAGACATTCGAATATTACAGGCAGGGCACAGGCATTTCCAACGAAGGTTCCGGAACACAGTACAACGCCGTTTTCGATGTCGAACTCGTTGCCGGAGCGAATTACGACCTGGTATTTGTGGCCAACGCACACGCGGTGGTCGACGGCCTGATCGATGCCGGGTCGATAACCGAGGGAAGCAGCAAGGTGTCGGTTCTGAGCCTGCTGCAGTTTAGCGACGCAGGGCCGTGGGATACGGGAGAGGACAGTTACGTTCCTTTCCCCATGCTCGGCGAAACCGGGGTCGTCCAGGTAACCGACCAAATGACCGTTTCCGGCGTGGATATGGTGCGCATGGTTGCGGCGGTGGATGTCCGGGTCGATACGCCCGACTTTACGCTGACCAATATATACCTGTGCAACTACAACACGGTCGGACGCATCGCCCCATTATGGGACGCGCAGGGCCATATCGTTCCTGCCGTACCATCGGTGCCCAACCTGCCTGCCGATCCGGGAAAACAGACAGGAAGCTACCTGATATATCCTGCCGCCGGCGTGAATCCATTCAACCGCCGGATCTACACCTTTGAATCGGCCGCGGCTTCGGATGCCGTCGAAACCTCACGCAGCCAGGCAGCCTGCCTGGTCCTTGAAGGGGAATTCGCCGGGGAGAATTATTTCTACCGGGTCGATTTCTGCGACGCCGCAGGAAACTACATGCCCCTGCTCCGCAATTTCCTGTATGCGGTGGCCGTAACGGCAGCTGAAGGCCCGGGATATAGTTCCGTCACGGATGCCATAGCCTCATACACCGTTCCGTCGAATCTCCGCATCCGGGTGCTCGCGTATGATCTGGGTGTTGTCAGAAACATGGCATTCAACGGACAGTATATGCTCGGGGTATCGCAGACCGTCTATTCCTTTACGTCCACGGACATATCGGCTCCCACATCGGCCAACAAACTGTCCGTTTATACCGACTATACCCAAGGTTGGGAGGTGGCCATGATCGAAGGCGAGGCAGGCGGCGACGTGATCGACTGGCTCACACTCAGCGCTACGAGTGGCCTCGGCGGAGCGATAACCGACATATACATGTTCCTCGACGAAAATGTCGGGCCTGTACGAACGGCCCACATCACACTGAAGGCGGGCAGGCTGACGCACCGGATCAACATTTCGCAGCAATGATCAACCGGGCTCACAAAACAACTAAAGGCATTATATTTCACAATAACGTGTGATGACAGCATTAATTCCGCATACTACATTATTACAGAAACACTCCAAGCAACAGACACTTCGACGTCATTCAGAAGTTTAATCTTCAACAAAGAGCAGCATATCACAGATGTTGCCCGACAATATTCCGCAAATAGTTTTTACGTTTACAAAAACATATCAGAAAAAGCGAAGCCTCAGAAAATCATTGATTTTCTGAGGCTTCGCTGCGATTTGCGTCGCTTATTGGCGGTATGGACGGGACTCGAACCCGCGACCTCCTGCGTGACAGGCAGGCATTCTAACCAGCTGAACTACCACACCGTTTATTATGTAAATACCGATCTGAAACCCTCTGCAACCTATCCTTTTCTCTTTCGGTGTGCAAATGTAACAATAAAAAACAAACCTGCAAAAAAAAGGCGAAAATATCAGGCGCTTTCCCCTGTTTTTTTAGACCCAGCCTCAAAAAAAGAGAACCTCACGCTCCCGTATGTCCGCTCTCTGACGAATCCCGGATGACTACTAAGATCCTTATCCTTAGAATGCTCAAACACCAAAACGCCGCCCTCTCGCAAAAAATCGTTATCCAATACAAGGTCTATTACGGCTTCCGCCCCATCAAGGTCATAGGGGGCATCGGAAAAAATGATGTCGAATTTCTTGGACGCGCTTTTCAAATAAAGGAAAACGTTCGCTTTGACCGGATGTATACTGCTGAATCCGAACTTCTTGGCGGTTTCGCATATAAAGTTATAGTGGACAGCGTTTATTTCGACCGATGTCACATTGGCCGCACCCCGCGATGCGAATTCATACGAAATCGAACCCGTCCCGGCAAAAAGGTCGAGTACGTCGACCCCTTCGAGGTCGAACATGTTGCCGAGTACGTTGAAAATGTTCTCCTTTGCAAAATCGGTTGTCGGACGCGCCCGCAGGTTGCGCGGAGGCGTTATTACCCTGCCCCTGTGTGTTCCGCTGACTATTCGCATCTGGTTTTCCTGAAATATTTACGCAATAATTCGCCAGCTTCGCAAGCCCTGGGACCGCGCAGGTATAGCTTACCTTTTCGCAGTCCGAACTGCTGGTCGAGTACCGACATATAATATAAGATATCCGTCGCCGCCGACCATTTCATGACGTCGGCATAAAGCCACGCGCCGCTTTTCTTCTCGAACACGGTTATGTAGGCGTGTGCCGGAGTCAGGTATACGGCTGCCGAACGCCTCCTGCCTGCGCCGTGTTTGATCAGGCAGGCGCCGTTCATGGAGAACGGCGAAACTATCGCGAACGGAAGGATGCCAATAGCATCGTCATGGCCTGCATCTGCGCCATTAGCTGCGGAAGCGGCTTCCCGCAGGACATCAAGTTCCGCACGGTCACAAACCACAGCCGCTTTTATCCCGGACGAAACACCGGCATATACGACCTCGTCGGCCTCGCCGGGGGTAATGTTATTGGCCTTCAGCAACTGCGCCAAAGCGTCGGCAGAGGCGTATTCGCCTGGTACGACGACCGTCCGCAAGGTGTCGGGGCAGACCTCAGCCAGGCGGCAACCGGCACCCAACGTTTCCATTGCGGCACGTATGCCTTCGCGCAAGCTCTCCGACCGGCCCTTGGCGGGATCGAACGCCAGTTCTTCCTCAGCCGCGCCGGCAGTCCAAAAAGAAAGTCCACCCGGAGAGAGCCGGATGGACAATATCTTATCTTGCCCCATAGTCCTATTCCCAGTTTCCGGCGTCGTTGGTGGTCTTGTCCATCGCGCCAACTTTTATACCCGGATAGCGGCCGCGTTCGATATCGAGGTCTATCACGTTTACAAGTTCCTGTTCGTTTAGGTCGCGCAGGAACGACTTGTATGGCGCGCGGCACTCGAAAATCGGAACCTCGACACCGGATTCGGTCGGATACATGGCCGCTTCGAGGTAGAATTTCTGCGGTTCGCCGTAATAGATCTCGCTATACGGGATATCGGCGAGTTTCATTACCATTTCCGGTGTGAACGTTTTCGAAAATACGGTATCTATCGCAGCGATCTTGAATTTTTCCATATACACCTGCCCTTGCGCCACAGCGACCGAGTCGTCGAACGAACCCACCCTGCGCTCGAACTCCAGCGAGTCGTGCAGGATAAAATCGATCAGGGTATCGAAATAGGGCGTATATGCCTGATATTTCGTCTTGTAGGCACGCTGCGCCGAACGTATTTCCTTTATCTGGGCGATAACGGCCTGCTCACGGACTTTCTTCTCTTTTTCGAAGCCGAGCGGCACGGTAAACTGCCTCACGAGGATAACCACCAGTACCACTATGACCGCAGCGAGGGCGATTGTTAAGATCTGCTGTTTTTTCATTAGTATTTTTAAGTTAAGTTTGCAGTAAAACAGGTGCGGATGCGCCGGGGAAAATATGCTTAACGAACACATCGCGTCCCAAATTTACAGTAATTTTGGATTCATCCCAACTTTTGGGCAAAAAAAAACTATCGAAGCGCTGGCCGGCTGGGTTACCGATCCGGCGTGGGAGAGTATTTTCATCCTCAACGGCTACGCCGGCACCGGCAAAACGACGCTCATAGCGGCATTCGTCAGGACGCTCAAGATCATGAATATCAAACCCATACTGCTCGCCCCTACAGGCCGCGCGGCAAAAGTGATGGGATTGTACGCCAACGAGAAATCTTACACGATACACAAAAAGATATACCGCCAGAAAAGCACCTCCGACCCCGAACCAGGTTTCTCGCTCAACTACAACAAGGAGCAGGACGCGGTTTTCGTCATCGACGAGGGGTCTATGCTGACCGACATGCCGGGCGAACAGTCGATTTTCGGGAACGGCAGCCTGTTGGACGACCTGATACGGTTCGTGCGCTCGGGCAAGCGGTGCCGGCTCATGATCGTGGGCGACAACGCCCAGCTCCCCCCGGTAGGCCACGACGACAGCCCCGCCCTCAATCCCGTTCTGATGGAGCGCTACGGCAACGTGGTGTACAGTTCGCTCGACGACGTGGTGAGGCAGGACGCGCAGTCGGGCATACTTTTCAACGCCACCATGGTGCGCTGCATGCTCGAAGCCGGAATATACGAGCCTCCGCTGTTCGAGATGTCCTACCCCGACTTCCGTGCGATCGACGGCGGCGAATTCATCGAGGCCGTCGAAGAGTGCTATTCCAAATACGGCCGCGACGAAACCATAATCATCACCCGTTCCAACAAGCGCGCGGGGCGTTACAACGAAGGCATCCGCCGCAACATCCTCTACGCCGAGGAAGAACTGGAGTCGGGCGACATGCTGATGGTGGTCAAGAACAACTACTATTACAACCCGAAGGACGAGAACGGCATGGAGTTCATCGCCAACGGCGACATAGCCCGGCTCAGACGCCTGCGCAGGGTCGAGGAGTTGTACGGCTTCCGGTTCGCCGAAGCGCGGCTCGAATTCCCCGACTACGACGGTATCGAGGTGGAGGCCAAAATATTGCTCGATACGCTGGCGTCCGAATCCCCCTCGCTCACGCGCGACCAGAGCAGCCGTTTGTTCTATGCCGTCGCCGACGATTACGCCCACCTCGCCACCAAAGCGAAGCGCTACAAAAACGTGCGCGAGAACCCCCATTTCAATGCCTTGCAGGTTAAATTCGCTTACGCGGTAACGTGCCATAAGGCGCAGGGCGGGCAATGGAGCGCGGTGTTCGTCGACCGCATGCTGTTCGGCGACGAACCCATGTCGCGCGATTTGATGCGCTGGCTCTACACCGCCCTCACACGCGCCACAGACAGGCTCTACCTCGTAAACTTCGACGAACGGTTCCTTGAGGGAGAAGGGAAATAAGTTATTGTCGTATCGTTATAATCCCGGCTTGCCTTGCAAGCCGGCAGTCCGCCGCCGCCCAATGCGGAGGGCTGCTTCACTCGCTTCCCACTCGTTCGCGCCTTCCGCCGGCGGCAAACTGTGCAGGATAAGACATTATTGCCAATAAGCGGAAAAAATGTTGATATCTTTCCTGTGGCGGCGGTTTCCGCTCCTCGCAAAAAATCATATCTTTGTTAAGATTTGAAAAAACGGAAATAACCGCACACACGAAATGGCAGCCAAAGAGAAACCATACGTCGAAACGCCCCTGATGAAGCAGTATTACGGCATCAAGGCGGTGCATCCCGACGCTATACTGCTGTTCCGCGTGGGCGACTTCTACGAAACGTTCGGGCAGGACGCCGTGAAGGCCAGCGGCATACTCGGCATAACGCTCACGCGCCGGGCCAACGGTGCCGCCAGCTTCGTCGAACTGGCCGGATTCCCCTACCACGCCCTCGACGTCTACCTTCCGAAACTCGTGCGTGCAGGCGAACGGGTCGCCATATGCGAACAGCTCGAAGATCCGAAAACGGTCAAAACGATAGTAAAGCGCGGCGTTATTGAACTCGTGACGCCCGGCGTAGCCCTGAACGACAACATACTGGCAGGCAAGGAGAACACGTTCCTCGCATCGGTGTTCTTCGGTGAGAAATCAACCGGGGTGGCATTCCTCGACCTGTCGACAGGCGAATTTTATGCCGCCGAAGGCACGGACGCCTATGTGGAAAAACTGATCTCGAACCTCCAGCCAAAAGAGATAATCTACCAGCGCAGCTGCGAGGGGCGTTTCAAAATGGCGTTCGGCGACAGGCACTACACCTACAAGCTCGACGAATGGGTATTCTCTAAAGACCTCAACCGCGAAAAACTTTGCAAGCAGTTCGGCACGACCTCGCTCAAAGGCTTCGGGATCGAAGCCATGCCGGCGTCGATAGCGGCGGCCGGGGCGGTACTCTACTACCTCGAATTCACCGAACACAAAAACACAGGGCATATTTCGTCGATCTCGCGCCTGGACGAGGACAAATACGTCTGGATCGACCGGTTCACCATACGCAACCTGGAGCTGTTCTCGTCGGGCGACGGACGCGTGCGCAGCGGGTTCGCCGACGTCATCGACCGCACCCGGACGCCTATGGGCGGGCGGTTGCTCAAGAAATGGATCGCCCTCCCGGTCAAGGACATAAATGAAATAAACGCACGCCTCGACGTTGTGCAGTGGTTCAGGGAGAGGCCCGGGGAGGCCGAGGAGATCGGCGACCGCCTGTCGCTCGTGAACGACCTCGAACGAATCTCGGCGCGCATCGCGGCACGCAAGGTCATGCCGCGCGAGATGGTGCAGCTCAGGAACTCGCTCGAAGCCGTAAAAGAGGTAAAGGCGCTTTTGGAAGCCACGGGAGACGCACGCCTCACCGAACTCGCCTGGCAGATAGACCTGTTGGAAGAGGTGCGCGAAAAGATAGCCCGCGAGATATACCCCGACCCCTGCAACCAGATCGCGAAAGGCGGTGTAATCGCGGATGGTGTGAACCTCGAACTGGACGACCTGCGGCGCGTCGCCCTCCACGGCAAGGACCTGATAGCCGACATACAGGCGCGCGAAAGCGAGGCCACCGGCATCCCGTCGCTCAAAGTCAGCTTCAACAACGTGTTCGGCTACTACATCGAAGTGCGCAACACACACAAGGATAAAGTGCCCGAGGGATGGGTTCGTAAACAGACCCTCACGGGGGCGGAGCGCTACATAACCGAGGAACTCAAGGAGTACGAAACCAAGGTGTTGGGCGCTGAGGAGAAGATAATTGCCATCGAGCAGGCGCTCTACGACCAGATAACGGAATATCTTGCACGTTTCCTGGGCAGGCTCCAGAAAGACGCCGCGGTGGTCGCGCGCTTAGACTGCCTGCTCTCGTTCGCGCAGGTGGCTGCCGAGCGCAACTACTGCCGCCCCGAACTCGACGAAGGCAAGACCATCGACATAAAGGAAGGGCGGCACCCGGTCATCGAAACGCTCCTTCCCGTAGGCGAGGCCTACATCCCCAACGACATATACCTCGACGACCAGCGACAGCAGGTGATGATGATCACCGGGCCGAACATGGCCGGTAAGTCGGCGCTGTTGCGCCAGACCGCCCTGATTGTGCTCATGGCGCAGATGGGGAGTTTCGTCCCGGCCTACTCCGCCAGGATCGGCATCGTGGACAAGATATTCACGAGGGTCGGCGCTTCGGACAACATATCGCAGGGCGAGAGTACGTTCATGGTCGAAATGCTCGAATCGGCCAGCATCCTCAACAACATCTCCGACCGCAGTCTGCTGCTACTGGACGAAATAGGGCGCGGCACAAGTACCTACGACGGCATCTCAATAGCCTGGGCGATGGTGGAATACATTCACAACCATGCCGCCCGCGCAAAGACCCTGTTCGCCACCCACTACCACGAACTGAACGAACTGGAAGAGTTGTGCGACAGGGTCAGGAACTACAACGTTTCAGTGAAAGAGGTAGACCGCAATATAGTGTTCCTGCGCAAGCTGGTGCCGGGAGGGACGGAACATTCGTTCGGTATCCACGTCGCCAAAATGGCCGGGATGCCGCGCTGGGTGGTAGACCGCGCGGGCGAGATGCTCGACAGCATGGAGGCGATGCGCAAAAGCGCCGAAGCGTTGCAGGAAAGCGACGGCGATGCAAAGCAAGAAAGTACGGCGCAGCGCAAAGGCGCCGGCAAATCAGGCGCTGCGGGCGAAACCGCCAAGGTTGTTGCGGAAGCCGTGAAGGCCAAACGCGGGAAAGCGCCTGCCACAGGCCAGACCGAACCCGGATTCCAACTCAGCATGTTCCAATTGGACGATCCCGTCCTGAAACAGATCCGCGACGAGATCCGAGGCCTCGACATCAACTCGCTCACGCCGCTCGAAGCCCTCAACAAACTCAACGAAATCAAGAAGATAACCGGGATATAAGACATCATCGCCGGCAGTTTGTAGGAGAGGGGCGACAAACAGACCGAGAGGTGACTGGGAGTAGGCAAACAAACAGGCAAGCGGGGTGCATTCATGCGCCCCGTCTCATTTTCTCCTACTACAATATCGTCAGGTGAAATATATTGGCAATACCGGTAACGAGGATCTGGATGCCGACGCAGAACGTGATGAAGGCCACCAGTTTGTTTATTATAAGGTTGCCGGAACTACCCAAGCCTTTGGTAATCAGCTTACCCTGAGCGAGCAAGGCGTAGAGAACGGCCAATATCACGATTATCACCACGCCGATAACCGCGTAGTTTATAACGCTCTTGAAAAAATTGCCGTCGATCGACGAATTTGCCATAAGCGTGAATATCACCGACATGGACCCGGGGCCAATACATATTGGAAACGATATCGGATAAAAAAGTTTGCTTTTCACGTCCTCGACATAGAGTTTCCGCATAGTTTCGTCCGATACTTTCTGGGCGGTGGACCCCTGCCCCGAAAGCCACTCCAGCCCAGTTTTGCATATTATGATACCCCCGCCGACCTGGATGACAGGCACCGCGAGGCCGAAAAGCAGCAAAATTAAATGCCCCGCCACGATGCTTCCAAGCCCTATCAGCAGGCAGTTAAAGAGTATCCTCTTCACGGCCGCCTTACGTTCGTCGGCCTCCATTGCATCGAGAAAACCGTTGACAACAAAACTGTTGCCTATCGGGTTAATAACCGGGAAAAGCGCTGCGAAAGCTGTAGCGAACGTATAAAGTATATCATGCGAAGGGAAAGCCATAACGTCGTTTTTTTGTAATATATAATACACATGATAAACTACCTCACAGCAAGCTGCGGGGTATTGCAAAGACAGCGACTGCCTGCGGCAGTCGCCACATTAAGTCCCTTTTTGTTGCTGGCGCTCGGCAAAATCCGCAAGCGGCCTTTGCCCTCGCTTAAACGCAACATTAAGTTTCTTTTTGTTGCTGGCGCTCGGCAAAATCCGCAAGCGGCCTTTGCCCTCGCTTAAACGCAACATTCCTCGGCTCGGCACTTTGTACCGACCCACGCAGCCGCGGAATGTGATTTCATCAAGCGCAGCAAACTGCGGAGAATTAACCCATAGATATTAAACTGTTTTACCTCCGCAAAAAACGTGCAGAACCGGAGGAGCGGCATGATATAAATCCACCGTGTGTTAAAAAATGACAGAACTGTTGGGAAATTATAATTAATCCCGGATAAATGCGTTATCTTTGTACGGTATTGCAGTCTGCGGCACACTGCGCAAGATCTGGGGACGACCGGTTTTGACAGCAGGCAGGGTTTGATTGTAAGCACGCCGAGCGTTGTACGGGGGCTCGTAAATATGAACGTTCAAAATTCAAATGGCAATAACAGCTATGCACTCGCTGCGTAATTTTACCAAGTAAAATCGCTTAATCCGCGGACCCAAGGCGGTTCGCCGACGAGTACCCTACCAAAAGTCCCGCTTCCTGACATTTTGGGCTTAGGGTATCATCAATGGGAAGACAGCCAAAGGGGACGCCCGTACCCTGCGGTTAAATCTACGGGCTGGGTTCCGCGTTAGGTCGCCGCCTGCCAGGCGCGGAAAGAAGGATCAAACGGTTGGCTAAGCGTGTAGAAAGCCTTTGGGCTCCCTGTTTGGACGAGGGTTCGACTCCCTCCGTCTCCACAACGGAAAAAGGCAATGACTTAACAGTCATTGCCTTTTTTGTTCCTCTTTTCGTCCTGCTAAACGATTGTAAATTATTGCTGTGGGTCCTTTCCTGGGGCCGGATATTTTTTACTTGCGTCATCGAGCACAAGTACCCAATCGAGCCATTCCCCTGGGTTGGGAGAGATGAAGGTCAACTTGCCTGCATTGTCAAAAAGTCCTGCTTTTACCGCTTTCCCGCTGCGTGGATCATACCACCAGGCATTGATCTTTCCTCCTTTTATTACGTCTGTACGTACCGTGAATTTGCGGCCCACAGGTGCGTACACCATCAGGTAAGTGCCTTCCGTATCGCGGGTCGCGAGGAAAACATAGTGTCCCGCACCGGGAACAGATGTTTTCACTTTGTCCTCCACGATCACTTCCTGCGCCGGAACCCTCGTAAAGAACGGGCGCGACTCCATCAGCCTGCGGCCATATGCCATTTGCGAGGCACCCGGCTGCCCTATCGCCTCCCGCCACGACATCAGCGGATTGTTAATCGGTCTTTTCGTGTCTTCTTTCGCGGGGTCGTACATCTGCCACACGGAATGGTGGCCGTATGTGTGGCCGCATGCGCCGCTGAAAAGATCCCAGTACATCGCCCGCCTCACATCGGCGGCCACGGAATGCCCGTTACGCGCGGCGCTGGATGACAGCGGATGGTCTTCGTAAAGCGGCTCGCCGTCGATCACAGGCTTGACGGGGATTTTCATGTAATCGGCATACGTTTTTGAATAATTAGGGTAATCCGTATTATGCCCGTTCTGTCGCATATTGAAATCGAGCCACGGTTCGTCATGGAACCACTCGGACGACCCCCTCATCCCGCGCGGATGGAAAGTCATAAGATGGCCGCCACTATCGCCTCTCCTGATACCTTCCGCCATTTGGCGGATAATCGCCTTATGGGTGTCATTCTCTATCAGGCGGTCGCCGCCGAGTATCCAGATTATATCTTTATCCTTATAGCGCTTCCCGAGGAATTCGCCATACGCACTCGCGTTGCCCGTATTAAAAATAGCGCCTTTGTCATACCAATGGCCTCCCCATGCAGGCAACAAGCCTATGTACATACCCAGGCTGTTGGCTTTGTCGATTACATAATCCACATGGTCCCAGTAATCGTTCGCGGAACCCTCTTTTATATCGGGCATGAGCGGATCCGAATCCACGAATGGCAGGCAACCGTAAGCATTGGGGCCTCGGACCCCATCGAACTCGGCGACCAATACCGCCTGTATGACGTTAAAGCCCTTACGCGCCCGGTCTTCCAGATAGATGCCTGCCTCTTCACGGTTGAGGCGGTGGAACAGTTCCCATGCCGTGTCGCCGAGATAGAAAAACGGCGTCCCATCGGCATACTGCAAAAAGCGGCCGTTGTCCGACACAGCCAACCCGCCCGTCTTTTGGGCATATGACGAAACAGGCAACACGACCAGCAAAAGTAAAAGATAAAGTATCCGCTTCATTTTGTTAGATGGATTATAAACAAATGCAACATTTCTCCAGAAAGCCATTGCGACGATAAACGCTTATCCGCAAAAATACCACTAACCTTTAAATAGGTCGTTATTAATCTCACTGTGTCGCTTCGCGACACCTGCAACCTGCCGCCGCCCCACGCGGCGGGCTGCTTCGCTCGCAGAAAGCTCGTTCGCACCCGTCACCGACGGCAGACTGCAACGCAGGGTAATATTGCGGATAAGCGTAACGACAATCACATATTTTCTGCCGTTGACGCTTTCCGGCCGGAACGGCAAGCATGTTGCCGGCAGTCCGCTCTAAAGTTTCGGTTTCCAGCCTTTTTCGTATTCGCGCGACCAAAGCGCCTGAGCCTGCCTGTCGCCAATGATGTGTCCGTTCGACGGATTCGTCTGCAAGCTGCGGCCGACCCTTTGGGCGATATTTCCAAGCTGTACGTACGTGGTGCTTTTGTGGCCTGTCGGAGCGGGACAGTTCAGTTTCGCCGTACCGCGGATCGCAGCGGCGAAGTTGGCGAGGTGATAGGCGTCGATCGCCACCGAAGGACTCGTCGTATCCTGACCGACGACCTTAATCTCGCCGGCGCTTTTGGATTTCGTTTCAGATCCTTTGCGGTTGAAAATAGTGTAGTTATTGCCGCCGGTGCGCATGCTTCCTTCCGTACCGTAGAATATCACGCCGCGTTCGCCCAACTCGGCCATATCTTCGAGGCCGTTGCGGGAGCGCCCTTCCCACGTCAGCACCAGGCCGGGCATCTCCCATGTTATGGTCTGAGTGTCGGGTGTTTGCCAGTCGTCCTGATATGCGAATTTCCCTCCCGCCGACGTCACTTTCGTCGGAAAAGCAGCCTTCGTTCCCCACAGCAGCAGGTCCACTTCGTGCGTGCCGTTGTTCAGCGCCTCGCCTGTCCCCCAGTTCCAGAACCAGTGCCAGTTGTAATGTACATATCCGTCCATATACGGTTGGCGCGGAGCAGGGCCCTGCCACAGATCCCAGTTCAGGTTATCCGGCACTGCCGCGGGTTCTATCTTAAGCGGCTCGCGTTTGTTGACATACCACCCTTTGCCCATATATATATCACCGATCGCCCCGTCGTGCAAAAGCTGCATAGCTTCCTGAAGAATGGGAAACGAACGGCGCTGCGAACCCATCTGCACCAGTACGTTGTACCTCTCCATTGCGGCGACGAGCATCTCGCCCTCGGCCGGGTTATGGCTGAACGGTTTCTCCACATAGGAATGCTTCCCGGCCTGTGCGCACATTATCGCGCCTATGGCGTGCCAATGGTCGGGTGTGGCATGTACGAAAGCATCCACATCCTTACTGTCGAGCAGGCGGCGGAAATCGGTTTCGGTTTTAGGCGAGAACCCGACCTTCCCGGCAGTATTCATGGCCTTGGCGAGGACGTTGGAGTCCACATCGCACAGATATGTGGCAGCGACGTTTTTCACGCTCTTGCCGAAGGTGTTCATCAGCGAAGAGCCGCGGCCGTTCAGCCCGACAAAAGCGAGATTAACCCTGTCGTTGGCGCCAAGGACCCTGTTGTAACTTTTAGCGCTCAGGCGGTTTTGGGCGCTCAGGCCGTAACTCGCCAGCACAACGCCGGCCGAGATGGCTCCGGCCTCTTTAATGAACTGCCTGCGGGAAATAGGTTTTTCTTCCATAACAAGTTGGTATTTAGGTTTTAGGTTTTCGCATTGGATCAAAGCTACAAAAAATATCTTAGAGTTTGTCTAAATTTTATTCGCACAAAATATTATGAATCAGTTTTTTGATGTTTTTTTGACCCGCCGAGGAAGGCGTGGCGGCTCCCACGGCGAACGAGGCGGGTGGGAAAAGCACGAAAAACGGACATAATAGATGTGATGAATAAATTTTAGACAAACTCTTAATATGCTATCTTTGCAAAACACACACAAAAGATAACCGCATGCTTCACAATATAAGAATGCTTGCCGTGGCGGCCGGAATGTTCTTCCTGCCGCTGCTGCTGGCAGGACAGGACTTCAGGTATGCGCCCGAGGCCAGGAACATCCCGGTAAAGAACGCATACTACTGCCTCGATTTCAATACAGGGCACAAGCAGCCCGACTGGGTCTATTACACGCTCACGCAGACCAATATCTCAGGCACGACCCCGAGGTCTTCCACCTTCAAAGATTGCCGGCAGGGCGGCATAGCGAGCGCGAGCCAGAAGGACTACAAAGGCAGCGGATACGACAAGGGCCACCTGTGCCCGGCCGCCGATATGAAGCAATCGAAAGAAGCTATGTCCGCAACTTTCCAGATGTGGAACATGTCGCCCCAGGAGCCTTCGTTCAACAGGGGGCGGTGGGCGGAACTTGAGGCACTGGCCCGGAGCTACATCAAAGACCGGACAGACACCTTATTCATCGTCACGGGTCCCGTATACGTCGGGAATATGGAGAGCATCGGGGACGGAGTGACCGTCCCGGCCTTGTTCTACAAAATAGTCTACAACCCTAAAAAAGGCGGCATCGGGTTCCTGCTGCCCAATCACAAGGTAAACAGCCCGTTAAAAAGCTGGCAGGTGTCGATCGACCTGATCGAAGCGCTGACGGGCATCGACTTCTTCCCGCAACTGCCCCAACCCTTTCAGGACAGGATAGAGGCGCAGGTGGATTGGTGGGAATGAACTGCTCCGGGGCAGAGCTCCGAGGAATTCTCTTAATTAAGGCACACGGCGTTTTGCGAGCCACCTGTTATTGTGGTTTTATGCGCCACTTCATTCCTGAGAACCACCCCATCGCCAAGCACAACATCACACCGCTCGCCGCCACACCGCCACGCCGGGCGCTGGCGGCTATTTAGCCTTCACCCGCCGCCAGCTATTTTGCCGGGGGCGGCGGAACGACGCTGTCGTACAGGTTCCAGTACACCGTGTTGACCTCGTCGGGCGGCGCGGCAGCGGCGAGAGCGTCCGAGGCGGCTTTCGTAAGTTCTGCAATCCGGCCGGCCCGCGCCTCCGGATAACCGCCGAGATCCATCGCCTTTACCGCGGCGACCAGTCGCCCGAGCTGCTCCAGCGTGGGCAGCGTCCGCTCGCCGTAGACACGCACCTCTTTTGACTTTATATACGTAGATAGGCCCACAGGCATGACAACCACCTTGACGAATCGGCCAACCGTATTGTCTACATTTATTATATTCTCTCCGACAGCAGTCTCCTTCTCGCCTATTTTTTCCCATTTCTCGCCGTCCGGACTGGCAAAAACAGCATAACCATGGCTCATTTCAAGCACAAGGTCCACTTTGGATATCTGGAACTCCCCGATCAAGTCCACAACAAAAACTTTTTCAGGGCCTTTCATATGTGAATAATCTATCTTTGTGGGTTGATCGAATGGGTCCGAGCCCATACCAACCCCAACAAACGATGCATCTTCCCGACCATCCGTCAACACCGAATTAAATACCCAAACCCCGTCATCAATCCGGACAGGCATGTTTAACGCCAGGTTGCCAGAATTGGGATCCACTCCCGAATCGAGCGAGCAATTCTCGACAACCATATCGACCACTCGTTTAACCTCCTCTGGCGAGTCTTTGGCGATCCGGGTATAGTCCTGTTCGCCCATGACCCAGTCCCAGTAGAAATCGAAATACCCGGCGGCATTGAGCGTATTTACAGGCGTCCCGTCCGTGAGGTTTTTCCCGACCTTGTCGAGGTATTCGCTCCAGATGGCTTTGTAGACGTCGAGGAAAATGCCCTCGTAGTTGCGCCAGCCATAGTCTTTCAGCGAACTGCCGCCGCGCGAACCCCATGTGGTTATCAGCGTCTTGGCGTTGACCTCGAACATGTCGCGCGCAAAGTCGTCATACGCGGCGGCACGGTCGGCGGCCTTCCCGATCCATTCGCCGCCCAACTGTTCTTTCTGCGTGGCCTGCACCTCGTTCAGCATATCGAACGCCCCAAGGAAATCCTTTTTCCGGGCGGCGAAATCAGCAAGCGATTTCTCGCTCTGCGCCTTCAGCAAATCGTTGTATGTCAGCACCGCGTAATTGCTCACCACCTGCCGCATTATTTCGGTCATGTCATAACGATAGCATTCGCTGTCTTTGAACTTATCGTAATCGGCCGCCAGCAGCTTGAACGCCTTTTCGAGGTTCTGAGCGCCATAGGGGATATCCTGCGGGCCGTAATTCTGCGGCCCCTTGCTCTTCATTCCGAACAGCTCGTTCGTGTAGCGCACACCGTAATTATAGTTGGCCTTTCGCATGATCTCCCACGCCTCGCGGGCGCCGGGCGAGGTGGCACCATACCTGCGCTCGATGTATTTATCGAGCCAAGCACCAAGGTCGAAATCGCCGTCGGCCCACACCAGATCGAATATAAGATCGTACAGGACAGGGTTCTCGTAGGTCGCCTCAGAGATGATGCCGATCCCTTTCATGTGTTCGCTTGCTGCCCGGGCGGTCATGATGTCCTCGACCATCACGTCCATCTGTCCGTGCATCGAGGGGTTGCCGCCGAAGTTGCCCAGCAGACACCACGCCCAGTCCGTCCCGTTGAATTCCAGCGAGTCGAGGGTCGTGCGGTCGTACTTCAGCTTGTTATATTTCGTCCACGACTTGATCGGGTACTTTATCAGGTCAACAATGAGCACATGCCTGTTGCGGTGCGCGCCCATACCGTTGAGCATGTCGTTGGTGGGGTTGCTCTGCCAGCCCTGCACGATCCAAACTGCCTCCTTATCGTATTCGAGGAGCGATTCCAGCACCTCTCTGGCGATTATGTCGTCGGTCAGCCCCTGCGGCCGGATACCGCCCTCGTGGAACGGGTCAACGGCGTAATAATCCGAGGTTTTGCCGTAGACGAACTCTTGTGCCGCGTAGAATTTGCGGGCGAAATCATCATACTCCGGCGAGTCGGTGGCGATCATCCACGGCCTCGCGAAGCCATTCCAGTTGCCCTGCTTAACCACCTTGACATCCGGACGATACTCGGGGAAATTGGTCGGCACCATCCCTGCGTAGCCCTGCAGCACGGTCTGCATGCCGAGCGAGCGTTTCCAGCGCTGCGTCTTGCGGGCCAACTCTATGCGGTCTTTCACATACCCGTCCGGCACGGGGCCGCCGAAACTTTCCATGTTGTCCATAAACTGCCATGCGTAGTATGCCGGGCCTGTAAGCCAGTCCTTGGCGTCGTCGAACGAGTAGCCGAAGTTCATCAGGAACTTGATCCAGGTCGCTTCCTGTCCGGCGAGATCGAGCACGACGTTCACACCGCTCAGCGCCAGCCAGTCGTTCTCGCGCTGCCACTCCTCCTCGCCGAAGAAGGCGAAAGTATAGTTCAGCGTGCAATAATTGAAGGCGTACCGAACTTTGTACGGGGTTTCCTTGCGGACTGTCGCGCCCACCGGGACGATGCGCTCCGGCATTTTCACCCGCCTGGTTTGCTCCGAGATATGGACGCCGGCGTAATTCTTGAAATAATAATTCAGCCCGGTCGCCAGCGACAGCCCTTCGTTGCCTTTTATCTTCACTTTCCCGGCGGCGTCGCTTATTTCGAAATAATCGTTCACGCTCTCTTTTTCGGCCAACTCAAACGTGAACCAGCTGCGGTACTCGGCGCCTATGGTGCGGTCTATTATCCCGTACACGTTCCCGATTATCTCCTTGTCACCGATAGGCTTATTGCAAGTCGCCTTATCGAATGCCTTAACACCCAGCATTTTATCGAGCGGCCCCTGCCTTAACGCCATTGTATTCTTCCTGCCTGCCCTTTTGCCGTACACTTTTATCTCGGACAGGTAAGCCTTGTTGTCGCCGGCCGTAAACTCCACATTCACACGCACTATGCGATAGGTTTTCGGAGTGTCGAAAACGATCCGGTCGCCGTCGGCCGGCGACGAATGCGCGTCGCGCGTGCGGTGTATGCGGTCGAAATTCTTGCCGTCGTTGCTTCCGTAAAGTGTGTAATAGACTTTTTTGCCCTCGGGGAAATGCAGGACTACTCTCTCTATGTCATACGTATCCATCAGATCCACATCGACATACGCCGGAAAGAATACGCCAGACCAGAACGTTGCGACGTCACCGTCATTGACTTTCGCGGCATCCGCCTTCGACAGGTTGCTCCTTACAGGCTTCCCGCAGGCCACATCTATAAGTGTACCATTTATTACAGATATTGTCGTTTCATGCCGTTCCTGACCTGCCGCGAATGTAGCAAAAGCCATAAGCACAGATGCCAATATCGCTGTTCCCGAATGTTTTTTCACTATGATTCCTTTCTTCGTTAGACTCTTTAAAATAAATACATTGCAAAATATAAGTAATTTTTGTGATTTAAAAATAAAATTCCCCGTTTCGATTTGTAATCTTTCCAATGAAGATAATGCCTGCCGTACAAATACTTTTGTTAACGGATCGAAAAACATATTCATTTTCGGGGCATAGCCTGCAAGCAGTCTACGCCCCCGCCGCGAGCGTCGGTTCAGACGCCCCTGCCCCCATCGGGAAGGGGCCTGACGGCCTTCTTTGAAGGCCGGACAAGATTTAAAGGGATAATTCAGAAATAATATCGCGCCGCACCAGGCACGATATAACCCGAAGTTTTATATCTTTGCAGTCCTATAATATGGCAGACTACCGCAACATATCGATAAAAAACCGGCGCGCGACGTTCGATTACGAGATACTCGAAACGTTCATCGCGGGTATCGTGCTGACCGGGACGGAGATCAAATCGATCCGCCTCGGAAAAGCGTCGCTCGTTGACAGCTACTGCTATTTCGACCGCGGGGAACTCTGGATAAAAGGCATGAACATCGCCGAGTATCACTGGGGGACGTACAACAACCACCAGCCCAAGCGCGACCGCAAGCTGCTCTTATCCAAGCGCGAACTCGGCAAACTGGAACGCGCGCTCCAGGACGTCGGCCTCACGGTGGTCGGCATGAAGCTGTTCCTGAACGACCGCGGGCTGGCCAAGGTCGAGATAGGCCTCGCGCGCGGCCGCAAGCGTTACGACAAACGCGAATACATCAAGGAAAAAGACGCCAAACGCGAAATGGACAGGGTTATGAAACGCTGACCCGCCTCTCCGTCATTTTCTTCCGGCAATCCCTATTTTTTGTCTTCCTACATCCCGTCCACACCTCGCTAAGGCACAAAAACCGCCCGGCAGACGCGGTAATTCCATTCATTATACAATGTAATATTTGGCTTTGCAAAAAAAATAATTAAATTTGCGCCCAGACAGGGAATGTGGACGCCGGAGCCCACATAAAAAAACGGGGCGAAACCGAAAAGCCTTATGAGTAGGAAAACCCAACTTAACAAAACAATTTTATTATGAATTGGTTTCTTGACGTAGTTAAAAACAAGTATGCCACCTTTACCGGCCGCGCACGCAGGCAGGAATACTGGATGTATATGCTTGTGGTTGTAATCATCGAAGTTGCCCTCGTAATCCTTGGCGCTATCCTCGGAAGCATCTCTGGTGTTCTGGCAACTGTTATGAGCATTATCTCGGGTCTTTTCGGCCTCGCTATCCTCGTTCCGTCGCTCGCTCTGTGCGTTCGCCGTCTTCATGACATAGGCAAAAGCGGTTGGTGGGTACTCATCAGCCTCGTTCCCGCGGTAGGCGGTATCATACTGCTCATTTTTGCCCTTATGGACAGCCAGCCGGGTGAAAACGAATACGGTGCTAACCCCAAAGGCCTCTAATCAGAGATCAGCGGTACTATCCGCATAAATAAAAAACAGCCGCCTTTTCAGAGGCGGCTGTTTTTTATTGCTGACGCAATAAGCAGGCACAACAAAAGGCCCGGACATGAATGTCCGGGCCTTAATATTTTTGTTACCGCACCGATTTAGAGCTTCGGGCCGGCGGGGATAAGCGCCTTGCCTTCGGGGGTGTCTGTGTACTGTTCGAAGTTCTTGATGTACTTCGCAGCAAGGCTCTTAGCCTTTTCTTCCCATACCTTAACGTCGCTGTAGGTCTGGCGCGGGTCGAGGATGCCTTCCGAAACGTTGTTGAGTTTGGTCGGAACCGTGAGGTTGAGGATCGGGATATCGGTCTTGGGCGCGTTGTTGATCGAACCGTCGATGATGGCGTCGATGATGGCGCGGGTATCCTTGATCGAGATACGTTTGCCTGTACCGTTCCAGCCTGTGTTCACGAGGTAAGCGGTAGCTCCGTGCTCTTTCATTTTCTTGTTGAGCGTGCTTGCGTATTTGGTCGGGTGGAGCGTAAGGAACGCTTCGCCGAATGCGGGCGAGAACGACGGAACCGGCTCTGTGATACCGCGTTCGGTACCGGCGAGCTTCGAGGTGTAACCGCAAAGGAAGTGGTACTGTGCCTGCGCGTCGTCGAGGATTGAAACGGGGGGCAACACGCCGAACGCGTCAGCCGACAGGTAGATTATCTTGCTTGCGTGGCCTGCTTTCGAAGGAAGCACGATTTTGTTAATGAAGTAGATCGGGTAAGACACGCGTGTGTTTTCGGTGATCGAACCGTCTGCGTAGTCGGGAGTTCCGTCAGCCTTAACTACCACGTTCTCAAGGAGTGAGTCGCGGCGGATAGCACGCCAGATGTCCGGTTCGTTCTCTTCGCTCAGGTTGATAACCTTGGCGTAGCAACCGCCTTCGTAGTTGAATACGCCGTTGTCGTCCCAACCGTGCTCGTCGTCACCGATGAGGTAGCGTTTCGGGTCTGCCGAAAGGGTTGTTTTACCTGTTCCCGAGAGGCCGAAGAATACGGCTACGTCGCCTTTTTCGCCCACGTTTGCCGAGCAGTGCATCGAAGCCATGCCTTTGAGGGGCAGGTAGTAGTTCATCATGGCGAACATACCTTTCTTCATTTCGCCGCCGTACCATGTACCGCCGATGATCTGAACTTTCTCGGTAAGGTTGAACATTACGAACACTTCCGAGTTGAGGTTCTGTTCTTTCCATTTGGGGTTTGTGCATTTCGAACCGTTCATAACTACGAAATCGGGTTCGCCGTAGCTGGCCAGTTCGAAGTGCGAGGGGCGGATGAACATGTTGGTCACGAAGTGGGCCTGCCATGCGACTTCCATGATGAAGCGCACTTTCATACGGGTGTCCTTGTTGGTACCGCAGAATGTGTCAACCACATAGAGCTTCTTGTTCGAGAGTTCTTTCTGAACGAGGGCTTTGCAGTCGTTCCAGATTTCGGTCGAAACCGGTTTGTTGATCGTGCCGTCCCACCAGATGGTGTCTTCGCTGGTTTTGTCCTTAACGATGTAGCGGTCTTTGGGCGAGCGGCCTGTGAAAACGCCGGTCTTAACGGCTACCGCGCCTGTATTTGTAAGTTCGCCTTTTTCAAAGCCTTCGTTCTTGGGGTCCATTTCCGCCTTGAAGAGTTCGTCGTAAGACGGATTGTGTACGATCTCGGTAACACCCGAGATGCCATACTTGCTGAGATCGATCGTTGCCATTGTTTTTTTCGTTTATTATTTTTGGTTAATACATCCTGATTTCAAAAGTAACTACAAAGTTAAAAAAACTTTTCATGTGTTACACAAATAACAGACCGTTTTTTAATATTTTTTAATAATCATTTAATCCGCAGGCTTATATTCGTTATATTGCGGTTTCAATTCCCGAGAATGGCAGGCCTCTACATCCACATCCCCTTTTGCGCGAGCAAATGCTCCTATTGCGATTTCTACAGCTGCACGTCGGCCGGCCGGCTCGGCGATTATGCCGACGCGCTCCTGCGGGAAATGCGCTCGCGCAGGGATTATCTTGCCGGCAAGCGTGTCCGCACGATATATTTCGGGGGCGGGACGCCTTCGCTGATGTCTGTGGGGCAGATATCGGCCATATTGGATGAGATTTACCGGGTCTTCGCGCCGGAACCTGAAGAGATAACCCTCGAAGCGAACCCCGACGACCTGACGCCCGGATACCTCGCCGCCCTCGCCGAGACCCCCATCAACCGCCTGAGCGTCGGCATACAGTCGTTCGACGACGGCCATCTGCGGCTGATGAACAGGCGGCACACGGCAGAACAAGCCGAAAAAGCCGTTCGCGACGCGCAGCAGGCCGGGTTCGGCAACATATCGGCCGATCTTATTTTCGGCATCCCGGGGATGGACGACCAGACATGGAAACACAACATCGACCGGATGCTTTCGCTCGGAGTACAGCACATCTCGGCCTACCACCTGACCATCGAAGAGGGCACGCGGTTCGGAAAAATGGCCGCGAAAGGCGAGATCGCCCCGGTCGGCGACGACGTGAGCGAGCGACAATACGACATCCTGCGAACGAAGCTGGCGGCGGCTGGGTTCGTGCATTACGAAATATCCAATTTCGCGCTCCCCGGGCGCAGGGCGCGGCACAACAGCGCCTACTGGAGCGGCGCCCCATACCTCGGCCTCGGCCCCTCGGCGCATTCCTACAACGGGTTTGAAAGGCACGTTTGCGTGGCGGACGCGGACGCATACATAAAACAAAGCCCGTCGCCCGCGATATTCGAAACCGAACGGCTTTCCACTCAGGATATGCGCAACGAATACATAATGGTTCGGCTTCGGTGCGCCGATGGCATAGAACTTGCGGGTTTCAGGGACAAATTCGGGGCAGGGGCGGAAGAAAAACTGCTCGGCGGGGTCCGGAAATTCATCGGCAACGGGTTTCTGGAGATAAAGAACGGGCGTCTGTACATTCCGTGTGAAAAATTCCTCGTTTCCGACCGCATAATATCGGAATTGTTTGATTTATAAACATTCCGGCGTTTTTTTCTTGATTAAGAGGGCAGGAATGATTACATTTGCGGTTTAAACTCCAATTAGAAAACAAATTAAACATCAAGCATATGGCAGTTAACAACCATGACAACTTATTCAAGCCCGATTTCCTTTTCGAAGTAAGCTGGGAAGTCTGCAACAAAGTGGGCGGCATACATACCGTTATCGCCACCAAAGCGCTCAACGCAACCCGCGACCTCGGCGAAGGGTATATCCTCATCGGGCCGGACGTCCACAAGGAGAGCGGCGATATGGAATTCGAGGAAGATCCGAACCTGCTGAAAGAGTGGAGGCAGATGGTCTACGAAGACGGTATCCGCGTACGCGCAGGCCACTGGAACATAACGGGCAGGCCCAAAGTGCTTCTCGTAGACTTCACGACTTTCTTCGCGTCGAAGGACGACGTGCTGAAATTCCTGTGGGAATCATACCGCGTGGACTCCATCAGCGGACAATGGGACTACCTCGAACCGGTGCTGTTCGGCTATGCCGCCGGCAAAGTGATCGAGAAATATACCGAAACGTTCTGCGGATCGAGCGACAAGGTGGTCGCGCACTTCCACGAATGGATGACGGGCAGCGGCGGGCTTTACCTCCAGAAAAATTCCCCTTATACCGCCACCGTATTCACGACCCATGCCACTATACTCGGGCGCTCGCTGGCCGGAAACGGACAACCGCTGTACAGCAACCTCCCCAGGTTCAACGCCGACGATTTCGCACGCCAATATAACATCGTCGCGAAACATTCGCTCGAAAAGACCGCGGCCAACAATTTCGACTGCTTCGCCACAGTAAGCGACATCACAGCGCGCGAATGCCAGTACCTTCTGGGCCGCGAAGTCAATATCGTTACCCCGAACGGCTTCGAAGACGATTTCGTATGGAACGGCCAGGAATTCGACAACAAACGCAAAAAAAGCCGCGAAACCATGATCAAGGTGGCGGAAGCCTGCCTCAACCATAAATTCGAGAAAGCTCCCCTTATCGTGGGTACGAGCGGCCGCTACGAGTTCAAGAACAAAGGGCTCGATGTGCTTATAGAATCGCTCAAGAAAGTAGCAGCGAACGATAAACTCGGACGCGAAGTACTGGCATACATTACAGTTCCGGCCGGGAACAACGGCCCGCGCCAGGACCTCAAGGCCCATCTCGCCAACCCGGCGAACCCCATCGACCCGACGCTCTACCGCCACACCACGCACCACCTCAGCGGCTGGGACCCCATCGTGGACGCGATGACAGGTTCGGCCCTTACCGATCCAGGTTCGAAGGTTAAGGTCATCTTCGTGCCTTCCTACCTGAACGGCAACGACGGCATCTTCAACATGCCTTACTACGAACTGCTGGTAGGCATGGACATTACCGTTTTCGCATCGTACTACGAACCGTGGGGATATACCCCGCTCGAAAGCGTGGCGTTCTCGGTTCCGACCATAACCACCTCGCTGGCCGGGTTCGGCCTGTGGGTGGACAACCACGAAAAAGAACACAAGGGCGTCGAAGTGATCGCCCGCACCGACACGAACGACAGCGAAGTGGTAGACCACATAGCCTCTTCGATCGTGAAATACAGCTGCATGAGCGCCAAGGAATACAACTCGTGCAGGGCGTCGGCGCTCGCCATATCCAAGACGGCGTTGTGGGACAACCTCATCGAATACTACGCTGAAGCCTACAAGATCGCCGTAAGCAACGCCTCGCTGCGCACCAACAGGGTGATCTACGAAGGCGGCGGCGCACACCACGAACAGATCAACTTCGTCCGCCAGCAGCTGGCAAGCAACAAACCCTCGTGGACACGCCTTATGGTCGAGAAAACTCTCCCGGAAAGGCTGCATCCGCTCGAAATACTCTCGCGCAACCTTTGGTGGTCATGGACATCGGGCGCCCACGAACTGTTCGAATGCATCGACAGCGAACTCTGGGCACAGTCAGGCCGCAACCCCATCGCCATGCTCGACATGCTTAGCGTGAAACGCGTGCGGGAACTGGAAAACGACGCCGACTTCCTCTCAAGGATGGACGCCCTGTACGAGGTTTTCAACGCGTACATGGCCGAAAAGAAAACCGCCCAGGGGCCTAAGGTGGCTTATTTCAGCATGGAATACGGCCTTCACAGCTCGCTGAAGATATATTCAGGCGGCCTGGGCATCCTCGCCGGCGACTACCTCAAGGAAGCCAGCGACAAGAACGTGCCTATGGTCGGGGTCGGACTGCTGTACCGCTACGGCTACTTTACCCAGAAACTCTCGGCACAGGGAGCGCAGGAAGCGGCATACGAAGCACAGAATTTCTACAAACTGCCCATTTCGCCCGTGCGTGACGCGGAAGGCAACTGGGCAAGCATACACATCTCGTTCCCGGGCCGCACGGTAACCGCGCGTATCTGGAAATGCGAGGTGGGCCGTACCGACCTCTACCTGCTCGATACCGACCACGACCTGAACCTCGGCGAAGACCGTTCTATCACCCACTTCCTCTACGGCGGCGACTGGGAGAACCGCCTCAAGCAGGAAATACTGCTGGGCATAGGCGGTATCCGCGTACTGAAAGAACTTTGCATCAAACAGGACGTGTTCCACTGCAACGAAGGCCACGCGGCGTTCATCGGCATCGAGCGCATACACGACCTCATCAGGAAAAACAAACTCTCGTTCAGCGAAGCGCTCGAAGTAGTGCGTTCATCGTCGCTGTTCACTACGCATACACCGGTACCAGCCGGACACGACGCTTTCCCGGAATCCATGATCCGCCAGTATATGGCGCATTATCCCGACCGTCTTGATATCACCTGGGAGCAATACATCAACCTCGGGAAAACGAACCCCAACGACCCGAACGAGAAATTCTCGATGAGCGTCCTCGCGTGCAACCTGTCGCAGGAGGTCAACGGCGTAAGCTGGCTCCACGGCGAGGTTACCAAGAAGATCATGGGCAACATGTGGCCCGGTTACTTCACGGACGAACTCCATGTGGGCTACGTGACCAACGGCGTGCACTTCCCGACATGGACCGCGCCCAACCTCAAAAAGCTGTACGCCCGCTATTTCAACGAAGGGTTCTCGGACAAACAGTATGATATCCCCGCATGGCACAAAGTGTACAACATCCCGAACGAAGACCTGTGGAAAGAACGTATCGTCCTTAAAGAGAAGCTCGTGCGCCACATCAAACGCCGCATGGCCGACCCGAAGCAGCTGCTGTTCGCTTCTCCGCGCCAGGTGGTCAAGATCGTGGATTCGATCAAGCCCGACGTGCTTACCATCGGTTTCGCACGCCGATTCGCCACCTACAAACGCGCGCACCTGCTCTTTACCAACCTCGACAGGCTGGACAAGATAGTCAACAACCCGGAACAGCCCGTGCAGTTCGTGTTCGCCGGCAAAGCCCACCCGAACGACAAACCGGGACAGGACCTCATCAAACGCATCGTAGAGGTTTCGGCGATGCCGCAGTTCGCAGGCACGATCCTCTTCCTGCAAAACTACGACATGGACCTCGCGCGCAAGATGGTACACGGGGTGGACGTATGGCTCAACACCCCTACCCGTCCGCAGGAGGCATCGGGGACAAGCGGCGAGAAAGCCGTTATGAACGGCGTGCTCAACTTCAGCGTACTCGACGGCTGGTGGGTGGAAGGCTACAAGGAAGGCGCGGGATGGATGCTCCCGATGGAACGCGCCTACGAAGACCAGGGCTTCCAGAACGAACTCGACGCCGAAATGATATACACTACCATAGAAGAGGAGATCGTTCCGCTGTACTACAAACGCGACAAGGACAATATCCCTTACGGATGGGTGGAAGCTATCAAGAAGTGCATCGCGGACATTGCGTCGAACTTCACCACGAACCGCATGCTTACCGACTACCAGGAGCGTTTCTACAACAAGCTCTACGAGCGTAACAAGAGAATGATCTCCAACGACTTTACCCTTGCACGCCAGATAGCCGCGTGGAAACGCCGCGTCAGCAACTCGTGGGACAAGGTCAAAGTGCTGGATGTCAAGCAGTTCGACCTCAGCAAAGGCGCGTTCATGGTTGAGAACACCTACCAGGTGGAAGTCCTCCTCGACATAGACGGCCTCAAGCCCGACGATATCGGCGTGGAACTGGTTGTTGCAAAACAGATAGACGCAGACGGAAACGTGAAGATAGAAGAAACATGCCAGCTCGACTTTATCAACATGGAAGGCAGCCACGCTTTCTACAAACTCGATCTGACACCTGGCAAAACAGGCTCGTTCGACATCGCCATCAGGGTCTATCCCAAAAACCCGCAGCTCCCGCACCGCATGGACTTCGCCCTCGTTAAGTGGGCGTAGGTTGGCGCGGCCCGGCCGTTACATCAACAAAAATCCCCGGAGAATCTCCGGGGATTTTTGTTGATGCTTAGGTGCGCTCCGCAGTAATATTCCGCTCTCTCGATGTCGCCGGAGCGACATCTGCAGCCTGATGCCGCCGTTCCATGCGGCTGGCCGGTCGCTGCGGCTTTCGCCGAGAGAGATCAATACGCCTCCGGGAGCGCTGCAATGCTAAACGACGCCCTCCACCGGCGGCAGACTACAGGACGATAGGCATCGTTGCGAATAAACATCATCTTTGTGGCGGCTTAACAACTCAAAAACGAAACACAACGGAGGCGGCCAAAATAGCCGCCTCCGTTTTATGTGTCAATTTGAAAAGGCCTCACCGACCGCGGCCTGACTAAGCCGTGCAGGTAGCAACCTTGGGCTTACTCAACTGTTCTCTTTTTTTTTCGAGTTCTATCGCAAAGTCGCTCATCACGTTCATGTAGTTTATGAACGAATCGTAGCTGGATTCGTATGGGTTGAAATACCTGTGCACATCGCCGTCCGAAAGCCACTTGGTTGCCATGTAGTAGAAGTGGTCGGAAGTCTGCATGAAATTCCACACATAGTCGAAGTCTTTCGACTTCAGCTCCTTAACGAGCTGTCGCATCGAATATATTTTATTGAAGGCTTCGTTCTGCAACTCGTTGCCCAGCCATGCGGTAACGTCGCGCTCCTCGTCCGCCCACGACATGGGATGAGGGCAGGAAAGCACGGCCACGGGTTGGTGTGCGGCAGCGGTTTCGGCGCATGTGGCGAACTTGATTTTCTTGGTAGCCAGCGCGGCCTTGGGCAGGTAGGCCATGAAGTCGAATATGCCCGTCGACGCGTCCTGGTGTTCGCCGAAGGTTTCGTAGTCCATAAATAGGTTTATCACCTCGCCAGGCACGTCTTCGGCTGTTATCCAGCCAAGGAACTTATCCACCGTAAGCGGCCATTCGTTCCAACCGCGGTCGGAGAAACGGAACGCGATATCGTCGCTCAGCTTATAGTTGCGCAGCAACAGCCTGAGCTTCTGGTTCAGGGCGTTGGCATACACGAAGTTGGGGCTTTTCCAACCGAGTACGTGTTTCGCGCCTTCGGCCAGCATGGTCTTGAACCCGAGCGACGCCACGGTTTCGCCGATGGTGTCGGAATATATGAGCTCTGTATTGCGGAAAGTGGTCGGTTTCGTCCCGAACTCTTTCTTTATCATATCCGAATGCTTCTTCACCTGGTCCACGAATTCGTCGTTGTCGATGAGCGACGAGAGCGAGTGGGCGTATGTCTCGCCAAGGAATTCCACACAGCCTGTGGCCGCGAGTTCCCTGAAACTCTCCAGCACCTCGGGGGCATACTCGCGGAACTGCTCGACGGCCAGTCCCGACATCGAGAAACTGACCTTGAAGGCGCCCTTATGCTGCTTTATCAGTTTGAGCAACAACGCATTCATAGGCAGGTAACACCTGTTCGCCACTTTGCGCATGATGGTGCTGTTGCCAACGTCGTCAAGGTAGTTATGGTCTTTGCCCATATTGAAGAACCTGTACGTTTTCAACCTCAGGGGCTGGTGGATCTGGAAATAAAAGCATATCGTTTTCATAGCCGTATTTTTTTATATATTATTATTTCCCAACCGATTCGTAAACCTCCTTGACCTTTTCGGCCGCGTTGTCCCATTTGAGGCTCGTGACCTCTTCGAGGCCCTTGCGGGCGAACATTTTGCCAAGGGCCGGATACTGTATCAGTCCGTATATTGCGTCTGCCATCGCGTCGACGTCCCAGTAATCGACTTTCACCGCATAATCGAGGACTTCGGCCACGCCGGACTGCTTCGATATGATTACCGGCACGTTCGACTTCATCGCTTCGAGCGGCGATATCCCGAACGGTTCGCTGACCGAGGGCATTATGTACACATCGCTCATCGCGAACATCTTCTGCACGTCGTCGCCCTTCAAAAAGCCCGTGAAGTGGAACCTGTCGGCGATACCGAGTTTCGCCACGCGGCGAACCACATGGTTCATCATATCGCCGCTCCCTGCCATTACGAAACGCACGTTCGGCACCCTCTTGAGTACCTTAGCCGCCGCTTCGACAAAGTAGTCCGGGCCTTTCTGGTATGTTATGCGCCCAAGGAACGTAACGATCTTGTCGTCCACCCCGCGCTCGATGTCTTTCAGCGAGTCGTTCCCGAACGTAACGGCGTTGTGTACCGTCACACACCTGTCCGGGCTCACGCCGTATCTGTTTATCACTATGTTGCGTGTGAGGTTGCTGACCGCAATCACCTTGTCGGCGGCGTTCATGCCGGCGTGTTCTATATTGTACACCGCCTGGTTGACGTTCTCGCCGCTGCGGTCGAATTCAGTGGCGTGGATATGCACTACGAGGGGTTTTCCCGAGACCTGTTTGGCGGCCATCCCGGCGTAGTAGGTCAACCAGTCGTGGGCATGTATCACGTCGAACTGGCCTTCGAGCTGGCGGGCAACCTCGGCGGCTACCACGGCATACCTGGCGACCTCCTCCATAAGGTTAGCGCCGTATTTCCCCGAGAAATTATACCTCTCGCGCCACACGTCGCCGTGCTTTATTTCACGTCCTTCGCTCGTTTCCGTCCTTGTCCTTTCGGCTTCGAACTCCTCCGGGGAGATATAGGGCACCATGTTCGAGTCTATGTGTATGAACGTCATTCCGGGGATAAGCTCCTTCCCGATGTTGCCATACATGGCCTCCACGTCGCTGGCGTTGACGACCTTAACAAAACGCTGGTCTTCGTTTCCTGTCGCGTGCGGCATTACGAAGATCACCTCCACGTCATGCTTTGCCAGCCCTTTAGTGAGGCCGTAGCACGCTGTTCCGAGGCCGCCTGCGATCTGGGGTGGAAACTCCCATCCAAACATCAAAATTCTCATAATTACTGTTTTATATTTTTACCCTATTCCCGACACGCATCTCATCTCCTCTGTTTTTATACCCGATTTATTATCTTCCGCAAGCGCCCCGCATGATGTGCAAAAGGGGCGGTTTGCCGTTTATTTCGATTTCGCCGGAGCTTTCTTCGCAACTTTTTCCGAAACCTTCGTATCAGCCTTCTTCGCCGCCTGTTTCTTTGCGGCAGGTGTTGCCTTGGCCTCTTTCACAACGGCTTTCGAAGCCGGTTTAGCCGGAGTTTTCGCCGTCGCCGGTTTTTTGCCGCCGGTTTCCATCGCCCCGTACTCACCGATCATCTCGTTTATGCGGAGTATGGCCCCGACACTCCATGCCTGCGAGGGCGCACCCTTCGGTGCGTGGGGCGGGTCGCCGTCGTAGATCTCGGCGATCGAACCGATACCGTACATTGTTATGTCCTCGTCGAACCCTGCGAGTATCTCTTCGGCTGTGTGCAGGAACGCCTTGCCGTACAACTGGAAGCACGCCGACACATAATGTTCCAGCGGCCACGGCCACACCGTACCCTGGTGGTACTGCCTGTCGCGTGTGGGCTGATCGCCGCCGTAACGCCCCTGATACAGGGGGTTTTGCGGAGAGAGTGTGCGCAGGCCTTTCGGTGTAAGCAGATGGAGTTTCACTACCTCCAGCACCTGGGCTATCTTGTCCTGTTCTATCATTTTATAGGGCAGCGAGCAGGCGATGACCTGATTCGGGCGGCGGAAAGTATTCTGTCCGTTGTCGTTCACATAGTCGGCGAGGTATGACTCTTCGCTCTCGTGCCAGAACTTGCTCACGAACGACTCCTTTATCTGCGCCGGCAACTGCTTCCATTCCTTCACGAATTTGGCGTCCTTGAATTTTTCCGCGAGTTCGAGCGTGTAGCAAACGGCGTTGTACCACAGCGCGTTTATTTCCACCTGGTAGCCGTCGCGGCCCGTGACCGGTTTGCCGTCCACCACCGCGTCCATCCACGTCATGGCGAGCGTGGGGTTCGAGGCCCATACAAGCCCGTTCGTATGCAGCGCTACATATTGTCCGATCCCCCTGCGGTATGCTTCGAGGACGTCTTTCATGGGCTTGCCGTATGCTTTCCAGACCTCTTCGGCCCCGATGTGTTTTTCCAGTTGCTGGAGGACGAAGAAGAACCACATTGGCGCGTCCACCGAGTTGTACGCCGATCCCATATTCGGGAACAGGCCGTCCTGCATCTCGCTTACGAGCGTGTCGACCACGTCGCGGCAGGCCTGCACATTGCCCTGCGTGAGCGTGATGCCGGGCAGGGCTATGAACGTGTCGCGCCCCCAACGGCCGAACCACGGGTAACCTGCCACGACCTCGGTTTTACCCCCGCGCCTTACCACGAACTGGCGTGCCGAGTGGCGCATGCACGAGAGGAAGTCTATCTTGTCCGAGCGTTTCGCGAGTTCTTCGTTGAAAGATTTTTCAATATTGTCCGCACACTCGCCCGTGCAGGCCGAGAAGATCACGCTTTCGCCCTTCGTTATTTCCATTTCGAAATAACCGGGCGTGAGCAGGTCTTCCTGGAACGGGTATCCGCGCGACTGTTCCTCAAGGTATTCGAAGTTGTAGTACCAATCAGGCGCCGCAATGAATTCGGCGTTGTTGGCCGTCTGCATATTCAGCCACGGAAATCCCTCGTAAAGGCGGCATTTGATCCCTTTGTCGACCGGGTAGCTGTGCCCGTCGGCGAACATGTTGGCCCTGCCTACGGTGTGTGCGTCGCGGAAGGCGAGGAACGGGCGCAGGCGCAGTTTTGTCGGCGACTTGGCCTCGATAAGCGTGTAGCGTATCATCAGCTGCATGCGCGAATGTATCCACAGCATCTCCTTCTTCAGGACGACACCCCCAACCCTGTAAGTTATCGTCGGCGTGGGCGTGTATTCGAAGTCTGTGATGTATTTGTGTCCTCGGGGTTCGTAAGCGCCCGGGAAGCGGTGTATCGCGAGGTTGAACGACTGGTCGTGCTGTATGACGGTTTCGTCGAGCGTCGAGAGCAGGACAAAGTTGCGGTCGTCGTCCTGTCCTTCCACCGGCCCTACCATAAGGCCATGGTATTTCCTCGTATTGCAGCACACGATGGTCGTACTCATGTAGCCGCCGGCACGGTTCGTACTCAGCATTTCACGCTGAAGCGAGTATTCCAGATTGCCCAACTGCGCTTTATCAAATTTCAACAACGACATTATTAAAATTTTTAATTGTTATACATCCTGTTTTGTAGTAAATATAAAACTAATTTACCGGTTTTCCAACAGGTTAGCTAATAAAAAAGGCTTAGGTTATGGCCTTATCCGCGTTTTTCAGAGTCTACGCGCAAGGCTCCCCCGAAAATGGGGTCGAAGTTCAGTAGGTTTGCGGTTGCAAATTTCGGCAAATTTTCCGAACGGACAAAACCTAACTGCCGAATTAGCAAAAAATTAACATATCCGACAGAAGCATTCTTCGCAACTTTCCGCAAGATCCACCCGCATCTTTTCACAAATAAAGTCTTCGCCTTCCCAAAGAGCCGTTATGAGCAACAAAACCGTAATCCCGAATAAACATATACAAAATACATACCTCATCGGCCGTCCGGAGGGAAAAAAATCGAACATTAATCCGTAATAATACACTGTGCCGCGCAGCCTGCCTTGTAATCCGAAACTTATAACGGCGACACCAAACGGGATAATGCCGAATAAATTTGGCACTGCGCCCGGCGTGCATTATATTTGTGGGTGGAATGCGAAAAATGAAAAACATACACGTAATCCTGTCGGCGGCACTCGTCATGCTTTGCGCCTGCTCGCGGGACAAAGCCGTGGTGTCGGGGCGGATAGACGCGCAAAAAGATACGAAGGTCTATCTCGAAAAGGTGCTGCCCGGCTCGGTGGCGGTTGCCGATTCGACAGCTACCGACAGCAAAGGGCGTTTCAGGTTCAAAACCACTACCGGGGGGACGCCCATGATATTCAACGTCCGTTCGGGCGGCGGGTTTGTGACCGTCCTGCTGGCGCCTGGCGAAAAGGCCGAACTCGACTTGCCGGCTAAACTTCCCGGCGATTACACCGTGACCGGGTCGGCCGAGTCGGAGCGGATGCGCGAACTGGGTGAGATAATGTCGTCGGGCAAATACAGGCTCGACTCCCTGACATATGTTTTCGGCAAGGCCGAAGCCAAAGACCGCAACGCCATATCGGCGGCATACGCAAAGCAGTACTACGCCTCGAAGCAGGCGCAGATAAGGTTCATATTGACCGATCCCGGGTCGATAGAATCGGTGTACGCCCTTTACCAGCACCTGCCCGGCGACCAGCTCACGGACAACGACAAGAACACTGTTTACTACCAGATAGTGGCCGATTCGGCCGGGGTGCGCTACCCGTCGTCGCCGTATGTCAAAGCGCTGAAGGCATTGGTTGCCTCGCGCGAATCGAAGCAGGAGGTCTCCTCGATGATAAAAGAAAAACTCGCGGCAGAGGGCAGCAAATACCCGGACATCGAATTGGCGGACATATACGGGAATAAACACCGGCTTTCGGATCTGGACGGCAAGGTCGTGATCCTCGATTTCTGGTCTTCGGCGATTCCGGGCAGCGCCATGAACAATGCCGAGATGAAGGCGCTCTACGCCAAATACGCGGCGCAGGGATTGGAGATATATCAGGTTTCGCTTGACGGGGAAAAACACCAGTGGGTTTCGGCGGTCGTGGCACAGCAGTTGCCGTGGATAAGCGTCAGCGACCTGCAGGGCGCAACCAGCCCCGTACTGGCAAGCTACAACATACGGTCGCTGCCTGCCAACTTCGTGATAAGCCGCGACGGGACGATAGCCGCCAAAAACCTGTTCGGCGAAGAACTGGAGAAGAAAGTGAAGGAGTTAATCTAAAGTTACTATATCCAACTTTGCGCCAGTCATAACAAAGATGGCACTTTATTGGAAAGGAACGACGAAAAAGATAAAACCCGCCCTCTTCAGCGGAGCCGTTAAAAGTTTCGAAGCAAGATCGCCCGAACTATAGTGTAGTGAGGGAAGCTCGCGGGAGAAACTTAGGCAACGGTGAGGGCTGCGAATTTTTGGTTACTTTTTGTTCGCCAAAAAGTAACGAAGGAAAAAATGCAACCTTAATTTAAAGCGCATAATGTACTACTTCGCATCCGACATGCACTTTGGGCTGGAATCGCCGCACGGATCGTCGCGCGAGCGCGAAAGGCTGTTCATACGGTGGCTCGACGAGGTTTCGGCCGACGCGCAGGCGATATTCCTCGTGGGCGACGTGTTCGACTTCTGGTTCGAGTACAGGCGCGTCATTCCCAAAGGGTTTTCGAGGCTCCTGGGCAAACTGTCGGAGCTTACCGACCGGGGCGTGGAGATACACTTCTTCGCAGGCAACCACGATATGTGGACATATGATTACCTCTCCACCGAATGCGGGCTGATCATGCACGACGGGCCGGAGGTGTTCGAACTCTCGGGCAAGAAGGTTCTGGTGGGCCACGGCGACAACATGTATGTTGAGAATCCACCGGCCCTTGAACGCCTGATGCACGCGGGTTTCCGGTCGGGAATCCTGCGGCGCCTGTTTTCGGCACTGGTACACCCCAATCAGGCGCTGAGGCTCGGCCAGTGGTGGTCGGCCGGCAGCCGCAAAGCCAAAAGCCTTACGCACGACTTCGGCGGCGAGCAGGAATACCTCGTGAAATACGCCCGCAAGTACCTCGAAACCTCGGATGTGGACTACTTCGTCTTCGGCCACCTGCACTGCGCCGAGGACTACGACCTTGGCGGCGGCAAGCGCATGATCGTGCTGGGGGAATGGATCGCCAACCCGGCATACGCCGTACTGGATGGGCAGGGCTGCATTGAGTTGAAATATTACAGATAAGGATGGATTTTATAACTCTCGATAAGGACAACCTCGCCACAGAGCATATCTGCTGCGCTTTTTCAGACAAGAAATGCGCGGAAGGGTATGCGTTAAAAAAAGAGTGGCTCCGAGGGCAATTCGACAAAGGCTACATATTCCGCCGGCTCAACGAGCGGGCTAAGGTTTTTATCGAGTACGGTCCAGCGGAAGAGGCATGGGCTCCGGTCGAGGCCCCCGGCTACCTTTTCATCAACTGCTTCTGGGTTTCGGGCCAATATAAAGGTAAGGGCTACGCAAAAGCGTTGCTGCAATCCGCGCTGGACGATGCCGCGGCCCAAGGGAAGAACGGACTCGCAACGGTGGTCGGCACCAAGAAATTCCATTTCCTGAGCGATACGAAATGGCTTTTAGGGCAAGGCTTCGTCGAGGCCGAAAAGTTGCAATCGGGCTTCAGTCTGCTGGCGAAAAAGATAAACCCGCAAGCGCCCGACCCCAAATTCGCTGAAAGCGCCCGCATGGGGAAACCGGCAAGCGAAACAGGTTTAGTGGCATACTACTCTAACAGATGCCCTTACACCGACTTATATGTCAACAAAGAGCTTTCCGCCGCCGCTCAGAAACGCGGGTGGCCGTTGGAAATAATAAAACTGAGTACCATCGAAGACGCGCGGTCGGCTCCGTCGCCCGCCACGATATTCTCGCTTTTCAAAGACGGGAAATTCGTCACGACAGACATAAGCATCTGTCTCGATTCGCGATTCGACAAAACCGTAAAATAACGACCCGATGCAACAATACCTCGACCTGCTGACCAAGATCCACAATGAGGGATCGGTCAAAAGCGACCGCACCGGCACCGGCACAAAAAGCATCTTCGGCTACCAGATGCGCTTCGACCTCGCCGAAGGCTTCCCGGCGCTGACTACCAAGAAACTGCACCTGCGCTCAATCATCCACGAACTGCTGTGGTTCCTGATGGGCGACACCAACATAAAATACCTGCACGACAACAAGGTCACGATCTGGGACGAATGGGCTGACGCGAACGGCGACCTGGGGCACGTCTACGGTTATCAGTGGCGCAGTTGGCCGACTCCCGACGGAAAGCACATCGACCAGATAAAGAACGTGGTCGAGGCCATTAAGAACAACCCCGACTCGCGCCGGCATATCGTGAGCGCGTGGAACGTGGCCGAGATAGACGGTATGGCACTTCCGCCGTGCCACACGATGTTCCAATTCTACGTGGCGGACGGACGGCTCTCATGCCAGCTCTACCAGCGCAGCGCCGACGTTTTCCTCGGCGTGCCGTTCAACATCGCCTCCTACGCCCTGCTGACCATGATGATGGCGCAGGTTACGGGGCTGAAACCAGGCGATTTCGTGCATACGCTCGGCGACGCCCACCTCTACCTCAACCACATGGAACAGGTGGCGACCCAGCTCGAACGAACTCCCCGCACACTCCCGACGATGGAGATAAACCCCGACGTCAAGTCGATATTCGACTTCAAATACGAGGATTTCAACCTCATCGGTTACGACCCATACCCGACCATTAAAGCCCCCATAGCTGTATGATATCCCTGATCGCGGCCGTGGCACGCAACGGCGTCATAGGCGGCAACAACGAGATGCCGTGGCACATAGGCGAAGACCTGAAGCGCTTCAAGGCTATCACTTCCGGCCACCCGGTCGTGATGGGTCGCAAAACGTTCGAATCGCTCGGCAGGGCGCTGCCCAACCGCCGCAATATCGTCATAACACGCAACGGGGCATACGAAGCCCCCGGGGCGGAGGTTGCCGCGTCGCTGGAGGAGGCGCTCGCGCTGTTCGCCCCCGAAGAAGAGGTTTTCATAATCGGCGGCGGCGAGATATACCGCCAGGCGTTGCCGTTGGCCGGCCGCATGTACCTCACATGGGTCGATACTGACGTCGAGGGCGACACCTCATTCCCCGATTTCGACCGCGGCGACTGGGATGTTACATTCTCCGAACGCCGCGAACACGGCGAAAAGTTTCCGCACCCATTCGAGTTCGTGGATTACGTAAGGAAATAACTTCACGAATAATCATACAATATTATAAAAGACTGCTGACGCTATAAGCGTCCGCAACATCCCGCGGCTCGAAATCTTCGATTTCGCCCCCGTAACCGCGGGATGTGCGTTCCGAGTTTGCGACAAAGCCCCCTTGCATAATAACTACAACCTACCCACCAGATACTCCCTAAGCACCAATGCATGGTTCTCCGCGGCGTTCTTAGAGGCATAGAGCAACGTTACCGTGTCCTTTTCTTTTATCTTCGACAGGAAATCCGCCGCTGCCAAAGAACCCTCCAGTTCCGCCGTATACTTTTCTTTGAATTCCTCCCGACGGCCATCGGCATCCTCATGATACCACCGGCGCAAAGACGTCGAGGGGGCGATATCCTTAGCCCACAGGTCGTACTCAAGGTCTTCTTTCCTCACACCACGCGGCCACAGCCTATCCACAAGCACCCTGTAACCGTCGGCCGCCCCGGTCGGTTTGTACACCCTTTTTATCCGCACATCCGTCATAACGAAACAGTTTTGCCATAGCCACAAACAAAAAGCATACCCCCGTTAAGAGATATGCTTTTCATAATATGCAGTAAAGGGATTAGTCCCTGAACTTCGCGGCGAGGAATTCGCGGTTGAGACGTGCGATATGCCCTATCGAAATAAGCTTAGGACATTGCGTTTCGCAGGCCTGTGTGTTGGTGCAGCTGCCGAACCCGAGTTCGTCCATCTTGGCGACCATTGCCTTAGCACGGCGTGCGCCTTCGATCTTGCCCTGCGGAAGTTTGGCGAGCGACGAAACCCTTGCAGCCACGAACAGCATTGCCGAACCGTTTTTGCAGGTCGCCACGCACGCGCCGCAACCAATGCAGGCCGCAGCGTCCATACTTTCGTCAGCGTCCTTTTTGGGGATTGCGATCGCGTTGGCGTCGGGCACGCCTCCGGTGTTGACCGACACGAAACCTCCGGCCTGGAGAATCTTGTCGAACGCGCCGCGGTCAACCGTGAGGTCTTTGATTACCGGGAATGCCGAAGAGCGCCACGGTTCGATCGAGATGGTGTCGCCGTCCTTGAACTTGCGCATGTGGAGCTGGCAGGTCGTGATCTCGGTATCAGGGCCGTGCGCGAAGCCGTTGATGTGGAGCGAGCACATGCCGCAGATGCCCTCGCGGCAGTCGTGGTCGAACACCACCGGTTCCTTACCCTCGTGGATAAGGTTGTTGTTGAGGATATCGAGCATTTCGAGGAACGAAGTGTCGGGAGAAATATCCTGCACCTTGAACGTTTCGAAGCCCCCTTTCGATTTGGCGTCTTTCTGTCGCCATATTTTAAGTGTTAAATTCATCGTTTTTGTTTTAAAAAGTTTGCAACTTTTTTGTTTTCATAACAAGCGGCTTTCCCTTTTCCTACGGAGCGACCGGCTTTGAAACAACCTAATCTGCCCGTGTCATGGAAATGACCCGTGTGCTGGTAAGAACTAGTCTTTGTAGTTACGTTGGGCCACCTTGATAGCTTCGAAATTAAGTTCCTCCTTGTGGAGTTCCGATTCGTTGTCGCCGCCTTTGTATTCCCACACGGCAACATACGCGTAGTCCTTGTCGTCGCGGAGGGCTTCGCCTTCCGGGGTCTGGAACTCTTCGCGGAAGTGTCCGCCGCACGATTCGTTGCGGTTGAGGGCGTCCTTGGCCATCAGCTCGCCGAGTTCGAGGAAGTCGGCCACACGGAGGGCTTTCTCAAGTTCCTGGTTGAACTCGCCGTTCGAACCGGGTACACGGACGTCTTTCCAGAACTCAGCACGGAGCGCCTTGATCTCGGCGATAGCCTTCGTGAGGCTCTCCTTAGTACGGGCCATACCCACGTATTCCCACATTATGTGGCCGAGTTTTTTGTGCAGGTCGTCAACCGACTGCTGCCCTTTTATCGAGAACAGGCGCGCGATCTTGTCCTTAACGGCTTTTTCGGCCTCTTCGAACTCAGCCGATTTGGTGTTTACCTTGGGCGACTGTATCTCGTGCGAGAGGTAATCGCCGATCGTATAAGGCAGCACGAAATACCCGTCGGCAAGGCCCTGCATGAGCGCCGAAGCACCAAGGCGGTTAGCGCCGTGGTCGGAGAAATTCGCCTCGCCGATGGCGTAAAGCCCGGGGATGGTGGTCATAAGGTTGTAGTCTACCCACGTTCCGCCCATCGTGTAGTGGACCGCCGGGTATATCTGCATCGGCTCTTCGTATGGGTTCACGTCCGTGATCTTCTCGTACATCTGGAAAAGGTTGCCGTAGCGTGCACGTATAACGTTCTCGCCAAGGCGTTCGATAGCCGTCTTGAAATCGAGGAATACTGCCAAACCTGTTTCGTTCACGCCGAAGCCGGCGTCGCAGCGTTCTTTGGCCGCACGCGAAGCCACATCGCGCGGAACGAGGTTCCCGAATGCCGGATAGCGGCGTTCGAGGTAGTAGTCGCGGTCTTCTTCGGCGATCTCGGAGGGTTTAATGAGGTTCGCGCGCAGGAGTTCCACGTCTTTCTTATTCTTGGGGACCCATATGCGGCCGTCGTTACGCAGCGATTCCGACATGAGGGTCAGCTTGCTCTGGTGTGTGCCGTGTACGGGGATGCAGGTCGGGTGGATCTGGGTGAAGCAGGGGTTGGCGAAGAAAGCGCCTTTCTTGTACGCCTGCCATGCGGCCGAGCCGTTCGAGTTCATGGCGTTTGTCGAGAGGAAGAACACGTTGCCGTATCCGCCTGTGGCCATAACCACAGCGTGGGCGCCGTGGCGTGTGATCTCGCCTGTGGTCAAATCGCGCGTGATGACACCGCGGGCTTTGCCGTCCACGACCACCACGTCGAGTACCTCGTGGCGCGGAAAACTCTTCACGCTGCCTGCCGCTATCTGGCGGTTAAGCGCGGCGTAAGCACCCAGGAGGAGCTGCTGGCCGGTTTGGCCGCGCGCGTAGAATGTACGCGAAACCTGCGCGCCGCCGAACGAGCGGTTATCCAAAAGGCCGCCGTAATCGCGGGCAAACGGTACGCCCTGTGCCACACACTGGTCGATGATGCTGTTGGCAACCTCGGCCAGACGGTATACGTTGGCCTCGCGGGCGCGGTAGTCGCCGCCCTTAATGGTGTCGTAGAACAACCTGTACACCGAGTCGTTGTCGTTCTGGTAGTTCTTGGCCGCGTTTATACCGCCCTGCGCTGCGATGGAGTGCGCGCGGCGGGGTGAGTCGGAGATGCAGAATATCTTTACATTGTAACCCAGCTCTCCGAGCGAGGCTGCCGCCGAAGCGCCGCCCAGGCCCGTGCCGATCACGATTACATCCAGTTTGCGTTTGTTCGCGGGGCTAACGACCTTTATTTCGGCCTTGTGCTTGCCCCACTTGCCCTCTACCGGCCCCAGCGGGATTTTAGATTCTAATGTTGCCATATCTTGATCTTTTTTTCGTTTTTACGTGCGGGTTATTTACCAGGTTATGAGGCCGAAGAAATCGAAACCGAAAGTCATCTTGAGGTAATAGACTATCGCCACCGCCGCGAATCCGAGCATTATGAGCGTCGCGAAGATGTTAGCGATACATTTGATGCGTTTGAGCCATATCTGGTTGTTCCAGCCTATGGTCTGCATCATGCTCCACGCGCCATGCGTCAGGTGGAACCACATTGCCGTGAACCATACGAGGTAGACAATGACCCATCCGATGCTCGCGAAGTGGTATTTGATGAGCGCCGCGCCATCCGACGGATTGAATCCGAAAGCGTTGAGGTGTTCCCCGCGGAATTCCACGAACATCATGTTGTACCAGAAGTTGTAGAGGTGTACGATAAGGCCCACCACTATGACGCATCCCAGCACGAACATATTCTTCGACGACCAGCTCACGCCGTCTTCCTTTTTGGTCACTGCATAGCGTTTCACGCCTCCGCGCGCCTTCCAGTTCTGGAACGTGAGGATGATGGCGTAAATGAAGTGGACGAATATGCCCAGCGCCAACACTGCCGTACCGGCCACCGCGTACCAGTTGTCGCCAAGCAACGCGCAGATCACGTTGTATGCGTCGGGCGAGAAGATCGCCGTGGCGTTCATGGCCAGGTGGAACACAAGGAAGAGCAGCAGGAAACATCCGGAGATGCTCATTACGAATTTCTTCCCGATCGATGATGATGTAAGGAAATTACCCATAGAAAGATTTCAATTAATTTATAGTTTTGTTCGATTTACGCTTTAGACAGGCAAAGATATCCGATTGTTCATTAAATAACAATCAAAATTACCATTATTTTGTTATTTTCTTGGGGTTGCATACTTAAAAAAATGTGCTTATCCGCAATAATGCCCCTGCTGTTTGCCGCCGGTGGCGGGCATAGTTTCACATGACGGCGCTTCGGGAGTGCATCGACGTTCCCCCTCTGTCGGAGAAAGCCGAAGCGACCAGCCCGCCGCCCCGTGCGGCGGCAGGCCGCAGGGCTTGCCTTCGGCAAGCCTCCCAACGCACTGGCCATGAGGCCGCGCTCCACGCGCGGCCCATATAATTCGCCCGGTTCGCCGCACAGGGGTATTCTCGCGGATAAACATAAAAACGCTACCTCCCGTTGAGCGGGATGCTTTCGCTGCGGACGACGATGGTGGCGGCATCCCTGAGGCTGCCGGAATTAACCCCTATGGCGTTGCTCCCCTCGCGCAGTTCGACGTCTTTCCACACTATCGTCCCCCTGACGGCCTTGCCCATCCCGGCCGAAACGCCGTTGACGAACAGTTCGGCCTCGGGCTGGTTGGTGTAGGCCTTGATCTGCTGCGTTTTTTTGCCGCGCAGCACCCACCTGCGCTCGGCTATGTAGACGAACTTGTCGGCCGCATTCCAGTTGGCCTTATAGAGGTAGAATGCATCCTTTCTGTATTTGCGGTCGAACGTCACGAGGCCGCAATCGTTGATGCCGTTGCCCTCGCCCCATGTGCGTATCGTGGCGCCGTAATCGAAAAGATTGCCGGCGAATATCGCCCAGAACAGGTTGTCGGGCGCGAGGTTTTCGTAATACACCTCGTGGAAATGGGTCTGCCAGCGTTCGGGATGCCAGCGCTCCAGGTAGTCGGGGCGGCTCAGCGAGTCGGCCTGGTGGTATATCGAAGCCCCGGCCGCGTAGCTCACGCCCGACCGCAGGCTACCCCACTGTTCGTGCATCTGCTTCTGCCACACCGCTATATCCGACGGCTGCCCCTCTTTCCATCCAAAGTGGTGGTCCCACACGATAAGGTTGGGGATCGTGTTTATTTTCCCGTCCTGATTGCTCGTCGCGGCAGTCAGACGCGACGGGTCATACTTTTTCGCGGTGGCGTTCAGTTCGGTAATGAAAGGCTCGGGATTTTCGCCGTTGAAGCGTATGTCGGAAAACAGCCCCCACATGACCACGCTCGGGTGGTTGAACTGCTGGGCCATTATCTCGGCCGCCTGCTGCCTGGCGTTGTCGAGGAAAAGCGGCGAGTTTGTGAACGAGCGGTCGGTTCGCCTCACAGGCCCCGCGAGCGGAAAATCGCTCCAAACCATGATGCCGGCCCTGTCGCACAGCTCATAAAAAAACGGATGGTGCGACACCCCGGCCACGCGCACTATGTTTGCCCCTATCTCGCGTATGAACTCGAAATCTTCGTAAACCTGATATGGCGTGATTGCCGTGCCGACCATAGCCCTGTCCTGGTGAATGACGACGCCCTTGAGTTTATAGGGCTGCCCGTTCAGTTTGAAGCTGCCGCGGTTGTCGACCTCCACCTTGCGGAAACCGGTCGAAACGCAGACGGAATCGACGGTACTGTCCGCCTCCTTTATAGTCACGGCAACGTTATACATATGCGGGGCCTTGGTGCCGTTCCAAAGGAGTGGTTCGTCTATCGAGAAAGGCATCCTTACTTCCGATGTGGTGCGTCCGCTGAGCCTGAATTTCTGCTCGCCGTGCGCCACCAGCTTGCCAGCGGGGTCGAACACTGCGAACGCCGCCGTCAGGTTCTTGTCGCCCCGGCCGCCTACCATAACCACAGCTTCGGCATCGACCCTCTGCGGCGTCACGCTTTTCTGTTCTATGCAAACTCCCGACGACGACTTGTCGGTAAGCGATATGGCATCGCGGCCTGTCACGATAAGTTCCACATCGCGGAAAAGGCCGCCGTAGGAGTTGGCGTCGCCGGATATGGGCAGCACGTCGGTGCGCGGGGCGTTGTTTACCATCAGCCACAGGAAGTTGCGCCTGCCATAGTCCAGGAAATCGGTAATCTCGTATGTGAAGGCATTGAACCCGCCCCTGTGTTCGCCCACATGCTTGCTGTTGACGAAAAGGTCGGCCACCGAATTTGCGCCATAGCTTCGCAGGAAAACGCGCCTGCCCCTCCATTCCTCTGGCACATTGATGTCTTTCTGATAATTGCACAGGCCGCGGTAGTAGCCCTGCTCTCCCCCGAGGGCGTCGAAGTTCCACATGTGCGGAAGGTTCACGTTCTGCTCCCTGTCGTCCTCGTTCGAGAAGAACCGCCAGTTATCGTTGAGGTTATGCACTTCGCGCGCTCCCAATCCCGAAGCCGCCGCGAGCGATAACATTAAAAGAAACAGTATCTTTTTCATAGCCATATTCTAAAAAGCACTTACAAAGTTAATTATTCCGCGGCAAAACACGAACCATATTGCAAGAAAGGACAGAGAATGCGAGGGCGTAAACGAGGTTTTATTTTTATTTCTTAACTTAGCGCGATGAATATCCTCGACATAATACTGATCGTACTCCTGCTCTGGGCGGCCTACCGCGGCTTCATGGACGGCATAGTCGTCCAACTGGCAGGGTTGGCAGGGCTTTTCATCGGCATCTACCTGGCCTTCCGCTACGGCACGACCGTGGGGCAATGGCTCAGCATAGACGACCATTGGGCGACCATGGCGGGGTTCGCCATCGTTGTCGTACTCGTATTGGTCGGCATTTCGCTGCTCGGCAGGGCGCTGAGGGGCATGTTCCGGTTCGCCGGGCTGTCGGTGCTGGACAAGACCGGCGGGATAGTGGTTTCACTGGTCAAGACGGGGCTTGTACTCGGGCTGCTGCTTTACAGTTTCGACTGGGCAAACCAGCGCACCGGATGGGTCGGACAGGAAAAACTCGACAAATCGCAACTTTACCGCCCTCTTATAAACGTCGCCGAGAAGGCTTTCCCGTATATAGATTTCGTCAAGGATAAACTCTTTGCGGACGGGGGGGAATAATCGCCGGAAACGGACTAAAACAGTAGAGTTATTCCCTTTCGTCCTGCAATTCGGCAGAAGAGAATAATGCAGGTTAAATACAAATTCTCGGGCGCCCCTGCCCCCCTCGGGGGCGCCCGACGGCCTTCTTCGAAGGCCGAACAAGGCTAAAAGGGTTATCCCGATAAAATATGGCAGAAAAACGCAAAGGCATAGTTATGAGTTCCACCGGCAGCAATTATTCGCTGCTCGACATGGCGTGCGGCGAGGTGGTCGATGCCGGTATCCGCGGCAAGCTGCGGCTCAAGGGCGTGCGCTCAACCAATCCCGTGGCCGTGGGCGACATCGTGGATTTCGAAACCGAAAGCATGGGCGGATCGGTAATCACCGACATACACGAACGCACCAACTACATCATCCGCCGGGCGTCGAACCTATCGAAAGAGTCGCACATCATCGCCGCCAACGTAGACCAGGCGGCGCTCGTGGTCACGCTGGCCGCGCCGGAAACCAAGACCGAGTTCATCGACCGTTTCCTCGTGACGTGCGAGGCCTACCGCATCCCGGCCACCATCGTGCTCAACAAATGCGACACCCTGCGCGAAGTGCCGGAATACGTCGCGGGATTCAAACACATATACGAGCTGGCCGGATACCCCGTAATGGAGGTCTCGGCCACAGAAGGCGACAATATGGACGTTCTGGCCGAGTACCTGAAAGGCAGGACCACGCTGCTCTCGGGCAACTCGGGCGTGGGCAAATCGAGCCTTATCAAGCGCATCGAACCCGGCGCCGACGTGCGCACGGGCGACATCTCGAAAAGCCACCTCAAAGGCTGCCACACGACCACCTTCGCACGCATGTACCCTCTTGCCCAGGGGGGCCGCATAATCGACACCCCCGGCATCAAGGGCTTCGGGCTGATCGACATCGAGGCCGGGGAGCTGTGGCATTTTTTTCCCGAAATGATGGCTCACGCCCCCGGATGCCAGTTCTATAACTGCGGCCACGTCCACGAACCGGGATGCGCCGTGAGGCAGGCCGTGGAGGATGGCCGCATATCCGAAAGCCGCTACGTAAGCTACCTGAAAATACTGGAGGAAGATGAAAAATACCGGAAATGACGTCCGGCGCGACACGCAGTGGTATCTCGACCGGATAGAGTACCTCTCGTGTTTCATGACGCCCGAGCGGGACGCCACCCTGCGTTCGGTACTCGACAGGCGCACGAGATATATGGCAGTCTGCATGGAGAACACGTTCCATCCGCAGAACGCCTCGGCGCTCGTGCGCCACTGCGACGCTTTCGGCGTGCAGGACATCTATACCATCGAGCAGCTGTGCAAGTTCCAGCCCAACGTCGACATAGTGCGCGGTACGGACAAATGGGTTACTTTCCACAAACACAGCACCACGCCGGAAGCTCTCGCAGCGCTGCGTGCGGCAGGCTACCGCATAGTGGCCACCACACCCCACCGCCGCAGCGCCACACCCGAAACGTTCGACGTGGCGGCAGGCCCGTTCGCCCTCGTGTTCGGGACGGAACACGCCGGGATAAGCGATGAAGTTATCGACGCGGCCGACGATTTCCTGCAAATACCCATGCACGGGTTCGTCGAGAGCCTCAACGTTTCGGCCTCGGCGGCCATACTTATCTATATGCTGTCGCAGAGGGTGCGGGAGAGCGGCATCGATTGGGCGCTTGGCGACGGCGAGAAAGCGCCGCTGCTGTACGAATGGATGCGGCGCTCGGTGAAGGACGCCGACCGCATACTGAAGAAATACAAGAATGGCCCTGTCGAAAATCGCCAAATTTTCCTCAGCCCGACGCCAACGGAGGATGAGCCGAGCCTTTAGGCGAAAGATCAGCCTTCCGCGCCGGGTGGCGTCGGGCTGAGGGCTTGCAATGCAAGCCGGTTCAAAACAGCAACCATTAATTTGGAAAATAAAAAACCAAACAATGAACACTTTAAGGAGCAGGTTTTTGCAGCATGTGGGGCAGACGTCTCCCTCACCCATGATGGTTGAGGTGAAGCGCGCCGAGGGCGTGTTTTTCTACTCGCCAGACGGCAAACGCTACTACGACCTCATAGCCGGTGTGACTGTCAACAACGTGGGCCATGCCAACCCTAAGGTCATCGAAGCCATACAGCGGCAGGCGGCGGACTACATGCACGTGATGGTGTACGGCGAGATGGTCGAACGGCCGCAGGTGGAATACGCCGCGAAGATAGCGTCACTGCTGCCTGAAGGTCTGGAATCAGTCTACTTCGTCAACTCGGGGAGCGAGGCCGTGGAGGGCGCGCTGAAGCTCGCCAAGCGTTACACCGGGCGCACCGAACTAATCTCGTGCAGGGGCGCCTATCACGGCTCCACGCAAGGCTCGCTCTCGGTCATGGGCAGCGAACAGTACAAGAACGCTTTCCGGCCCCTGATGCCCGACACGCACCTTATCAACTACAACGACTTCGGCGACCTCGAACTCATATCTTCACGCACGGCGGCCGTACTGATAGAACCCGTGCAGAGCGAGTCGGGCGTGCGGCCGCCTGCTCCTGGCTATCTTGAAGCACTCCGCCGCCGCTGCGACGAAACTGGCGCGCTGCTCATATTCGACGAGATCCAGACCGCTTTCGGCCGCGTGGGAGGGCTGTTCGCGACGCACAAATACGGCGTAACGCCCGACATCATTTGCCTCGCCAAAGCCTTCGGCGGCGGCATGCCTCTGGGTGGCTTCGTTTCGTCGAAGAAGATAATGGACACGCTGACCGTCAATCCCGTACTGGGGCATATCACGACTTTCGGAGGGCATCCGGTTTGCTGTGCAGCCGGGCTTGCGGCGCTGGAATACACACTTGACAACAAACTGGCCGACCGCGCCGAACCCCTCGGAGCGCTCTATGAATCGCTCGTCGCCCCCCACCCTGCGGTTGTGGAGATACGCCGCGCGGGATTGCTGATCGCCGTCGAACTCGGTTCGAGCGACAGGATGTTCAGGATGATTGAAGAGCTGACCCGCCGCGGCATACTGACCGACTGGTTCCTGTTCTGCGACACGGCATTCCGCATATCGCCGCCGCTCACGATCTCCGAAGAGCAGGTCAGCGACAGCGCGCGCATAATCCTCAAAGCGCTCGATACGTTACAATAAAAGAAGTCCGATCTCGCCGACGGAGGGTATCTTCCGGAGCACGGGCAAAGCAGAAACACCAACTCGCATCGGAACGTCGCAGTATGACGCGACTATGCCATTCTGCTCGTGTCGCTTTAGCGGCCGGCAGTCTGCCGCCGCCCCTTTAGGGCGGGCTGCCGGATTGCTCCGCAAGCCGAAAAAAACATTATAACATCAAACGGGATAATACCGTTAAAATTAAGCACGCTGCCGGGCAAGGGCGCAACGGAGTTGCCGCCCGCCGCATCCGGACGGCGGCGTGCGACACGGCTTTCCTGTGGCAAGCCACCCAACACACCGGCCATCAGGCCGCGCACCACCCCCGGCCTGACCACTTTAGCAGAAAACCGAGATACAACTGAACAACTACCTAAAACACATCCCGCAGTATCTGCACCGAGCGGACGTGGTTTATGGTATCGAGATGATAGCCGAAATACATCAGCATGGCCGAAAGGAAAGACGACCGCCGCTCGCGAGAGAGTTTGAGGTCTCCGAGCGCGGCCGGGCGAGTCTCCATTATCGCCGCCAGCACGGCGCTGTCCTCGCGGTCCATCATCATGCGGTGCGAGGGCATTATCGGGGTAAAGTGGCCATTCTGTATATCAAACCAACTATCAGGAATGTACTCATTTCCAGGATAAAAACCCAGATGGGAACTGAGCATGACAAGGAACCACAGGTGGAAATTCGCAACACCCTCGCCCATCGAGTCGAGGGCGGCCACGCTCTCCCACACGAAAGAGAACAGCGGGCTGTTGGCCTCGGCTTCCTTGACCAGCCTGTAAAGCACCTCGGCCATGAAGAGCGAGATGGTGCTTTTGCGCACGTCGTACGGGATAGAAGCCAGCGGCACGGCCGCGCGCACGTCCCTCATGCGGTGCATCTGCATTTTCGACGACTCGTAGCCCTCCAGTTCGAGCAGGAACATGGGCTGGAGCATGGCGGCCTTGTTGCCGCGCGACTTCCCTCCCTTGACGCCCTGCACCATGTAGTTCTGGCGGCCGAGGACGTCGGTCAGCATGAAGACCACCATCGAATTCTCGCCGTAGCGCATGGTGTGAAGGACTATCCCGCGGGCCTTGTAACTCTTCATCGGAAGGCGTTTTACATTAATTCTATCTTCGACCTTGCGAAGTAATGTCGGCAGTCCGAGCCGACGCAGCGAGCGAGGGCAAAGGCTGCTTGCAGGCTATACCGAGCAGCAAGGAGGAACATTCTTAGGAGCGAGCGAAAAGTCAAACTTGTTTGAACTTTTCCAAGCGACGACAGAATCCGGCAAACAAACGAAGTGCAATTAACTTTCCTCGCCACGCGGAGGACTGCTACGCATCCCCCACCGGCTTCGGAATATTCGTTTTGCTTATTCGCCAACATTAGCAGCGGCCGACTTCAGGAATTCGGCAAGTTTCGCCACCGCCCTGCCCCTGTGGGAGATGTTGTTCTTCTCTTCGGCGGGCATCTCGGCGAACGAAACGCCATAACCGTCGGGGACAAACACCGGGTCGTAGCCGAAGCCGCCCGTCCCCGACCGGCCAGTCGAGATATGCCCGCGCACCTCGCCGTCGAATAGGTATTCCTCGCCTTTAAATATCAGCGCTATCACCGTTCGAAAGCGTGCCGAACGGTCGGCAACCCCTTCGAGGTTTTTCAGCAACAGTTTCATGTTTGCTTCATGGTCATGGCCTTCCGTAGCATAGCGTGCCGAGCGCACCCCCGGCTCGCCCCCGAGCGCGGCGACCTCAAGGCCCGTGTCGTCGGCGAAACAGTCCAACCCTGTGCGTTCGTGGATGTACCTCGCCTTTTGCAGCGCGTTGCCTTCGAGGGTGGGCTGTTCTTCTGGGATATCCTCCGTTATTCCGCAGCCGCTGGGCGTGGCCAGCTCGAACGACAGGCCGAGTATTTGGTTTACCTCCTGTAATTTATGGGCGTTATTGGTCGCGAATATTATCTTCATTATTCCTGATCGTTTAATATAAAGAAACAGCCTACTTCCCTTGCTTATCCGGGCGGAGCTGTTCGAGCTGATAGTCGGCCTCGATCTTGTCGATTATGGTCTTCACGAGTGTGTCTATTTCGCGCCCTTCAGAATAATCCGCCGGGCAGAAGTAGCTGGCCCTGTTGTCCTTGACGAGTTTTTCGGAGACCGCCCTTTTCTTTGCCGAGCCAGGTGTGTAGACCGCAACAGAATGGCCTCCCTGCGCCTTGACCAGGCGCATGCAGGGTACGTCGGTCGTCCCGTCGCCGAAGTATATCATGTGGCGGAACTGCACCGGGCGCTGGTCCTCGGGGACGAAGCGGTTTACCTCCTTGCTGTCGTAGACCGTGTCTATGCCCTTGTTTATTTTGAAAATAAACTGCGTCTTGTTGGTATAGTTGACCGCCACGGCAGGCCAGTAGGCGATGCCGTCCACATCGTAGAGGAACGAACAGGCATATATCTTCTTGAACTCTCCGGCAATAGGCGAACCCTCTATCATCTCTTTCAGTCCGGACGAGTTTATATAGTGTTCTATCTTGAGTCCCTTCGCCGCGCCGTAGGCGTTTATGCGGCCGAACCACTCCCTGACCCCTTCATAGAGTTCGACCTTGGCACCGGATGCCGCGAACGCCTCGCGCCTCAGCGACAACATCCCGTTGCGGGCCTCGTGTATCATTTTGTACATATAGGCCAGAATGGGGTCGGCATCCTGTTCGATAGCCAGTTTCTCGCTCTCGTGCCAGAAATCCCTGTTGCTCTTGCCGACAGCCGGAATAAAATCGTACTCCTGCATGTTGCCAGGCGCGAGCGTCCCGTCGAAATCGTATATAAGCGCTACGGTAAGGTTTTTGTCCATCTGAAAGAAGATATAATAAACACGCTAAAGGTAATCATTTTTTGCTAAATTTGCGGAGAAACCTATCATTATGAAATTCAGCGAACTCGCGGCCAGGCGCCGCAGCACCCGAAAATTCACACCCGAGAAGATAAGCCGGAAGGTCATAGACTCGCTCATACAGACCACCCTGACCGCGCCGTCGTCGAAGAACACGCGCTCGACGCGCATCGCCGTGAGCGACGACAAGCTGGTATTGGCGAAAGTAGCGGCCATGCGCACCACCGGTTCGGCATTCGTGAAGGACGCGCCGCTGGTGTTTTTCATCATGGGCGACGATTCCGTAACCGACCTGTGGCGCGAGAACTGCGCCATCTCGGCCACCATATTGCAGTTCGCGGCCGAAGAGCTCGGCCTCGGAACGTGCTGGGTGCATGTGAACGGCCGCCCATACTCCAGCGACGAGCCGGAAGGCAAGACCGCAGAGGATTATCTCCGCCACGAGATCCCGTCGCTCGCCCCCTACCGCATACTCTGTGTGGTGGCCTTAGGATACCCAGCCTCGGAGCCGCATCCGCGCGCCCCGCAGGACGATTCCGACAAGGTGATCGAGATTCAGTAACCGGCAGTCAAACAAAAAATAACGGGACTACCCCTTTAGGGGGGGGTATGCGCTGTCTTTTCGGCCTGCCGCCGCTCCGTATCTCAGGCCGTGGAGACATTTAGCAGTAAATAAATAGACTATCAATTGTGAACAGACGCAAACAAGCAGGCATATTATTCGGGGGAATTATTACTGCGATAATTATTGCAGTATACTTTACCAAAATAGATACGGGGAAATTTTGTTGTGAGTACCTTTTAGTAAAATGGAAATTTGCAGTCTATCATTATGATTGTTGGGAAGGCGAAGGCGGCGATGGTATTTATGTCCAAAAGTTAGACGGAAGCGGATGGAAAGAGTATTTCGGTTTAAAGGAAATCAACTGTCCGGTGAAGCAAGCGAAAGACGACAATGAAAAACCATGAAAAAAGAAATAAACACTAAAATAAAACCGCAAACCTTATAAATAACAAAAAGGACGAAGCTTCTGCTTCGTCCTTTTTGTTTGTGCAGTTATATTATATTTCACACCGGAACGTTCCGGTGCACGTTAACACTCGCGCTATATCCGTATGCCGGCAGGCACTATTTTACCTGCGAACGTACCCACTTCCACGATTTGTCGTTCTGTTCGTTAGTCGTCCAGTGGCCGGTGTGCGGCGCGAGGAACAGTTCGTGCGGTGCGGTTATCACGTTGTACGCGGCGAACATGGATGTCGGCGGGCATACCATATCGTTATAGCCGAACGAGTAGAACCCGGGGGCCTTGACACGGCGCGCGAAGTTCACTACATCATAATAATACGTGGTTTCCACACGCTCTTTAGTGTCCATATATCCGTCACGGAAAAGGTGCGGCCATCCGCCTGCACGTCCGAACATATACCCTACAAGGTCGCAAAGGGCGGGATAGTTGGCTGCGAGCGCCGTGATGCGGTCGTCGAGGCCGGCGGTAACGATGGAAAGCGCACCGCCCTGGCTGCCGCCGCGCACGATCATATTCTTGCCGTCATATTGTTCGAGCGAAGCGAGGAAATCCACCGAGCGCACACATCCGAGGTAAACGCGGCGGTAGTAATACGCGTTCTTTTCATCGAGTCTCGACGACATGTACCAATTTAGCGCTCCGCTGCTCAGGTCGTCGTAAACCTGCTGGGGCATATTTACCGGAATGCCGTGGATACCTATCGTAAATGTAATGAATCCGCTTTCAGCGCCCCCTATGTCGCCCCAGTAAGGACGTATGCCGGCTCCGGGAACATTGAGCAGCGCCGGGTATTTGCCGGGTTTCTTCGGCACCGAAAGTATGCCGTAAATGCGCGAATTGCCGACATTCTGTATGCTTACGTGGTAGACATCGACCTTGGAATTGCACCTTTCGGGCATGAGCGTCATTATTGGGTTCATCTGCACCCTCGCGAGTTCGGCCTTGGCATCGTCCCAGAACTTATCGAAGTCGGCCGGGTTTGTCGTGACCGGCTGTATCTTTTCCGGATCGATCCCGGCTGTCGCCATGCCGTCGTAATTATATCCTTCGTGATTAAATTTGACATAGCAGCGTATAAATATGGGCTTATTGAACTTACCCGCATCTATCACGCCCTTGCCGTCCTTGATCTTAACCTTGCCGTTTTTGTAGAAAGGCAGCATATCCTCCGAAAGCTCGTAGGTAAGTTCCACGCCGTCCATCGGGACGTTCAGCCTCATCACGGACACGTTGAACTTCACCTGTTCGCCGCTATCGTATGTCCAGTCGGCGTGTTCGGGCGCGACATCCACCTGCACAAAATTATTGTTCTGCGCGGCAGCCTGCGAAGCAAAAACGACCACGGCCAGAGCCGCGATCATCGATATACGTCTGAAAAGTTTCATATATTGGTTTTTTAGGTTATACAATACGCCCCCTGCGGGACGTAACTGTAAATGTAGAAATTTTTCGACTAATACTTTACAATGAGGGCGATAATCTTCGGGGATTGTCATGAAAAATTTGAGGCGACGGAGTTTTCCGTCGCCTCAAATTTTTCATCGCGCACCTTGCATTCCTTACAGCACTTCCTTAGGACGTATACCGTTTATTTCACAAGCTTATTGGTCTTGGTGTCCGGGAAAACGACCCAGGGTTCGAACGCTTTTGCCTGTTCGAAATCCATTCGGCAGTAAGAGATGACGATGACCACGTCGCCTACCTGTGCGCGGCGTGCGGCCGGGCCGTTCAGGCATACGCAGCCGCTGCCGCGTTCTCCCTTGATGATGTAGGTATCGAGCCGTTCGCCATTGTTGGCGTTCACGACCGACACTTTTTCTCCGGCGATCATGTTGACCGCATCCATCAGGTCTTCGTCGATAGTGATACTGCCGACATAGTTCAGGTCGGCCTGCGTGACCGACACCCTGTGAATCTTCGACTTCAGTACTTCAATTTCCATTTTCATACGAAACGTATATTGTCGATGAGCCGTACCCCGCCCGCACGGACAGCCGCACAGCCCTGTATCGCCCCACTATCTTTCCAATTATCAACCTGCCTCAAAGTGAGCGCGTCGACTATTTTGAAATATATCACTTCCAACAACGGGTCGGAATTAATTTCTTCTGTTACGAATTTCTCCGCTTCGGCGGGCGTCATCTCGCCCATCTTCGCTTTCGCCACGGCCATCGCCTTGTATATTTTCGGCGCGGCGGCCCTGTGTTGCGGCGTCAGAAGCGCGTTGCGCGAACTCATCGCCAAGCCGTCCGCTTCCCTGACCGTTGGGCAGGCCACTATCTCGGGGCTTTCGTCCAGCCCTTCGCACATCGCCCTGACTATCGCGATCTGCTGGAAGTCCTTCTCGCCGAAGTATGCCTTCGCCGGCCTTACCATTGCAAAGAGTTTGCTGACCACCTGTGCCACGCCGTTGAAATGCCCCGGCCTCGTCGCCCCCTCCATCACTTTGTCCAATTCGCCGAACCCGAACACCCTCGTATCCGGTTCCGGATATATCTCATTCACGCCCGGCAGGAAAACAATATCGGCTCCGGCATTATTTAATAACGTAAGATCCTGTGTTTCATTGCGCGGATAGCTTTCGAGGTCTTTGGGATCGTTGAACTGCGTGGGGTTCACGAACACGCTTACAACAACCGTTCCGCACTCCTTCTTCGCCCTCTCCACGAGCGACAGATGCCCGGCGTGCAGTGCGCCCATGGTCGGCACGAACCCCACCCGGCCGCGATTTACCCCATCGAGGCACACATCCAATTCTGCACGGGTCCTTGCCGTTTTCATCTCACTCGTTTGCTTGATAGCTTTTGCCGTTACGCCCGGCAAAGTTAGAAATTAGAATAGAAATAACCTTAGAAACTGTTTAAATTTGTTAACGAAGTTGTTTCGCGGCTGCTTGCCGATGATTTTTTGCCATGAAATGAGGCGAATAACGGAAACTATTTAACAAATTTCATGGCAAAAAAGCGCGGCAATGAGCAGGAAAGAACGAGATTAATAATTTTAAACCGTTTCTTGTATTTCACCCGAAAAGTCTACCTTTGCCTATCTCCTCAAAACGGGTTTGGAACGATAAATGTTATGCAAACAGCATTAACGCGGGTTTCGCGCCGCATACGCGATACAAAAACAAAGACTATATGAAGTGGATAATCGACCGTTTCGACGACATAAAGATCCTCAGGTACGAGGTTCCGGGATTCGAAACCCTCTCGCCGGAAGAAAAACAGCTTATATATTACCTCAACCGGGCGGCCCTGTGCGGACGCGACATGATCTACGACCAGAACGGACGCTATAACCTCGCGGTGCGCCGCACGCTTGAAGCCGTTTATGAATATGCCGAAGCCGATCGCCAAAGCACAGAATGGCAGGCGTTCGTGAAATACCTCAAGAAGGTATGGTTCGCCAACGGGGTACACCACCACTACTCGAACGACAAATTCACGCCGGAGTTCCAGCAAGGCTATTTCGAGTCCCTTGTCGGTAGCGTCCCGGCGGAGAAATTTCCGGACGGCTACGGCACACAGGCAGAACTTATCGCCGACGTAATGCGTATAATTTTCGACAAAACATTCATGCCCAAGCGTGTGAACCAGGCCGAGGGCGACGATATGCTGACAACCTCGGGCATGAACTATTACGAGGGCGTCACGCAGGCCGAGGCCGAAGCGTTCTACGGCGCGATGGCCGCCGAGGGGAATGAGGCGGAACCCGCGTCTTACGGACTGAACAACAAGCTGATAAAGACGGCCGAGGGCTTGAAAGAAAAGACATGGCGCATAGGCGGCATGTACTCCGGGGCACTGGAAAAGATCGTCGGCTGGCTCGAAAAAGCGGCGGGCGTCGCCAACCCCACCCAGAAAGCGATCATAGAAAAGTTGATATCGTATTACCGCACGGGCGACCTGCGAGAGTTCGACGAGTACAGCATCGCATGGACGCAGGACACTGCTTCGCGCGTGGATTTCGTGAACGGCTTCATCGAGGTCTACGGCGATCCGCTCGGCTACAAGGCCTCGTGGGAGTCGCTCGTGAACTTCCGCAACGAGCAGGCCACCAAGCGCACGAGCATAATCAGCGGCAACGCCCAATGGTTCGAGGACCACTCGCCCGTGGACAACAAATACAAAAAGCCGCAGGTCAGGGGCGTCTCGGCCAAGGTCATCACGGCGGCCATCCTCGCAGGCGACTGCTACCCCGCCACCCCGATCGGCATCAACCTGCCCAATTCGGACTGGATCAGGAAAGAGTACGGCTCCAAGTCCGTGACCATCGAGAACATCACCGACGCCTACGAGGCTGCCGCCAAGGGCGACGGTTTCCGCGAGGAGTTCGTGCTGCGGCCGGAGGACCGCGGGCGCATGGACCGTTACGGGTCGCTCGCCGACAACCTGCACACCGACCTGCACGAATGCCTCGGACATGGCTCGGGACAACTGGCGCCGGGGACCAAGGGCGACGAGCTGAAAAACTATGGCTCGGTGCTCGAAGAAACCCGCGCCGACCTTTTCGCTCTATACTACATCGCCGACCCCAAGATGGTGGAACTCGGGCTTATCCCCTCGCTCGACGCTGCATGGGCGGAGTACTCTAAATACCTGATGAACGGCATGATGACCCAGCTCGCCCGTGTCCAACTGGGCAAGGACGTGGAACAGGCGCACATGCGCAACCGCAAGCTCATTTCAAGCTGGTGTTTCGAGCAGGGCAAGGCCGACAACATCGTGGAAATGAGGATCATGGGCGGAAAGACGTATGTCGTTGTGAACGATTTCGATAAACTCCGCACGCTGTTCGGCAAGCTTCTGCGCGAGGTGCAGAGGATCAAATCGGAGGGCGACTACGAAGCGGGCAAAGCCCTAGTCGAAACGTACGGTATCAAAGTCGACCAAAAACTGCATGCCGAAGTGATCGAGAGGTACACAAAACTTGACATCGCCCCGTACAGCGGTTTCGTCAACCCGCGATACGACCTCGTAACCGAAGGCGGCAGGGTGGTCGATGTGAAAATATCATACACTGCCGACTATACCGGCCAGATGCTTGAGTACTCGCGCGACTATTCGTTCCTGCCGACCAGGAATTGAGGCTGCCGCCCAATATAAAAAATCCACCTGAGTTATAATGATTCAGGTGGATTTTTAATTTCGTTTAGATAAGATCAGTTATCTACGCGCAGGAAATTTCCTGTCGTATCGAACTCCAGTTCCGTGCCGCCGGATAAATCGATCTCATATCCGAAATTCTCCTTGTTGATTTCCTCAATATATTGACCCGGATAGTTTGTGTCGACATATTCGGCTATCGGGGCCGGAAGCAGATCCAGGATAGACTGCGGAACAGGATCCTGCCCGCAATCCACATGGTCGAACTCGCCCGATTTGGTAAATTCAACTTCATAGCCATTGGCCATTCTCACATCGTAACCATCCGAATCCTTCTCGACCCTCGTTACCTGTACCGCGGGGAAATTAGTGGTTAAAAAAGTCTGTGCGTTTTCAGGGAGTTGGGAGAAAGGGATCGTTGCGTCGTCATCGTCGTTGCAGGAAGAAAACAGGCCGACGGCACATGCGCAGCAAACAATAAACATTTTTTTCATTTCATTCTTTTTTTAGGATTTATGCTATCTCATAATTATTTGACATAACAAAATTCCTGCTTAATTCTGAAATGAATCGGTAATCTATCCCACATCCCCGGCCTACTTCTTCTTTTTCTTCGACACGGGTTTCGATGCGAAATCTTCGAGCTGTTCTTCGGTCATTCCTTCGGCGACCTTTTTCACTTCCGGGCTGATACACCCTTTCCCCCGCTTGCACGCGAGGGCGGCACCCATAAGTTTGCGCTGTTTCTCATTCTTAGCCGGCATAATTTTGATTTTTAATAGTTTATATGAACCTCGCCTGCATTACGGCAAACTTTGCGCCACATATAAATAAAAAGCGGGTTTCCCAAAAGGAAACCCGCTTTTTGAAATTACCGCCGCCCTTAGTCCTGCATAAGTATATTGAGCATTTCTATGGCTGCCGCCGCGATGGGCGTACCGGGACCGAATATGGCCGCCGCGCCGTCCTTGTAGAGCTGTTCGTAGTCCTGGTGCGGGATCACGCCGCCAACGATAACTATTATGTCCTCGCGGCCGAGTTTCTTGAGCTCGGCGATGATCTGCGGAACCAGCGTAAGGTGGCCTGCCGCCAGCGATGACACGCCCACCACATGGACGTCGTTCTCCACAGCCTGCTTGGCCGCTTCGGCGGGGGTCTGGAACAGCGGGCCCATATCCACGTCGAAACCTATGTCGGCATAACCCGTAGCGACTACCTTAGCGCCGCGGTCGTGGCCGTCCTGTCCCAGCTTAGCGATCATGATACGCGGCTGGCGCCCTTCTTTTTTGGCGAACTCTTCCGCCATCTTGCGGGCCTTGTCGAAATTCGGGTCTTTATCCACTTCTGACGAATATACTCCTGAAATTGAACGAATTACTGCTTTATAGCGCCCCACTACGACTTCGCAGGCATCGGATATTTCGCCGAGCGAGGCGCGGAGTTTGGCCGCTTCCACCGCGAGCTCCAGCAGGTTGCCCTTGCCCGTCTTCACGCACTGGGTGATGGCGTCGAGCGCCTTCTTAACGGCCGCATTGTCGCGGTTGGCACGGAGTTCGCCAAGGCGTTTGATCTGCGACTCGCGCACCGCCGTATTGTCCACCGCGAGGATGTCGATGGGGTCCTCTTTTTCAAGCCTGTACTTGTTGATCCCCACGATTATCTCCTGCCCCGAGTCGATGCGTGCCTGCTTGCGCGCAGCCGCCTCCTCGATACGCATTTTGGGAATGCCGGTTTCGACAGCTTTTGACATACCGCCCAATTTTTCTACCTCCTCGATGAGCGCCCAAGCCTTGTGCGCAATCTCGTTGGTGAGGCTTTCGACGTAATACGAACCTGCCCACGGGTCTACCTCGCGGCAGATCTCGGTCTCTTCCTGTATGTATATCTGGGTGTTGCGCGCAATGCGTGCCGAGAAATCGGTCGGAAGGGCGATAGCTTCGTCCAGTGCGTTGGTATGCAGTGACTGGGTATGTCCCAACGCCGCACCCATGGCCTCGATAGCTGTACGGGCCACGTTATTGAACGGATCCTGCTCGGTGAGCGACCATCCCGAGGTCTGCGAGTGGGTACGCAGCGCCAACGATTTGGGGTTCTTCGGGTTGAACTGCTTCACCAGCTTCGCCCACAGCAGACGCGCCGCGCGCATCTTTGCGATCTCCATGAAGTGGTTCATACCGATGGCCCAGAAGAACGACAGGCGGGGTGCGAAAGCGTCGATGTCCATACCCGCGTTCACGCCGGTGCGCAGGTATTCCAAGCCGTCGGCCAGCGTGTATGCCAGCTCGATATCGGCCGTCGCACCTGCCTCCTGCATGTGGTAACCCGAGATTGATATCGAGTTGAACTTGGGCATATTCTTCGAGGTGTACTCGAATATGTCGGCGATGATCTTCATCGAGAATTCGGGCGGATATATATAGGTGTTGCGCACCATGAATTCCTTGAGGATGTCGTTCTGTATCGTACCTGCCAGCTGGTCGAGCGTAGCGCCCTGCTCCAATCCGGCGACTATGTAGAACGCGAGGATCGGAAGTACCGCACCGTTCATTGTCATCGACACCGACATCTGGTCGAGCGGAATGCCGTCGAACAGCACTTTCATGTCCTCGATCGAGCAGATCGAAACGCCCGCCTTACCCACGTCGCCCACCACACGCTGGTGGTCGGCATCGTATCCGCGGTGCGTCGCGAGGTCGAACGCCACCGAAAGACCCTTCTGGCCCGAAGCTAAGTTGCGACGGTAGAATGCGTTGCTCTCTTCGGCGGTCGAGAACCCGGCGTACTGACGGATGGTCCACGGACGCATCACATACATCGTGGAGTACGGCCCGCGGAGGAACGGCGCTATACCGGCGGCATAGTTCAGATGCTCCATGCCTTCGAGGTCGGCGGCCGTGTAAGATTTCTTAACGGCTATCTGTTCGGGCGTCATCCATTCTTTGCCTGCGCAACCGCAATCCTTTTTGGTATCGCACCGGGCAGCCGCAGCGCCATTGTATGATATATCTTTAAAGTCAAATCTTTTCATCGCAGCCAATTATTTAATTCCAAGTTCCTTAACGTATTGCCTGAGCGTTTCGAGGACATTGCTCCTCACGCTGATGAAGTTCTTTATGCCCTGGGCTTCAAGTTCGGGCTGCGAGGCCGGGGCACCAGCCACAACAAGTATGGCCTTGCCGCCGAGCAGCTCTTTCGCACGCGGCGCGAGTTCGGCGTAGTCGTCGTCGGCGGCACATACCACAACGATCTCCGCCCCCGAGGCGAGCGCGGCCTTTGCTCCCTCTTCGACCGAGGGGAAGAACGTGTTGTCGATGATCCTTATGCCGGCGCATCCGAAGAAGTTACTTGAGAACTGAGAGCGGGCGCGGGCCATGCCGAGTGTTCCGCACGTGAGCATGAACGCCTTGGGTTCTTTGCCGCTGAAGTCGACCTTCGAGCGCAATTCCTCAAACGCTTCCCCGCCCCTGTAAATCCGCAGGGGTTCGGTTTCGACCGTAACGTCGAAATCGTAGCACGCGCCGTCGAACCCGAAACCGGGGGCGGCACACGATTCGCAATGCACTTCCTGCTCTACAGCTTTTTCCGTAAAGTTCGGATACTGGTTCGTGCCGAGCAGGGTCATGCGGCGTGTGGCAATATCCTTGTCTTTCTTGGCGGCCGAAGCGTCTATCTGTTCCTTTATGAATCCGCTCTTGAAAGCCTTTATGTAACCGCCGCGGTTTTCGACCTCCTTGAACAGGTCCCAGGCCTGCTGCGCTATCTCGTTCGTGAGGTTCTCTATATAATACGAACCGCCGGCGGGGTCGGTCACATTGTCGAAATGCGCTTCGTGCTTGAGCAGCAACTGCACGTTGCGGGATATCCTGTACGAGAATTCGGTAGGCTCCTGCGACACGATGTCGAAAGGATGCACTTCGAGCGAGTAAACCCCGGCTATCGCGGCGCTCATGGCTTCGGTCGTGACCCTCAGCATATTCACATACGGGTCGTATTTTGTCATCGTCCAGCGCGAGGTCGTGGCGTGGCTCACTATCTTCATCGAGTCCTCCTCTTTCGGGCCATACGCCTGAATTATATTGGCCCACAGCATCCTCGCGGCACGGAATTTGGCTATTTCCATGAAATAATTCGAACTGATCGAGAAAGCGAAACGTATCGTTTGCGCCGCATCGTCAAGTGTTATGCCCAGGCTTGTCATCTTGAGCAGGTACTCGTGCCCTACCGACATGGCGAATGCCAACTCCTGCACTATGTTCGAACCGGCATACGGGAAATTGTAGGCGTTGACCGAGATATTCCTCCAGTTTTTATATTTGGCCGTTTGCGCCACCATTCCTTTTATCGCCTCGAATACCATAACTCCGTCGGTACTGTAGGGGAAGCCCCCGCGAAGCGAAAGGAGTTTCATTATCGGGTCGCACACGAATACGACGCGGCTTTTTTCGAGGTCCCAGTTTTCGCGTTTAGCCTTGTTTATAAGCAACCCGGCGACCATCTTGACCTCGCAGCCGCGGATGACGATCTCCACGCTGTTCTGGTCTATGCCTTCGAGCATCCTGTCGAGGCCCTCGGCGGTCAGCACCTTGCCGTTCACCGAGAACGCTATCGACTGCGCCCCGTTGGCTATTGCGCTGAGTGCCGTCCGGTTAGCCTTCGCCGGGTCTTCCTGCCATACCGTTTGCAGGATGCGCCAGTTGTTGCACCTCCTGACGCCCCTCACATAGGGGAATTCGGCGACGCCGGCATTGAGGAATTTTAAATTTTTGAGGTCTTCCGCCCTGTAATACGGGCGTACATTGAAACCTTCGGCTGTCTTCCATACGAGTTTTTTCTCGTAATCGGCGCCTTTCAGATCTTTGGCTATTATCTCTTCCCACTGTTCGGTCGGGACCGGGGGGAATTCCGAAAACAGCCTTTGCACGTTATCTTTCGACATATTAGATCGCGTTTGGTGAAAGCGTTTAAGAATTGCCAAATGTACAAACTTTATATATATATTAAGGTAATAATCAGCACTTTTTTCCTCATAACTATGCCTTCAGGCCGATTTATTGCCATAACAGCGACCTACGGCAGTAAAACCACATACAATAATCAATACGATATCGACGAATTAAAGCGCCCCTCCCGGCAGCGGAGCAAACCCGTGCTTATTCCGACAATCCCGAGATACGGCCGAAGATGCCGGCTTCGTCGAGGCCGCACAGGGTGTGGAGTTCTTTCATCGAACCCTGCTCCACGAAACGGTCGGCGATGCCGAGCGCTTCGACTTTGCAGCCGTATCCGTTCGCCATAAAAAATTCGGCGACGGCACTACCTACACCACCTTTCACCACCCCGTCCTCGACCGTTATGACACGCTTGAACTTGCCTCCAACATGGCGCAGAAGTTCCTCGTCGAGAGGTTTGGCATAGCGCAGGTCGGCATGGAAAACCGAAACACCCCCGGCGGCGGCGCGCCCGGCGGCGCGTGCGGCGACATTCCCCAGAGGCCCGAAAGTGAGCAGCGCCACATCCGTACCTTCGCGCAGTATTCGCGCCTTGCCTGTCGGCAGTTCGGTCAGCGCGCCGCTCCAATCAGCCCCTTCGCCGTTACCGCGCGGATAGCGTATGACGAACGGCTGCCCGGACATCTGCGCGGTATACATGAGGTTGCGCAACTCGGCTTCGTTCAGAGGCGAGGCCATTATAATATTAGGTATCGGCAGGCAAAACGCAATATCGAATACGCCGTGATGGGTGGGGCCGTCCTCGCCGACCAATCCCGCCCTGTCGAGGCAGAACACAACCGGCAGGTGCTGCAAGGCCACGTCGTGGATAAGATTGTCGTAGGCCCTCTGCATGAACGACGAGTATATGACGCAGAACGGCAGCAATCCGGCGGCCGACAGTCCCGCGGCAAACGTCACGGCATGGCCCTCCGCTATGCCCACGTCGAACGTACGTTCGGGCATGGCGTCCATCATGACGTTCAGCGAGCTTCCCGATGGCATCGCCGGTGTAATGCCGACTATCCTGTCGTTGAGCCTCGCCAGCTCGACCATGGTACGCCCGAACACGTCCTGGTAGCGCGCCGGGGTGGCGTCGCCGCATCCCGTAAGGCGCTCGCCGCTGTCGGGATCGAAACACCCGGGGGCATGCCAGATGCTCTGTTGCTGTTCGGCGGGCTTGTAGCCCTTGCCTTTTACTGTCAGCACATGCAGCAGCTTAGGCCCGGGAATGTCTTTCAGCCCCCTGAGCACCAGGTCAAGCATCTTGATATCGTGCCCGTCTATGGGGCCGAAGTAGCGGAAATTAAGCCCTTCGAAAAGGTTGCTCTGCTGGAGCCAGCTCCGCTTTATCGAGTTACCGGCTTTCTGCACCAGACGCCTGAATTTGGGAACCGGCGCGAGCAGCTGCCACGTCTTGTTCTTTACCCTGTTATAGATCTTCGACGTCGTGAGGCGTATGAGGTATTCCTTCATCGCACCCACATTGGGGTCGATGGACATATGGTTGTCATTGAGGATCACGAGCATATCGCTGTCCGTAACCCCGGCGTTGTTCAGCCCTTCGAACGCCAGCCCGCCCGTCAGTGCGCCGTCGCCAAGGATGGCCACGACCTTGCGCTTCTCGCCGAGCAGCTCCGCCGCCCGGGCCATGCCCAAAGCCGCCGAGATCGACACCGAGGCATGCCCTCCGCCGAAAGCGTCGTAAACGCTCTCGTCTATCCGGGGGAAACCGCCTATCCCGCCCAGCTTGCGGTTCGTCCCGAACACATCGCGGCGCCCAGTAATTATCTTGTGGGCATAGGCCTGATGGCCCACGTCCCAGACCAGCTTGTCGTGCGGCGTATCGTACACGTAATGGAGCATGGCTGTCAGTTCCACGACCCCGAGGTTCGAACCGAGATGTCCAGGATTGGCAGCCAACTGTTCGACAATGAATTGGCGAAGCTCCGCGCAATAGGCCCGAACCTCTTCCAGCGACAGCTTCTTGAGGTCGTCGGGAGAGTTTACGGCGCTGAGGTATTTATACGGAATATGGTTCATTATGCTCGTAAATCGATGCAAATATAATGAAAGTCGAGAGCAATCGCGAAAGCTCGCTTTCGGAAGATTGCCGAGACGCATCCTATATTCTGCAAATATATAAAAAGTATTAAGAGTCTGTTTAAATTTATTGACGAGACCTGTTGTGCATTTAGAACGCGCCGCGGTTTATTTTGCAAACATTTGGTACATAGTTGTTATGCCTGTTTCGTTGTCAGGCCGAAGCTCGCGGAGGGCTGCCATTCACTTCGTTACTGTCATCCCTCCGCATGGCGGAACTTCGGGCTGCCGACCTTCTAAGAAGGCCGAAAAACAAGTCGCTTAAAATACCACCGGCTAAAATTCAGACTGATCCATGATTTGCATACAAATGAGACTTTAATGCCTCGTTTTCCCAAATGCGCAACAGGTTATTAAACAGACTCTAAGACAGTTTCCTATTGCGCCATATCTGCCAGCTGTTCACGATATTCTGCCAGAGGACATAGGATGCGGGGCCTATCGATGCTATCGGATTGAGGTAGGTCTGGGCCATCCAGATGGCGAGCACGGTATTCTTTTGTCCGAGCGACTGTCCCCCGGCGACACGGTCGCCGTAGCGCTTCCCTATGGCCCAGCCGCCAAGGAACTGGCACAGGCAGGCAACGAGCGCTCCCAGTGCGATCCATAGTTCGGCCCTGTAATTAGCTTCTTCCTGTGCCTTCACGAATTCCACGGTTTGCCCCGACACCACCATAAGGGCGAAAGCCCATATGTAAAATGTTATTATCTGGTATTTCCCAACCGTGTCGTAGGCCTTGCGCGCCACCCTGCGGAGGGTTACGGCACACACGAACGGCAATACGAGGATCGGGACGACCTTCTTAAATATTATCAGGAACGAATCCATAAAATCCATATCGGCGTTCGTCCCCACGAGCGAGAATATCACAGGGGCGAAAACGGCCACCGCGATATTGGTCATCAGCGCGAAGGTCGCCACGGTTGCGATATTCGCGCCGAGCATGCCCGCTATGACCACGGCCGATGTTGCCATAGGCGCCATGACGCATATCATAACGCCCTGCGCAAATGTTTCGTCGTACATCCTGAGCAGGAAGTATACGCCGACGCACCCGAGCACCTGGCAGGCCAGCAGCCAGAAATGCAGCGGCGACGGTTTCATTTTCGAAAGGTCTATGCGGCAGAATGTCACGAAGAGCATCACGAAGATCAAATAAGGCGTCACGGGACTGAAGCGGGCGAAAAAACCGCTCAGCAACGCACCTGTGATCATGGCCACAGGCAGGGTTATGGATTTTACTAATTCAGACATTTATTCCGGCTGATATGAATACTAAACGCAAATTTAACATCTGCCGGCTTATTTTATTCCTAATTAACGATTTCTTCACACCCAGTACCTGAAAGTGCATAATAATTCCGCCATTTTTATGTTAGCATACATAAAATTATAACCCGATCCCTCATACGTATGGCTACGGTAAAAGGGATTGTCAAGCATTATATTATGGAAGCGATCGATCACAGCGACATCACCATACCGCAGATACACAGTATGACAGGTGTTATGGGTACGCCGGCCGACAATTTCGTTGTCTGCAAAGATTTCAGGTGGGAGCATGAATCCACAGAAAAAAGTTACCGCACCGACGCCTCCGCAGTCATCCTGTGCCGCAAAGGCTCCGCGAGAATAAGGGTCAATTTCAACGAAACGGTCATCGAAGAAGGGTGCATGATGCTCTACGGCCCGCGGACCATAGTCACCATACTCGAAAAAAACGACGATACGGCCTGCGATTTTTTATTTTTCTCGGCCGACTTCATCAAAGACGCCCGTTTCGACCTCGAAATGATAATGCCCATCTACCATTACGTATCCGAGGACGCGAGCAGCCTGCTTAAGCTCGAAAGCGACGAATGCGCGCTGATAGAACAATACTACACCATCCTTCGCGACTCGATGCAGTTCGGGAAACAACATATCCTGCAGGAGATCGTATCGGTCATGTTCCGCACCATCGGCGAACTGTACTCCCGCAGGATCGAGGACGGCAAGCATATCGGCAAGACACGCCAGCAGGAATACTTCGAGCGTTTCGTAAAACAGGTCGCCGCGTTCTACCGCGAGCAGCGCAGCGTCAAGTTCTACGCCGACTCGCTCTACATCACGCCGAAATACCTGTCCACGGTCATCAAGGAAATAAGCGGGCGTTCGGCAGCCGAATGGATCAACGAATTCGTGATCCAGGAAGCGAAGATCCTGCTGAATTATTCGACAAAAAGCATCCAGGAGATCACATACGAGCTGAATTTCTCGACCCAGTCCTTCTTCGGCAAATACTTCAAGCGCCACACCGGCACATCCCCCAGCGAATTCAGGTCGATGAAAAATATGTAGCCAGACACCTAAAAAAACAGGATTACCCCTTTTGATAGTGTTTGGATGTAAAAAATCATTAAGCGGCCCGCCCCTTTAGGGCGGGCCGCCGGGTCGCGCGGGGATCCGACAAAAATTTTATTAAATAAAGGGAGGTGTTTGAGAAAAATATTGGTATACGCAAACATCAGTATGCGGTGCAGTCGGCCGCCGGGGACGGGCGGTCGCTT
>JAVBMR010000029.1:0-10236 GCA_031552235.1 Tidjanibacter sp. | reverse complement strand
ATGGCATAAGAAAACGGTCCATATGGAGGGGCCGTATGGAGAAGCAGATGTTGAGGTAGAATGTTTGTATTGTACCGACCGAGATCATTGGGCTTATGTTTATCCCACCGGCGGCGGCTACGGCTACGCCGATTGGGATGGAGACTACGGCTACGGCTACGACTACGGCGATGATCCCTACAGTGACCCCTATGGCGATGTCTACTATTACACCAACGAGTATGAACAAAAGGAAACCATTAGGATCACTACTGTTCCTGATCCGGGAGAAGTAAAGAACGGATATTGCGACCTTGGGATAATGGCAGCTCAATTAGACTGCACGATGGGCGAACTATGGGATCTAATCAATAAGGCATTGTGGGAAAAATACCCAATGAGTGATGACGATTATTATGGACACACCCCATTGCCATCTGGCATGTATGGCGGAATATATTATTACTCAATGAGTTTTGTAGGGCAGGAAATATGGATAGAGCTACAAAAAGGCTCATATCCATATGAGTATACAGACGAAAGCGGATATCAGCAAACTGGGGTACAAGGCATAAAGTCAGACATGTTAAGTCTGGTATCTGCTATGATAGGTGCACCTGGCACAAGTAATATCCCCTTCAATTCTTCTAATCAAGACGATGTGATGTCTGCTATAGATTCCGACCGGCCTTATTATACATCGTATATATATGATCGAACTGAAACAGAAGACCTTGTGCATTCTGTTGCGATTGTAGGATATACCAAGGGAGTTATAACAGGAAAGATATACACTTACATAATGAAGGATTTTGTGAGTGGCATGGAATATGAAATCTCGGCAGACGATATATAGTAACCGATGATTATTTAAAAATCATCTGAGGTGTAAAGTAGTGAAGTGGCGATTTGCAATGAGGTATTTATTAGGTTGTTACGGATGAAGTTTGACAGGCATTGATTTGGTTATTTGTATAATTAGTTATATATTTAGACGAATATATTTAAAACCAAATTACTATGAAAAAATCAATCGTAATTCTAATAGTACTCCTTGCAAACGTCACTTTTTTATTTGGTCAGACAGAAGAAAGTGAACAGTCTGCGACTGTCGATCATTATGCCGGTAAAACCACTGTAGACGATGGTTTCGGAGGGACATGGAATGTTGAGAATATTGTGTATGTGGCCGGGACGGGAGATGACCTGAAAGAACACTCGGTTTACATTCTTCGCCGTCCGTCGAATCTGGCTCTCGGGCTTCCGGATACAACTAATTGTAAAAACAGACAGGTCGTGGTGTATCCCGATGTGCGTCCCCGTAACTATTTCTCAGGAAGAGAGGTTGTCAGTTATTCAGGAGGAAATAACGTTTATATACATCGTATGTCAGGCAGTGAACTGCTTGTTTACTGGTGGGTTGGTTGGGATGATATGGAAAAGTTCAAAAAGATTAAAGAAGTTGCTTTCTGGATTCCTGCCGGGTCCAAAGAGGCGTCCGTTGGGCCGAGTGGATATACAAATTACGAAAGAAGCATAAAGGAATCGTTAAGATACATGACAAAAGAAGAAGTAGAACGGCATAAGGCATATGAGGCGTTTACATCGCAATTGTACAAGGATTCTACAACACTAAATGAATCTTGGTATCGCGAATTGTACAGAGTTAAAGATAACGATACCAAATCTAATCATAAGGAATCATTGGGACAGGATACGACGAATTAATTTTAGTTTAACCCCAAACAGCCATGAAAAAATCAATCGTAATTCTAATAGTACTCCTTGCAAACGTCACTTTTTTGTGGGGGCAAGACAAAGCGTGGTTGTCGCTTGGAGATAGATATGCAGGGAAAACCAGTATTAATGACGGTTCCGGAGGGGTATGGAATGTGAAAAAGATTGTGGATGTGACAGGGACGGGAGAGGACCGGAAAGAACACTCGGTTTACATTCTTCGCCGTCCGTCGAATCTGGCTCTCGGGCTTCCGGACACTTCCGTTTGTTCGAATCGGACTGCCGTTAAATTCCCAGCAATGTTTCCCCCGAACGCTCTCACTGGTGATGCGATCCATTTTTCTTTCGGAGAAAGCTTCGGAGACGGTTTCGAAGATGGTTTCATAGAAAGCAGACCGAACAGTCAAGGGCTTGTTTACTGGTGGGTTGATTGGAGTACGGGGAAAATAAAAGAGGTTGCTTATTGGTTTCCTGCAAATTCACCGCTTGTATCCTTAGACCCGGAAGTGTTCACCTTGCATGAACAAAGTTTAAAGGAATCATTGACATATTCCATTCATGGTCGGGATTCCAAACCGTATTGGATTCACAGATTGAATGGTATCTACCTGCCTACCAAAGACAGGCGTTTGCTGATCAAGGGCTACACAGATGCAAAATAGTGATGTGTTTGTACATGCGTTTTATATCAAACGACTATGAAAAAGCTATTCATGGGTATTTCCGCAATGTTTCTTTTTTTTACAGGTTCAGTTCCTGCATGGGCCCAGTGGCCGGAGTTTGTTTGGGATCCGAATAATCAATTTAGAACAGCTGTTGACGACGGTTTCGGAGCGACATGGATTGCTTGTTATTGGGGGGGAGAAGGCGTTCTTTTGAAGCGTCCATCGAACAAATATCCTGTTGAATACGGCGTCAGGCGGATTTATTTTAATCAAAAATTAAAGTTTGAAGATAGGTCTCTATCTGTGGAGGCAGGGGTCAATTTAGCTTTTTACGGATATCTCACAGCGCTGAATAAAGACAAATCCCGCCCTCCCGTAGTTTATTTATGGGTAAACCCGGAAACGGGAGAAATCGAAGAGGTAGCGTTTTTGCTTTGGTTGACAAGAAATAAAGAACTCCTTTCTGTTCCTCCGCGCAACTTTACTTTATACGAGGATATTCTGAAAAAGACCGTGAAGTTCGAGGTCCCTCACGGAATATTTGACCCGAATACTGATGGTTATGATAGGACGAGAAAGCCGGAAGACGGTATTTACTACGAGTTCGACATCAAGTTTCCCGCCCCCGCCGCAGGTGAGCCCGATTTTCTTGCACTGCCTGCGGAGGCTTCCGCTCAAGGCAAATAATTTTGATAAGATCATAAACATCACTCGTATCTGTCCCAACAGTTTTGGCAGGTAGTTTGCAGACCAGCCAACCCTGTTGCATCAAAAGCCACCTTTTATGGTGGCTTTTCTTTTTGACTTTCCGCATATGTTTTGTGGATGTATCGCATTGATAATCAGTTGTCAAAAGTGCAAATAACTATAGGGCAGAAATGGCTTTTTTCCTGATCGTGTTCCGTAATTTTGCAGTGTCCGAAAGGTCGACCCGGGACAGTTTTATCGATCACTTAAAAAACACTAAGAATTTAAAACAAGGTTCAAGATTAGTTAAGTTGTTCTAAACAACTTTTAAACACACCTTCGTTTTATACATCAAAGAATGCGAATTTCGATACAATTGCAGAAACAAAAACATTTACCTAATTTTACTCCATAACTTCAGAAAATTCCCTCTAAAGTTATCTTGAACCAAAATATATTTGCATTTGGCCGCACAGTGCGGCGGCACGCATAATAACCGAACGGCAATGATCCGATACAAACATTTCCTCATAACGCTCTTCAACGTGCGGCTGTGGGACGTAGACAAGAAGAACAACCCCACGCGTACCGACAGCTGGCTGAAAGGCCGGTTCGAGATGTTCGAAGAGGTCTGCCTGCCCTCGGTGGCGGCGCAGAGCAGCAGGGATTTCATCTGGATATGCCTCTTCGACTCCGAAACCCCGCAGGAATATATCGACCGGATCAACGGCCACCGCGCCCGGGTGCCTATGCTCACCCCTTGCCTTACCGACATAGTTGGGCGCGACGCGCTCGTCCCGGCGATAAACGAGATCATAGCCAAATACGTCTCGCCGGAGGATAAATACGTGATTACGACCAACCTCGACAATGACGACGCCATAAGTTTCGACATGATAGAAAGGCTGCAATCGCTCATCGACGGCAGTTCGGCAGGTAAACTTTACAGCCTCAACCTCGGCTACCAGTACTTCGCCGAAGCAAATATAGCGCTCAAGATGAAGTACCCGCACAACCACTTCCTCACTCTCGTCGAGCCGGCCGGCGGCGAGTGCAAGACCATCCTCGGATTCTCGCACGTCAAGGCCCGCAAACTATTCACACCCATCGACATACTCGAAAAACCCTACTGGATAGAGTTCGTACACGGCGGCAATGTCAACAACGACATAAGGGTCACTTCGAGAATAAAATACTACCCTCTGTTCCGGAGGATTGACTTCCGCGACTTCGGGCTGGACATATCGCTATCGTGGCAGCGGAACACGTTCAATTCGCTCGTGCGGTTCCCTTTCATGTGGACGCTGAGGCTGTTCAACCGCATAGGGCGCAAGGTCGGGAAACTTACTAAAAAATCATAATGCACGGCGGACACGGCAATACGTTATCGGTAATGGCAGGACTGTTCGGAAAGATCCCTTCCGACGATCCGCACTTCTTTACCATCCGCCGCCTCGAAATGCGCGGACGCAAGGTCGAGATATCCTCGCCGCCCATCGGCTCGCCGATCCACTGCTTTTTCTACCTGACCGAGGGCGAAGCGATGATAAGCGTCGGGAAGGACCTCTATTTCTTCCGGCCGGGCGAGTGCTGCGTGATCCCCGCCGGGCAGGTTTTCTCGATCCGCTATTTCGACGACTGCACCGGATATATGGGCGGCTTCAACAGCGACCTGCTATGCGGCAGCGGCGAGAACCCCCTGCAAGCCTACGCGCCGCTCAGGCGTTGGGGCGACCATAAAGTAGCATTCCCTGATGCCATAAGGAGCGAAATAGACGGCATATTCCGCAGGCTGTGCGCCGAGAACGAAGCGGCCAGGAACCCTAAAATCATACAGGCCTATCTCTCGGCGCTCCTGGCCGAGATCGAGGCCGCAGGTAACGGCTCAGGCGATGCGGTCTCGGGAAGCGACAATGCGGTGTGCAACCGCTACATCGAGATAGTCTTCGAGAACTTCCACCTCAACCATTCGCTCGGAGATTACGCGGCACAGATAAACATTTCGGAGGAGCGCCTGCGCAGGATCGTGAAGCGCCACACAGGCAAAAGCCCTGTGGAATGGATAAACGAGGCCCGGATACTGGAAGCGAAATCGCTGCTGTTCAACACCGACCTCACGGTCAGCGAGATATCCATGCGCGTGGGGGTGGAAGACCCTGCCTATTTTTCGCGATTGTTCAAGAAAAGTACAAGCATGACTCCGATACAGTACCGTACCGCGAGAAAAATATCCAATACAAGCACCGAATAATCCTACTCCGTCAACGTTGACAGAAGTAATTTTGCCATAAATTTTATGGTATTATGCTGTTTTTATCCACACTTCTCGCTTTAACACCTGCCACTCCGGAAGCAGACACGCTTAAAACCCTTGAGATCCCGAGGGTCGTCGTATCGGCCCCCATCAAACACAACGGCGATCTCGAAGACGAGCCTGTGTCGGTTTCGGCGTTCGACGGAGAATTCATCGAGACGAACCGTATCGAAGAAACCAAAGACCTTTCGCTCGTCGTGCCCAACTTCCTGCAGCCCGACTACGGCTCGAAGATGACCAGCTCGATATACGTGAGGGGGATCGGCGCCCGCATGGACCAGCCGTCCGTGGGACTCTACATCGACAACATACCGGTGCTGAACAAGAACGACTACGATATAGATTATTTCGACGTTTCGAGCCTGTACCTGCTCCGCGGGCCTCAGGGAACGCTCTACGGGCGCAACACAATAGGCGGCGTGATCGATATGCACACCCTATCGCCCCTCGCCTATCAGGGAACGCGCGTGCACGCCGGATACGGCAATGGCAACACCTCCGAGGCCAAGGTTTCGACCTACCAGAAGCTCTCGGACAATCTCGGCGTCTCCATCGCACTGAACCACATGTACAGCGACGGATTCTTCACCAACCAATATGACGGCACCTCGGCCGACCGCGTCCTCAGCGAAGGCGGCAGGCTGAAACTCGCCTACCGCTTCAACAATCGCTGGAGCATGGAGAATACATTCTACGGCAACTACGTGAAGCAGAAAGGGTTCGCATACTCGCCGTATGACATGCAAACAGGAGCGATCTCGCCGATCAATCATAACGATCCGTGCAACTACGAGCGCGTGAACCTGACCGACGGGCTGACATTCCGCTACGACGGGCAAAAATTAAGCCTCTCATCCACAACGAGCTACCAATATACCGACGATGAAATGAACCTCGACCAGGACTTCTCGCCGGCATCCATATACACCCTGCAGCAGAAGCAAAAAGAAAACGCCGTCACACAGGAGTTCGTACTGCGTACCAAAGGCGAAGGGCGCTGGCAGTCGATTTCCGGCATCTTCGGGTTCTATAAAGGCCTCGACACATCCTCCCCGGTCACGCTGAAGCAGGACGGGATACAGAACTACATCATCGCCAAAGCAAGCCAGGGGATGCCACCGACCATGAGCCTTTTGATCGAGGAGGACGCCATCCCGATAAACAGCGCGTTCGAACTTCCGACCTTCGGGGCCTCGGCCTACCACCAGTCTTCGTTCACGGCCGGACGTTGGAAATTCACGGCAGGCATTCGCGCCGATTACGAAAAAACGGAGATCAGCTACAATAACGACGCCTCTCTGCACTACATGGTCGCGCCGTCACCCATGCCATTCACGGAACTTCCGATAACCCTCGGCGGCAGGGAAAGCGATTCGTTTTTGGAATTCCTGCCGCAGGCGGCGGTAACTTTCAACATGACCGCCGGCATGGTCTACGCCTCGGCCAGCAAGGGTTACAAGGCCGGCGGGTTCAACACCCAGATGTTCTCGGACATACTGCAAAACATGATGATGAACGGGCTCAGGAACCGCGGCCAGGCTGTGCCAGCACCCGACGTGTCCGGAACCATTTCGTACAAACCGGAATACAGCTGGAACTACGAGGTCGGCGGACACCTGGGGCTGTTGGAAGACCGCCTGCACCTCGACATGGCGCTGTTCTACATCGACCTGCGCGACCAGCAACTCACGGTTTTCCCCGCCGGACAGCAAACCGGCCGCATGATGTCCAACGCCGGGCACTCGCGCAGCATGGGCGCCGAACTGTCGGCATCGTACAGCACCAAAGCGTTCGACATTACCGCAAGCTACGGCTACACGAACGCCAAATTCAAGGATTACGTCATGGAAGGCAAGGATTTTTCGGGCAAATACGTCCCCTACATCCCGCAGAACACGGTGTCGGTAATCGCCGGATACCGGGTTTTCATAGGCCAAAAGCGGGCTGACAACATACTGTTCAACGTGGGCTGGCAGGGCGCGGGTAAGATATACTGGAACGAGGCCAATACCGTGTCGCAGAAGTTCTATGGTACGCTCAACGCGTCGGCACGGCTCAACTGCGGCAAATTTTCATACACCGTCTGGGGGAAGAACCTGACCGACACCGACTACAACACTTTCTACTTCAGGTCGGCAGGCAGCTCTTTCGTACAGCGCGGCAAACCACTCCAGTTCGGGCTTTCGCTCGATATAAAACTGTAACGCCGTGATAGAAGCATTCTTATCCTCACACGGGCTTTACGGCATCGCCGTCGGAGCGCTCATGTTCCTTATCATCGGGCTGTTCCACCCCATCGTGATAAAAGCTGAATACCACTTCGGCAGGCGGTCGTGGTGGTGCTTCCTTGTGGCGGGACTCGTTTGCCTGACGCTCTCGGTCTTTACCGAAAGTACGTTGCTGGCGACCTTGCTCGGAGTTGTCGGCTTCGCATGCCTATGGAGTATCCTCGAAGTGTTCGAGCAGGAAAAACGGGTCGAAAAAGGCTGGTTCCCGGCCAACCCGAAAAGATCAAGAAAAAAATAGGAAACGTGCATCTTCCAGCCTTCTATTCAACATAGGCGGGATTTTGAGGGTGGCAGGGATTGTCGCAGGGTTCTGCGTGTGGAGTGTGGACTTCCTGTGGGTGCTTGCAGGGCTGTATTTCGCATGTGACATCTTAGAAGGTATCGTGTCGTGGGTTTCAAGTATTCCGCACGGCAATGATTAAGCGCACTGCCAAAGTTGGGGAAAAACCTAAATACACCTACTCCGAGGTGATGCAACGGTGGCTCGCCCCGAACGGAAAATTCACCATGTTCGCTCGGCTCCGGCAATGTATGGGAACGATGTATTACGACTCATGAATTTTCCATACTCCGTTGGAACTGCGCACGGAAATCGACGTTTATGGGTTCGATATTATAGTACACGGGGAAAAGTCAAAAAAAGAGGGTGTCGGACCGACGCTCGCAACAGGAGCAGAGGCAAGCGAATTTGACTATGCCCTGTCAGGAGGAGGAAGACGAAGTCAGATCGTACAGAACCGTTTCTACCTGGAAGTCACGGCCGATTACCTCTATTCGTTCAATAACGGTATTCTCGGCACGGACCCGCATACGGCGGCCCAGAATTTCATCAACGCGCTGGACACTATCGAACCGCTGTTGGAAAAGCACTCCGGCGACCTGGAGAAAATGACGGCCGACATACCGGTACTCAAGGAGATGGCGAAGGGAACCTGGCGCAAGGAAGACGATTTAGCGGCGCTAAAGGACGAAATTAAGGAGTTGGACGGCAGGATACAGAAGTCGCTCACCCCCATCGCCGCAATAGAGGGGGGCATAAACTCTGCCCCGACGACGCATCCTGGGAAACGCCGGAGGACCGACGACAAGCCGAGAGCAAAACCGAACTTGTTCAAGATTTGCCGAGGCGCGAAGGAGGAAAAGACCGCGATAGCGGGATTAACGACCACCGGAACAGGCAAGCGGATACCGTGGCCCGTCAACCGGAGGATACCCCCCGGCAGCACATACCCTCCGTATTGCGGCAGATCGCCGACGCTTCGGGTGGTCGCATCATCCTCGGCGGTGTACCGGGCAATAAACCACCATGCACTAAAGTACATGGGTTTAGTCAGAGGAATAAATTCCTCTTTCCGGGTTGCCTTGCAACCCGCATCGCCCCCCCTTGGGGTGGAGGGCGGCGATGAAGAACGGACGAATCGCCAGAAAAAACAAAAAATTATAGAAACTAAAGTAGCCGCAATAAAATTGCGGGGTTTTAACAATTAACAGCAGACATTAAATTTTAGTCGGTTTCAATGAGTCGGCCATCCGGATATTATCTATCGTACTTATTCTTCAATCATATGAAAAAGCCCTGCAAGAGCGCTCGTAATGCTTTTGCAGGGCGGGGGCGGCAATCCCCCCAACCGTGGACACATAGGGCGCTACGTGAACCTCGGACGCACAGGGGGGATTGCCTGTGATGGTTAGGGTTGTATGGGTTGCGGATATTTCCAAATCGTCGGTTTTATAATGTGCCATCTGCGTCATCCTTCTATCATCCGTGTTTCCGTCCAATGGCAATGCGGCAGTTTTTTGTCCTTCATATTCTCGAACAGCCGGAAGAGATAGAACAACAGTTCTTCACGGCGGTTCTCCAACAGCCGTTCGTAGACTTCGCGGCCGGGCATGATCTCTTCGCAGGCAATCTCCGCGGCAACCGTTTCCAGAAGTCCGGCGATGGGGCCGCCGTAGGGAATCGCGCTGACGGTGCCTGTTTTCAGTCCGAAATGCGTCAGCAACTCGGCGGCCTTACAACCCCCGCAACAATAGAGTCGCATATCGAAAGATGTTACCATCACGTCAGCCCCGGCCTGTGCGACAACGCGCCCGCTTTTGAAGGCGGGGATGATCGCCATTTCGCCAGCCGAGAGCACGCCCGATGTTCGAGCCCCGAAGGATACTGTTGCCGTGCCGCGCGTCACGAACACAAGCCACGGCGAAAGCGAGGCTTCAACCCGCATGGTTTCTCCTGCCTCGTGCATCCGGCAAACCGTCCACTTTCCCGCGTTGGTGGTAATGGCGAGGAATGGCGAAGGTTGTACCTGAGTGGTGGCGGTTGCGGGTTGCATGAGTGTCAGTTAGGTTTTTTATGGTCGGGGCGGTTGTGGTTGAAGCGCGGTTATCTTTGGATGGCTTTCGCCCAGCCGAGCCTGTCGTAACTGGCATTCAGCCCCGGGAAGGCGGCCTGCGGGATGTAGGTGGTCAGGCCGCTGTGGCGGGCGATGGCGAAGCCGTTGTAGCCACCCGTCTGGTTCATAAAGCCGGGTGTGGCGGCTTTCCAGATCACGCAGTCGGAGGTGAG
>JAVBMR010000011.1:0-77566 GCA_031552235.1 Tidjanibacter sp. | reverse complement strand
AATTTCGTTCTTTTCGCCCTATCGCCACTGCTTTTCCCGTTTCTTCTCCTCGCCGTGGCCCGCCACGTCTTCGGCGAAGAGCCTGAAAAATCAATGACGATAGAACAAAAATAACTTCGGTAATAAATTTAAACAGTTTCTCAAAAATACGGGGACGGTTATAGTTTAATCTCTACGGGTTAACTCCCCGCTGCTTGCTGTGCTTGATAGATTCACATTCCGTGGCTGCGTGGGCGGCACAAAGTGCCGATCCCCGGAATGTTGCGCTTCAGCGAGGGCAAATGCCGCTTGCGGGTTTTGCCGGGCATCAGCAACAAAAAGGAAATTAATGTGGTGACTGCGCAAGGCAGTTGCAGCCTTTACAATACCCAGTAGCTTGCTGAGTGGTGGTTTATTGTCTGCTGTTAATTGTTAAAACCCCGCAATTTTATTGCGGCTACTTTAGTTTCTATAAATTTTTGTTTTTTCTGGCGATTCGTCCGTTCTTCATCGCCGCCCTCCGCCCCAAAGGGCGGCGATGCGGGTTGCGGAGCAACCCGGAAAGAGGAATTTATTCCTCTGACTAAACCCATGTACTTTAGTGCATGGTGGTTTAGTTAAGGCATTACATCTATTTCTGCTCCCCGTTTCGCATGCCGGTAAACTCCGGCAGGTCGTATACGCATGGGCCGTCTGCCATTCGCGGGTCGCCCGTGGAGGTCAGGACGCGGTCTAAAGTTGCCGATAGTTCATCGCGTACTTTCCTGTATTTCGGATCTGCCGCCACGTTTACCAGTTCTGCAGGGTCGGTGCGCAGGTCGTAGAGTTCTTCATAAGGGCGTTTCGCGAATCCCAGCCCGACGTGCCATTCATATGCCGGATTGGTGAAGTTCTCCATGAACCATGTCTTGGTAGGCCCGCCGTCCAGGTCGCGCAGCCCGTTTTCGAGCGGCCCTATCGGCCAGCGGTCGGGGGCGAAGTTGCGGATGTATTTGAATTCATGCGTGACAATAGCCCTTTGCGGATAGGGCAGATAACCTTCCCTGGCATTTACCACATGGCGTTCGCGGCCCGTGATGACATAGGTGCGCTTCTTGTCGGCCTGTCCGCTTTTGCCCGATTCGAGCAGTTTCTTCAGGCTTTGGCCTGTCATCACTCCGGGGACGTCCGATTTACCGTATTCGAGGAACGTGGGTGCGAGGTCAGTCAGGCTCACCATGTCTTCGACCACCCGTCCTCCCTTGATCTTCGCCGGATAACGCACAGCCAGCCCGACATGCGTCCCGAGTTCGTAGAGGTTGGTTTTCGCCCTGGGGAAGCCCGGGATGCCGTGGTCGCCGCTAACGACGATTATCGTATTGTCGAGTTCGCCTGTTTCTTCAAGGATCGAAATAAGCACTCCCAACCCGTTGTCGAACGCCATACATTCCCCGAGGTAGTCGGCAAAGTCTTCGCGTATCTCAGGCACGTCGGGCAGGAACGCAGGCATGATCCCTTTAAGTTTGTCGGGGTCTATCCCCCAAAGTTGCTTGCCAGAGCCTTGCTCCCATGCACGGTGTGTGTTTGTCGGTCCCCACCAGTACATGAAGGGTTCTCCATTGTCCCGGTCTTTAAGGAAGGCCTTGAAGTTGCCGGCCACTTCGTCGTATAGTTTCTGCTTTGCTTTTTCGTAGTCGCCGTCCGGAGCTTTGGAGGCGTTTTGCGAGAAGGTGTTGAACCTCCCGCCCGACTGCTGGTATTTTGTCCTCTCGCCGCCTATCGGGGCGTTGAGTACCTCTCCCGGCCCCCATGCTTTGTATGTGTAGCCTATGTGGTAGCCGTCCGATTCGAGGATCAACGGGAACGAAGGTATCGATTCGTCCCATTTGCCGTGGAGGAACGCACCTTTGCCTGTACGCCAGAAATACTGGCCGGAGAGGACGGAACTGCGGCACGCCGTCGAACTGGGCGCCGGAACATGGGCGTTTGTGAACAGGACGCCTTCGCTTGCCACCCGGTCGAAATTCGGGGTTTCCAGCAGGCGGCATATTCCGTTTTCCTTTTCAAGCTGGCCGTATATCGAGGCATAACGCCCGTAGTCGTCGCCGAAAGCGAACAATATGTTTGGCCTTTCGGCTTTTTGTGCGCCCAATGCGGCCGGGATCGCCAACGCTGCGTGGATGAGTATCGTTTTTTTCATGGCATTTTTACAGGGCAAAGGGTTCAGTCTGCCTCATACAAAGTTAAAATGTTTGCCGCAAAAAACAAAAAGACCGCGCAAGTTATTGCGCGGCCTTCTATAAAATAGTATGTCCTGCCTTAGTGGTGATATCCGCCCGATTCTTTCTCGTCCGATTTGTGTGACACGGGGTTCTTTTTGAAGAACTCGATGCAGCGTTTCAGGTCGGCGAGGAAGAGGTCGGCCATGTCGCGGCTGAATCCGTGGCGGATCAGCACACGCTGGACAACCATGTCCTGGGCGTTTGCCGGAAGCGAGTAGGACGGCGCCTGCCAGCCGCGCATGCGGAGCCTGTCCGAGAGGTCGTACAGGTTGAATCCCCAGTCTTTGCCTTCCCTGAGCATCCAGGCGGCGCCGGGAATCCCGTCCGTACCGTCATAAAGCAGGTCGAACATGCCGAGTTTCTTGACTTCCTGCGCTATGTATATGCCGTGGTCGAGGCATGCCTGCTGGATTTTGCGGTATCCGTCTTTCCCGTGGCGCAGGAAGTTGTAATATTGCGCCACTATCTGGCCGCCCGGACGGGAGAAGTTGAGCGCGAACGTGGGCATATTGCCTCCGAGGTAGTTTACGCGGAATATGAGGTCTTCCGGCAGGTCTTTCTCTTCGCGCCAGATCACCCAGCCCACCCCGATGGGCGAAAGCCCGAATTTATGCCCCGAAACGTTGATCGATTTCACACGGGGCAGGCGGAAGTCCCACACGATATCCGGTTGCAGGAACGGGGCGATAAACCCGCCGCTGGCGGCATCCACGTGGATCGGAATGTCCTGTCCGGTTTCTTTTTCGAATTTATCGAGCGCGTCGCTCACGGCCTTTACGTTCTCGTATTGGCATGTGAACGTAACGCCGAAAGTAGGGACAACTCCGATGGTGTTTTCGTCTATGCGTTTCAGGACTTCTTCGGGCGTCATCAGCAGGCGGCCGTGTTCCATCGGGATCTCGCGTATCTCGACGTCGAAATAACGGGCGAATTTGTGCCAGCATACCTGCACAGGGCCGGTAATAATGTTCGGTTTGTCGGTCGGTTTGCCTTCTTTCTGTCGGCGCTGGCGCCATCTCCATTTGAGTGCGAGGCCGCCCAGCATCGCTGCTTCGCTAGACCCGGTGGTGGAGCATCCGAGTGTGTTCTTGCTGTCGGGCGAGTGGTACAGGTCAGCAAGGATATGCACGCAACGGCTCTCTATCTCGGCCGTTTGGGGGTATTCGTCCTTGTCGATCATGTTCTTGTCGATACATTTATCCATAAGGACGTGCGTTTCGGCGTCTACGTCTGTCTGGCAGAATGTAGCCAGGTTTTGTTTCGCGTTGCCGTCGAGCAGGAGTTCGTCCAGCAGCATGTCCACGATCAGCCTTGGATCGTTGGGATTGTCGCACATTTTGTACTTTGGGATGGCCTCTTCGCTGCCTTCCTGTGCATACATGTCGAACATGCTTTCATACTTGTCTTTGTCAACCTTGTGCAGTGCCATAATACTTTCTTTTATAGTTAATAGATATGATATTTATGAAAATATTTCGGGCAAAGTATGTGCCATTGCTGTTCGTGTATGGGAAAAATCGGCTTATTTTCGTTATGAGAACCAGTAAGTTGGTTCGTGCGCTTCGGGCTGCGCCGGGTTATTCGATCGTTATGCTGCGGCTGTATGTCAGACGGGTGTTCGGGTTCGACGAAACTATCTCCTGCCTGAGTTCTTTAGTGCCGAACCTTAGGAAAAGGAATCGTTTCGGGATGCGGTGGACTACTTGGGTGAGGGTATCATACGTTACGACCGTGCCTTCGAACGTGCCTTCGGTTATCGTCCCGCCGAGTTCTATCCATGGGCTTTTGTAACTGAGCGACAGTCCTTTCGCAAACGTTGCCGAGTCCACGGCGATTATCGTGTCCCTGACGGGAGCTGTTATCGCGTAATCGCTTCGCATGGCGTTTTGCGAGATATTCTCGATACGTTTCAGCCGCAGTCCCATGTCGCGGACCAACGCGGCCATTTCCGAGAAGTGTTCCGAGAATTCCGCCGTCTTCAGGGTCATCATCCCGATAGAAACCGCGTTGAGGCTGTCGCGCAGGATATATTCGCGTTCTTTTTCAAGGAACGCCGCCTGGTTGGCTTCGAGCCTCTGCCGTTCGCGTTTTTGCGCGACGCCCCACCGCCCCGCCACAAACATTCCGGCAAGGAATACCGAGGCCAATAACATAAAAAACAGGGATTGCTTCATCGGGCTACGGTTTGTGTTTCATGAATAGTTCCCAGCCTTCGTCGATTTCCGCCGCCACTGCTTCCACTCCGTTTTCCATTCTGCTTATAGCGGTGACTATCCGTTTCATGTCGGCTGCCGACAGGGTGTCTATCTCACGTTCACGCGCAATGCCCGAGCGGTACGCAACGAACGAAACATAGCGTTCCGTGTCGTTTTCGGTTGGCGGTGCGTAACGCTTCACGATAGCTTCTATGCTTCTCAGCCCGTGCTTCACGCCGTATGTGTGCAGCAGTACGAATATGGCGCGGTATCCCCACGCCATGGTTTCGAATTGCTTGAACGCTTTGTCGCGTGACGGCTTCACTTCGCCGAGATAGGCCGTGGCCGACAGGCGGATGTTTCCCGGGTTGTTGTTGTCGAGGCCTCTGCTCATTGTTGTTCATTTTCGGGGTCCAACTCGTTGTCCAGACGTTTCTTGATGATCCTGCCGAGTTTGCGGAATATGGGATGGTCCGATATTTCGGCGGCGTTTTCGAGGTAGCTCCAGAATTCCACCCCGCATACGAAGCCTGTGAAAATGTTTGCCAACCGCAGGTTCATGAAGGCGAGTATGCAGGAGTCTATCAGCCAGGCAAGGACTATACCTGCCATTACGAATCCGAGTTTCGTAACTGTACTCCATGCTTTTTCGCTTTCGAAGGCCCATGCGGCGCCTGTCCGCCGGGCGGTTTTGTAGCTTGCGGCGACGCCTGTCAGGAAATCTATGCCGATGAATATCACGGCGCAGATTATCAGTCCCTGGATCGGGGCAAGTATCGATACCGCGGCCATAACGCCCCCGGAACAATATTTTAAAATTGTGTCCATGGCATTACAGTATTATTCCCGACGATATCGAAACCTGATGCAGGATGTTGTCGGCCGGGTCGTATTCGGGGTAGTCGGCCTGGTTTTCTTCGATGTACTCTACGAGGTTGCGCATCATTGCCCCGACACATGCCTTTGTGTTGTCCCGAAGCGCTTTCAGGCTGTCGCCTGCGGCCGGTGCGAAGTTGCCGCTTTTCAGTTGCGTAATGCCACCGTTGCCCAGCGATACCGCCAACTGCGGAATCATCAGCAGTTTCACGTAATGCGCAAGGACAACTTTGATTTTTTGCGCTAACTCGGGGTATTCTCCTGCTTCGATCCTGCTATAAAGTCCGCCGATTACGGGGCGTATGAATTTTTGCTGCGCGGCCGTTATAACGGTTTCCCCGATCCTGTCGGCCGTAACGCCGTATTCGCCTTCGAAAGCCGTCTCGACCACTTCCTGTGGTGTTATAAGAAGTTCCATTTGGGTGTGTTTTAGTCTATGTTCTTGAGTGCGTACTTTGTGATCTGGGCAACGAACAGTTGTTGCGCCGGGTCGGCCGGGTCGTATTCCAGGCCGTCCGCTTTTCTGGCTTCCCACACTTTCATGTAAAGCGGTTTCGAGCGGGTGGGGGGCCTGTTGATTATCTGGAGCGACGAGCAGTCTATGCCGAGGATGAGGCTCATAACGCCACGCAGCGGCTCCATCAATTCTTCCTGTTCGGCAAGGATTATGGTGTTCAGGGCGATCTCGTATTCGTGCAGTATCCTTTCCGAGTCGAACCCCGAGCCGTATTCGAGGCCGCTGAGCGAACGGAACCACGAGTGCGCGACTACGATATCGGCTGTCGCCTGGTCGTGCAGTCTTTTCCAGTCGCCCTCGTTGCTCGAATTTATGGGTATGAACTTCGAACCATCGTTTTCCGAGCAGTCTTTGATCATGAACATAACCTGCCCCGGTTCGCCCGCGAATTTCTTCTGGGCCGTCTTCATGATCTCGTTGGCTTCGTTCTCGTTGTCCACCGTACCGTCCAGCACCATTACGCCCGACAGTTGAAATGAATTGTCAAGCCTGCTAATATTCCACTTGTCTGTTTTGTAGGCGATTGCCGAAACGTTCATTCCCGCTATGTAGGCCGGGATACCGTAGTTTTCGAACATCGGCTCGTAGTCTTTGTAGTGGATCAGCGACCTCAGCGTGCCGTCTTCCTGTTTTTCGAATGAAGGATAAACGGGGAGCGATTTTTGGTCTTTCGCCGAGAAACGTGCCCAATCGTGGTGCATAACGATGTGCGAGTTGCCTTTCGCGACCCTGCACTTGCTTGCGTCTTGGTGGAACAGCGAGAGGAATGTCCGGTTGGCGTCCGTGACTATCTCGACGAACGCGTTTCCGAACAGCGCTTTGTCGAACGCCAGCTTGTTCACGAGCTGCCTCATCGATTCGCCTTTGCCGTTCACCGACTCGATGAACTCCCCGAGCGCGGCGAGGTCGGGATCGAACGAGAATCCTTTTCCCGATATGTAGTCCGCTTTGTCGTTAATGATTCGCCTGTGCGTGGTACTCCTGCGTGCCATCAGCGCGAGGGCATACGGGAACATATTGTCGTTTCCCCACTTCCAGAATTGGTTGTCGCCGCTTTTGACGCTTCCGCCTACGAGGCTTCCGATGCTCAGGAACGGCGTGGCGGCGTTTTCCACTGCAAAGACCTTTTGTTTGCGGGGGTTGTTTTTTGTTTTCATTTTCAGGGGTTTAAAATAAAGGGCTGCCGTTTTCGAGGCGGACAGCCCTTCGGTTCATGGGATTGCTTTTACACGATTGCCGGGCCTGCGTATACCGGTGCTTTGCTGTCATCCTGCGAAGCGAGTACAATGATGTCGGCCGTACCGTCTGCCGGCTTGGCTCCGCTCGACAGGCTTGTCTTCGTCAACCTCAGGGGTTGCTCCGTGCCGAATTTGTCGCTGTACCCGACGAGGAATGAAACGTTGCCGTTGGTTGTTACGATGGCCACTATCCCGTCTTCGGATGCGGCGGCGAGTTGCGCGATCGCTTGGGCGCTGCTGCCGTCCGGCCTTTCAAGCGCGAACGTTATCCCGTGCGCCACTTTCGCAACGCCGTTTACTATCGACATTTCCTCTGTGAAGCATGCTTCGCCTTCTTTGAATCCGTATTTACGGAATACGGCCCCTTGCTTCAGGGTAACGCCTGTGCAAACTCCGGCTTCCATAACGGCTCCTGCCACATCGCTTGCTGCCGCCAGCGCCAGCGAACGTATTCCTCCGCTGCGCTTGCCTTCGGCCTTTTCATATCCTCCGAGTGCCATATCCGCTTGTTTTAGCCTTTGTAAGCGATCGATATGAGTTCCGGGAGGAGGTAGTCGCAGCCTGCCATGAACACGGCCCTCTGTCGGTTCTGCATGAGGTCGGGGTTGTACCACATCTTGACTTCCGTGCCGGGGAAATCTTTTGTGTTTACGGCCAGCGCGAGGTTACGGCGGTCGGTGAGGATACCGAACGACTGCGGCATGTCTTCGAAAAGCGGGAGGTATGCCGAGAGTTGCACGTCGATAACCGGGATTCCGCGGTACGATATGCCTTGGCGTCCGTTCTGCTTCGCGAGGTATGCGCTTTCCACGACCACGCTGTCGAGAGCTTCTTCATACTTGTTGTAGATGTCCGACGTTACGAGGTATACCATGTTGCCCTGCGATTTGCAGTCTTTCAGCGCTATCGATGCGTTGTCCCAAAGGCCTTTGAGTATGGTTTCGGCGTTTGCGGGCGTTGCGCAGTCGGCATACGTCGATTTCTTGATATCTTTGTCGGTAATGGCGTCGATTATGATCCGTTTCAGGAATCCGTCGAAAGTCGCGTATTGGGCATTGCCTCCTGCGCGGTCAACGTCGCCGATCCACATTGTGGTTCTGATGCTTTCCGCGATGGCTTCTTTGAAGAGTGCCGTTTCGGCTTCTTCGAGTTCCGTACCTGTGAGGTCCTGGAGGTTCACGTCGCTGCGGTTCGTGATCACTTCGTATATCATGTTGAAGTAGTCCGATGCGCTGTAGCTTGCTTCAGCTTTCACTTTCGACAGTTTGATCTGTTTCGAGAACCTGCTCGCCGCCGTGCCGCCTTTCCAGCCGCTGGCCGTGTATTTGTGGAGGATGTCGCCGCTGCGCTTCCAGAATTGGAGTGTCGTGGGGACGGGCATATTGTACATTATCCTGATCCCGAGGTCGTTTGCGTCGGGGCCTGAGAACATGGGACGGAAGAATATCGTTTCGAGTTCTGCGCCCTGGTAGGTTTTTGGTGCTTCGATCTTGCTCATTGTTTTTTGTGTGTTATGGTGGGTTGGGTTGTAGTTTTCTGAACGGTCTGGCGCAGGGGAGATAAACGCTTTTGTGATATTCTGTTTGCCGTTGTTTTTCCTGCTTTTCCGGGTCCGTTTTTCAGAAACGTTTTGTTATCCGAAATATCGTTTTGGTATTGTTCGTCTTTTTTTGAAGTCCGTCTGGCGCCACCGGGAGGGAACAGGGGTGCCAGGAAGAGTGTGTCTGACATACGTCACGTTTCATTGGCTATTAAAAGCTGAAACTGTATAACCCTTTTTTATTGTTTGCTGTTAATGGTTGAAACCCCTCAATTTGATTGCGGCTACTTTCAGTTTCTATAAATTTCTAATTTTTCGAATCTGGTCTTTCTGTTGTATTTTCATCGCCGCCCTCCGCCCCTTCAGGGCGGCGATGCGAGTCGCTTTGCGACTCGGGATGAAGAATTTATTCTTCTCTCCAAACCCATGTGCTTTAGTGCATGGTGGTTTACTGATCCGTAAATCTTTTGATATCTTCCATATACGCCGATTCGTTTGCCGAGAAGCGTATTTCCTGAATGTCCGGGTCTTCTTTCGGTTTCGTGGCGGTTGGCATGGCTGCCGCACGGGCCCGCTCGACCTTCTGCTTTTGCAGTTCACTTTCGCTTCTGGCATTTGTAACTTCGCGGGTTGCTTTTTCGAGGTCGGTTGCGTCTATCACCTCGGCCATTGGTTCCGCTTCTTCGTTTTCGTGGGCCAGCCCTGTCGAACGCAGTATCTTGTTCCATGTTTTCGATATTTCCGCTGTCATGTTTTTCCGTTTCTTTGGGATGGGGGGCAGCCCGAGGTTTGCGATTACGCTTTTGGCTTCGGCTTTTATAGGCGCGGCTGCTGTGATCTTGTCCGCAAGCCCATACGTTATGGCTTCGTCCGGGGAGAGCCATCTGCCGTTTCCGCTGTTCTCGGCCATAAGCGTTTCGAAGTCTGCGACATTCTTGCCCGAACGGTCGGCATATATCGCCGTGATCCTTTTGTCTGTTTTATCGAGCATTTCGATTGTCTGTGCTATTTCACGGGCGTTTCCTTCTGTGCTACAGGCCGATTTGTGGATCAGGTAGAGCGAGTTCTCCGATATTTCCCTGCATCCGGGCGAGGCCGCCTGCGCAATTATCGTGGCCGCCGAGGCGACGTATCCGAAACATTTTGTGGTTACCTGTGCGTCTGACGATCTGAGCAGGTCGTGAATCAGCAGGGCGTCGTTTACGTTACCTCCTGTCGAGCGGATGTTTACGATGAACTCGCCGTACCCGGCGCTTTTGAATTTCTCGAATGTTTCTTTGAAAGTTTTGTAAGTTGCGACACTTGCCGCCGACGGGTCGAATTGTTGGTCTTCGGCGACTCCTATGATTCCTTCGATGTCTATTACGGCTGCACTGTCAGCCGTCTTCGCGGTTTTTGTTTTTTCAGACATTATTTTGTGTTGGGTTAGTTTGGTTCGTGTTGATTTCGCCTGTTGTTATGCGAGAATATTTATCCTGTGATGACGCTAAATTACTCCGGCCCGCCTCGAAAAAGTTTCGCCACTTTTTGAACTTTTCGCGTAGCAAATAATCAGCGGCCGTAACCCGCAGTCGGCCGTAGCCTGTGCGGACAAAGCGCATGGATGTAAATAAACCACACTGCGGCAAGCTACGGCGTATTGTGGAGGCTGCGACTCCGCCGAATGTGAATTTATCAAGCGCTGCAAGCAGTCTCCGTTTCCGCTGCGAGCATCGGTTCAGGTGCCCCTGCCCCCCTCTCTCGTGGGTGCCTGATGGCCTTCTAAGAGGGCCTAACAAGATTTAAAGGGATAATTCAGAAATAAATTGCTTTAGCAACCCGCCCTCCGCCCCTTCAGGGCGGGCTGCCGGATCGCGGAGCGATACGGAAAGATTCTACACCATAAAAAGAGATAATTCAGAAGAAATATGCTTATACGCAATCTTCTGTCTGCGGTGAAGTCTGCCGCCGGGGACGGACATAGTTTCGCATTACAGCGCTTCGGGTGTCCATCGACGCTCCCGTTCTACCGGAGTCGCCGCCGCATGCAGCCCGCCGCATGCGGCGGGCTGCAGGGCTTGCCTTTGGCAAGCTTCCCAACGCACAAGCCATGAGACCGCGCTCCACGCGCGGCCTATCCGATTATCTCAATTCGGCGTGCGTGGGGCATTTTGCGGATAGGCATAATTTTTATGGTGTCTATATACAATTTGACACCGAACTAAAATCGGCACTTAAATCTAAATATTGGGTATTCGACAAGATGAAAATAAGTCGAGACGTACGGTGTCCGACGACCGTTAGACATGCACAGCATGGCTAAAAGGGAGGAGTCTTACGTGAGACTTATTTTCTAGAGTTTTCTTTGGTTACTTTCTTTTGGGTAATGCAAAAGAAAGTAACGAGTTAAAAACGATCGATGTAAATTTGTATATAATTACCATTTTTATTTCAGTCGAGGTTTACGTCCGTGTAGTAATAGACGCATTTTCGTATGTACTCGTATGTGCAGCAGAAATGTTCCGCCGCGTTCCACATGGCGTCGATCTTCTTCTCTCCTGTTTTGACTTTCGCGGCGACGAACTCTCTTATCGCCAGCACTTTGCATAGCGTGTGGTCTACTACTCCGATTTCGAAGAGCTTGTCGGCCATTTCGCCTGGCGACAGCGCCCCGTACTTTTTGTCGAGCATGTGGAGCAGTTCTTTTACGTATATTGTCATGTCGTTTGGTTTTAGAAAGTTGCCTGTGCTATTATCATGTCGATTATTCTGAGTTCTTCCGCGGTCTTTTCTGCCGATGCTTCGCTGCGCGTTTTTCTCAGGTACTGTTCCACGAGGGCTTCGATTTCTTCGGCCGTCATTGGTGTTTCCGCGTTGTTTTTATACTTTTCCATGCCTTATGTTTCTTTGATGAATACACATTTTACCGATGCCGCGTTTGGGTCGTAGTCGCACACCTGTTCGAGCCTGTACAGCGCGTTCTCGCCGTTTATAACGAGCCTGTACAACGCCTTGAAATCCTTCCCGAGCGAGTTCGGATATACCAGCGCTTCGACTTCTTCCGGCGCGAGGCATATGTATGCTTCCACTTTTTTGCTGTTGTTGTACGTTTCGAACGTGCGGTCATAGAACCTGTGCAATCCTTCGACCGAGTCCCTGTCTTCGAAACAGAGCGAGAACCCGTTGATCATGTCTGCCGCCCCGCCGGAGTTTGCCGCCGGGTTTATCCCCGCGTTTTTCGCGTTTTCGCCGTTATGGTGGAACGCGAGGAACGGGTACGTTTTCCCGTATACCGGCCAGCCCCATTTTTGCGATCCTGGGAGCGTCGCCATTCCTAAGTACCTTACGATCTTGGCCGGGAAGTTGAGTTCTTCCACATCCTGCGTTACGTCCGTGTCCCTGTCGCCTGCCTGTACGAGGCTTGCCGCCACGGCGTCCGGAAAATCTCCTGCCGCGTTCAGCGATGCCGTGAACAGTGGGTTTTCGAATATTTTCTCTCCTTCTTTTGCGAAATTGTCGTCTATGTCCCAGCTGCGGCTCCCGAACCTGCCGTCGTTCTGCCTGTTCCAGCGTGTTACGGCTCCGTCGCCGGTCTGGTAACGCATGGTGTACTTTTGCGGCAGCCCTGCTCCCGGTGCGCTTACGCTCACCGGTTTCGAGAGGTCTATCCTGCCGCTCCAGTCAACCACCGGTTCCGATTTGTAGAAATCTTTTCGCGGTTCTATGTAAACTTTCTTTTCGAGGCTGTCCGTGAAGAACGACAGGTTGAACATGTGCCTTACTGCGTTTATCATGTCAATGCAACTTGCTTCGTGCGCCGCGACATCTTCGAACTTCACGACCGATCCTTCACAAGGGTAGCCTGCGAACAGCGGTCTGAGGGTCGTGTTTTTACCGAGTTTGAATTTCATCCCCGCTTCTCCGCCGTCGAAATATATCTGGTCGAAATATTTAGGGCTCGATGGCAATATGCGTTCCGGCGAGCTTCTGACGGTTATCTCGACCTCCGTTTCGCCTCGTTCGGTTACATGTCCGTCATACAGCGCCCAGTCTTTTTCGCATATGACATAAGTTGAGCCGCCCGCCGGTTTTATCCATATCTGCGGATTCGCCACGGGTTTCGCGTTGACGACCGTTATCGCTTTCGTCCGGGTGCTGAATGTCGCGAATGTGCGTGTCGTGACTTCTCCCGCTTTCGGGTTCTGTGGGTCCACCTGCGCGTTCGCCAGTTCGTCATACCTGAACTGGTACGAATCCCCGTCGCGGTGGTCGAATATTATGGCAAGGAAAGTTTTGCTCGCTTTGAATTCGCTTCGGCGGTCGGCGTTGGTGTTCAGTACCTTGTAACTGCGTTCTTGCCCCGACCAGAGGTACATCTGGTTGAACGTCTTGAGTTCGTCCCTGTCCAGCATGTAGTAGTCGGCCGTGTAGTGTATCTTGAATTCGAACCCGACCACAGCGCTGTGCGTGGGGACGAACGCTATCCTGTTTCCTATTTTGGTAAAACACTCGTTCTTGGCGAATACGTTTTCAAGGACTTTGCCGTTGCTTTCTTCCCGCGGGTTCGCCGTTTCCACTATGTTGCCTATCGTGTTCAGGGTCGTGACGGGGTCTGCGTATACTTTGCCTGTCGAATTGGCGACTGCCGATACGTCTGCGAACCGTCCCGCGAGGAAGTCCATCTTCGATTTGTCTCCTTCGATGCTTTTGCGCGGATAATTCCCGCTCATATACAGCGAGCCGAACATCCCGCCCTTGATAAATTCCGATTCTATCGAGTATCCCGCTGCGGCGAACACCGTTTCGAACATTGTCCGTATGTGCAGGAACGGATGGTAGTCTTCGAACGAGAGGATCTTGACCGGAGGGAACAGGTGCGAGTTGTGGTTTTCCACTGCGAACGAGTCCCTCTGTACCGGCAGGAACCGAACGGGTTTGTCCCATGTCCAGCTTTGCGCTATCATCGCCGCCGTTATCGTTTCGCCGAACGCGACTTCCATTTTCCTGAGCGGTGTGGCCGCGGCTTTGCGCACCCATTCTTTTCCCGGGCCTATTATCGCCGCCGAATATTTTCCGCAGCCGTTCCCGTCCTCTTCATACGACATCAGGTATAGCTCCCCGCTCATGATCACGCATCCGTCCTGCTCTATCCTCGCGGCGTATTGCCTGCGGTTGAACAGTTCGGTGGAGTTAGGTTCTACGCAGTTGCCTATGATCTTCCTGTTCCGGGGTGTGGCCGGCAGCGAAAACGGCTTCGAGTATCCTGTCCGGCTGTTTTCGGGGTTCGTTATCTCCGCTATCGTGAGCGAGGTTCTGATCGGTTCCGAGGCGTCTATGTCGGCTTCCGTGCCGTTTATGAACAATCTCATGGCTACGCTTGTTTGAGTGTTAACTTTTTCGCTTTGCGGAAAGAGACGCTAATGTTTCCCGGATTCTCGGCTTTGACCGAAGCCTTGTCGGTGATAACATCCACCTTTACAAAACCATCGCCCTCGACCATCCACACTTGCGGCGACGACAATATGCCTGCGAGCCACTTCAGTGTTTTGCGCGGTTCGAGTTTCGATACCGCTTTTATGATAACTTCTTCCGTAAGTCCCACGGTAGCATATCCTTCCGCGAGATACGCACGGCTTTTGTCAAGGGTCAGGTTTTCTTCTGCGATGCGGAACGTGTGGTAGTCGATCTGCCCGTAGGGGTTCTGCCAGCATAGCCTTACCGCGTCCGCCGATGCCGGAATTATACTGTATTCCCTTGCCGCTAACACGTTTCCGTCCGCCGATATCTCCACGGCCATTTGCCTGTGAATTTCCGCGCTCTGCCCCAGAATATATCCCGTGTCGATGACCGCGACATAAATCCCTCCATCACACACACAACTGCCAAGATCGACAACCGCGTTGCCTTCTCCTCCGCTCAGAATAGCTTTCGCCGAAACATTCAGCCCCGGAGCGATGAACGCTATCTCGTCATTCTCACCCACCGCGATGTTTCGCTTCGCTGGCGCGTCCGAGAGGGCCGCTTTCTCGCGGCAGACATTCCGGCCTCCCGTGACGCAGGTTGCCGCCGACACTATCGCCCCCGCGCTTATTTTAACAATTCCACACCTTTGCTCCGCTTTCGCGATCCACGTTCCGGCCGCCCCTCCGTTTCCGGCAACCGGCTCGACCTTTATGCGTCCACCGACATAGTTTGCAGCGTTTACCGTGTATGCGCTTTCCCCGAACAGCCTTTTTTCGCCTGCGGCCTGCCCGTCAGTCCCTGCAAAAATTCCGACCGTTACGATCTGCGAAGGTTCCGCCTGGTCTATTTCGTATATTACCGGGGCCAGTATTCCGGTATAGTTCTCCGGCAATGATTTTATCCTCATGTCGTTAGTTTTTAGGGTTTGTGAATGGGGCCTGCACTTTCATCTTGATTGACATCGAGATCTCTCCGCGGTTCGTGACACTGCTTTTTGCAACCGCCATTTCCACGTCCGATATGCTTTTGACACATTCCGCGTCCGCGATCGCCTCGCATATTTTCGCCGCTTCGGCTTCCATCGCGGCCCAGACCAATTCGGGGTCTGCCGCGCTCTGCCTGTCCGGCATACCTATGATGAACATTCTCACGGCGTATGTTTTTACGCCTTCCGTAGTCCCTTCGTGCTTCGACGTTTCCGGGTGCGACAGCCATAGTGCCGGTGTTTTTCCGAGGGCTTCGTTCATTTGGTATTCGTATCCGATCTGGAAATAAAGCCCACGATCTCGGGCCGCCTGTTCAACGGCCGCGATCAAATTTTTCCTTTGCATTTTTAAGTTTGTTTGGTTTCGGGGTTTTTCAGAGAGTCCCGAAATGGTTAGTTTTGAGCCATCCCGCCTTTCCACAGGCGCGGCCGAGTGAGCGTGTTGATAAGTATGTCAGTTCTGTGTCGACAACTGCGCAAAGTTGTTATTTGTAGACCGACATTACTTTGGAAAGTTCTTTGAGTTCCCTGTACACTCCGGCGACGCGTGAGTTCGACAGTTTGCATTTCAGCCTTATCTGCGCGAGGTTGTCAATCGCGTCGAGGGTTTCTTCGAACAGGCATGTCATTTTGGCTTCGGCTTGCCTGAGCGACATGAGCATGTCCTGTTGTTTCTTGGATACGGCTTCGTTTGCAGTTTCTGTGCATGCCTGGTTTTCGCCGTTTTCGCTTTTTATTTCCATAATGGTTCCGGTTTACCGGACCTGTCGTTCTGCCGAACGGCACGGGTCCGCTGCAAGATTTGCCGAGGTTGTTAACAACCTGTCGACATCTTGCTGTTAATAACAAAATGATTAAATGGAAGCATTTTGATAATTTCCGGAAATTATAGCGCTTCTTCACATGTCAGGGCGGAAGGACTTCCACTCTGTTTACCCACTTGGGCAAATATAGCATGAGTCTTGTCGAATGTCAATAGTATAAGTTTATTAGTTAGAAATTGTATAAATTATTTCATATATAATCAGTGGAATATGAGTACGATAACATAAAAATACGTATATGTTATGGCGTCTATTGAAATCAAAAACGCTATATTGGCATCCGAATGAGACATTAATAGTTTGAAAATATACTGTTTCTTAATTCGCACAGGTTATTATAAAAACCTTTATATTATATTGTACATGCTGTTCGCGTTGTTATTTATGGCCGGATAGTTGTATTAAAAGTGCATCGTGATTACAAATGAATTTTATTTTTTATTTTTACGTTTATATAAATTCAAAAACCATTTTGCGATGTCTCCGAATACGGTCAAGATAATATGCGAGAATAACGCTTCGGCGATTCATGTTGCCATGGGCAGTTCTTTGCTCGACGTTCTTAATATATTGTCACTGAAGAATGATAACCCTTTTCTTGCGGCTTATGTCAACAATAAACTCCAGGAACTTACTTATAATATCTACGAGCCTTTGTCTATAAGGTATGTGGATATTACCCATTTCGAGGGCATGCGTGTCTACCAGCGAACGCTTTTCTTCACTTTGAACAAGGCTGTGTACGATGTTTTTCCTGGCAAGACCTTGAAGATCAAACATGCGGTGTCCAAAGGTTTCTATGCCGAGGTCGAGGGCCTCGATAAGTTTACCGATGATGACGTCAACGCGCTGAAGGAACGTATGAAACTGTTGGTCAAGCAGGACATCCCGATAGTTCGCGAGCGCGTGCTGACGACCGAAGCGACCGAGATCTATACCCGTATGGACTTTGCCGACAAACTTGCGCTGCTCGATTCGCGCCCGCATCTCTATTCGACCGTATATCATCTGGCCGATATGGTGGGTTATATGTTCGGTGCGTTGGCCGTTTCAACCGGTATCCTTCAGGTTTTCGACATCCGCAGCTATTTCAACGGCATCTATATCGCGGTCCCCAAGCGCACCAACCCTTGCGAGCTTGAGCCTATGGTGCAGCAGGATAAGATGTTCGACATCTTCAACGAGTATAAGAACTGGGTCGATATCATCGACGTTTCGAATATAGGGTCTTTGAACCGCAAGATCCTGGACGGGAACAGCAGCGAACTTATCAAGATAGCCGAGGCTTTCCATGAAAAGAAATTGGCGAGCATCGCCGATACGATCCTCGGCGAGCATTCCAGGCGGGGCGTGAAGCTGGTCTTGATTTCCGGGCCGTCTTCAAGCGGGAAGACTACGTTCGCCAAGAGGCTCGGCATCCAGCTGCGTATCTTCGGTTTGAAGCCGGTTCTGATCTCCCTCGACGATTATTTCGTAGAGCGGGATAAGACACCGCTCGATGAGAATGGCGAGTATGATTACGAGTCGCTTTACGCCCTCGATCTCGATACGTTCAACAGCAACCTTTCGACGTTGTTCGAGGGAGGGGCTGTGGACGTCCCGCGCTACGACTTCATTACCGGCAAGCGCGAGTACCATGAAAAGCCTTTGCAGCTCGACAATCGTTCGGTGCTGGTAATCGAGGGCATCCACGGCCTTAACCCGGAGCTGACCAAGGATCTGGACAGCAGCCTGATCTTCAAGATTTACATATCGGCGTTGACGTCCATCTCGCTCGATAACCTCTCGCGTATCGCGACGACCGATAACCGCCTGCTCCGTCGCATCGTCCGCGACTGCAATACCCGCGGGGCCAATGCGGCATCGACCCTGAAGCGATGGGTAAGTGTCCGCGCCGGCGAGGATAAGCATATTTTTCCTTTCCAGGAGAATTCCGACGTTATGTTCAACTCGTCTTTATTTTTCGAGATATGCGTTCTCAAGCGCTATGTCGAGCCCATGCTCCACGAGGTTCCCGATATAGTGCCGGAGTACGGCGAGGCCCAGCGCCTGTTGAAGTTTTTGGAGAGTTTCATCCCGATCGATCCCGACGAGATCCCTCCGACTTCCATCCTTCGCGAGTTCATAGGCGGCAGCAGTTTCAAGTATTAGCCATTTTGTTTAATAAGGTGGTCCATAATGCGGATTGCCTTATTCCATGGCATTGAATTTGTTTTTCATATCTGTGTACAAAATACCGGACGACGATGGAACAAATGATAAAGACATATCATAACAATGATGATGAAACTATAAATGCGGATATCAAGCGGTTGAATTCAGAGGGTTGGGTCGTCCGCCAGCAGGAATATTCTTCTCAGATTCTGAATGAACAGTTGCGTTCGTGCGTACTCGTGCTGTATGAACGTACAGGGAAGGTCAAGAAATAAAATAGGTAACAAAAAAAAGGGGGTGACTACCCCCTTTTTTGTTACCTTCTGTCTGTTTTCTGCGCGTTTCCGCTGTATACTTTTCCTTGCATTTTTCTCCGTGCTCTGCCCGCCATATGCAATCATTCCCCAATCCGCATACTCCCGGCATCCCGCACTCCGCCAGTCATTGTCATCTCTTCACTCCCTCTGTTTTTCGCCGCCTGTCTCCTGTCTCCACCCACACTTTCACTATACCTCGCACTATCTTCTTCCCATTCACACACTGCGTCCCTTGCGCTCTTCCCGTTTTCCGCACCTTCCCACTAACTTTCCACGCCATGTGCCGCCTGCGCTCTCCTGCCCATCGGCACCCGGCGCATCCCGTGTCCGCTGTTATATAGCTTTCCCGAAAACTCCGTCTTCGTTGGCCAGCAACTGCGTCCCTTCCGCGTATGTTTTCCTTTCGACATACACCCTGATAAGCAGCGGAGTGTATGGCGGGATCTCGCCGTAAGGTTCCGTACTTTGGTAGAATCCGTTCTTTCCGTATGCGAATTCAGATGTCGTTACGACAACGAACGACGACATGTAGTTTATATCTTTCTTTACGAAAGCTTCCCTTATCGCGTATATTACGTTGTCAGATTTGAGCGAAGGCTTGACGAACACGGGTGTGTACGGCGCGAAGTCGCTCCATTTCTGCTCTGCGAGTTTCATCCTGTCCGTGCTTACGAGGAACAGTCCGAACTCTCCCGCGTTCTGCGTCGGTTCTTCCGGGTTGTTTCCACCGTCGGCGTTTCCGGGTTCTTCCTGAATTACGTATACGTCCCTGTATATGTACAGTTCGTCGTCTTTATCGACTTTCGTGTACGCACCCCAGCCGTTATACTTGGTCTTGTCTTCCTGCGATACTTCGGGGTCGTTCTGGTCGTGTTTCGTCAGCACTTTGGCATATATGCCGTCCTTTATTTTGTCGCCGCCGTTACCTGCTTCGTATTGGGTGTCGTTCATCCCGTTGGCTGCGAGGCATTTTGCAACGAGGTCTTTCTCCCTTGCCGAGGCGTCTGTTATAACGTCCGCCAGTTCGAGTTCTATCTGTACGGGTATCATTGCCGCCGATAGGAGGAAATGCCCGCCGTATCCGTTAGAGAATTTTTTTACCGAGCCTTTGTATGCCATTCTCGAAGGGAGGTACGCTATTACCTTTTCGCCTTTCCTCATTTTGCCAATGGCAAAGTTTTCCCCCGGCGTCAGCCCGTTCAGTTCGTAATAGTTTATGTATGCCGGGACGTAGTTTGTCTTCGGAGTGGCTTCGCGTTCCTGTTCGGCTATGCTTTTGTTTCTGGTTTTGTATACGTTGCCGGAGAGGGTTCTTCCCGTGTAGTCCAGTTTGAGCCAGTTGCCGTATGCCGGTTGCGCTCCCTCGGGGTTTTTCGTCAGCCATTCTATGTATACGCCGTTGCTGTACCTGACCACGTTTTCTGGGTTGGCGTGTTCTGCTATGACATTCTCCTGCATCCAGGCGTCGAACGAACGCTGCTCGATATCGTATGCGTTTTCTTCTTCTTTTTCGGCGCAGGACGTAATTGACAGAGCTGCTATCGAAAGGGCGGCAAAAACGCGCAGTAATTTTTTCATATTCCGTTATATTATTGGTTATTAACCGATTCTATGTTCACTATGTATAGTATTGCCGTATTTTCACTCAGGTTCGCTATCGGTTTCGTGCCGAATGCAAGGTTCGACGTTATGAAAAGCAGTACCGAGTCGCCTTCCTGGCATCCTGCGAGTCCTCGGTCGAGCCCTGCTATCAGTTCGTCTGCGCCTACCTTCGCTTTGAATGGCTCGGAGGGCGATGGCCAGTATTGCGGGTTCAGCCCTGTGCTTATCAGCGCTTCCTGCACGAATTCTTTGTTGCTGTACAGGGCTGTCGTGGGGAGCGGTGCGAGCGAGTTCGCCTGCTTTGTGTACGCGGCTTTGTATAGCTCGAACTTTATCCCGACTTCGTCCCCCTGCCTGATTACGTGTGCGTCCGGCTCCGATGTCCTGGGGTCGGGGAAGTGTCTGAATACCCCTCCGACTTCCTCGTATGCGAGTTCGTTCGTGTCGAGGAATTTTATTATCGCCTCCCTCTGGTCCGGTACGATATTGTTTTCGTCCGATTCGCCGCATGCCGCCAGCATACCGGCCGCCGCGACTGTCATCAGGATGATTCTGCTTATCTTCATACGCTTCCTTGCGTTTTTAACTCACAAACTTACGTATTTTTCCTCTAAAAACAAATAAGGAGGCGCGATATGGCCTCCTTACCTGTGCTTGGTTCTGTTCGTTCGCAACCGGAGGTTTTATCTTATAAATAAACCCCCGGTTACCGGTTTTTATTGTGCGCCGGTACGGTTTTCGACGAAATATTTCTGCGATTTGAGCAGGTTCCTCGATTGGAGCACCATTGTTTTCGTTTCGTTCAGTATGTTGAGGTAGAGCATGCTGGCTTTTGTGCTTGTCGATTTCGATTTTATGCGTTTCAGCTGGCGCCTTATGCCTTCGTCTATCGATTCGAACAGCCCGTCGCGCATCCTCATGACGGTGTCTATGTCCCTGAAGTCGTTGGTGCGTAGCATTACGTTTATCCTGTCGTATATCTTCGAAACGTCGTTGTTGATGTGCGCGAGGTCTTCGACCTGTTCCATCGAGAGTCCTTCGTGGTTGTTGTCAATGTGCTCGAAACACGGGCGTGTTATGTGTACGAGCGCTTTCGACGCTTCGCTCATGTAGTCAACCACCTGCACGTAATAGTGTCCTGTGTCTATGTAGTTGTGCTGGAGTTTCTGGAGCGTGGGCATCACTTCGTATTTGCGCTCGCGTGCCTGGTAGAATAGTTCGTTCGAGTCTTTCACCATCTGCCTGAGAGCTTTCCTGTCTTCCTGGAAGACGCCCATCAGCGTTTGCTTGTAGATGTCTGTGACTTTTTCCATCGTGTCGATCACTTCCGAGATGCAGCGGTTTATGACTTCGTCCGCTTCTTCGTTGTTGGTGTGCTTTTTCTCGTGCTCCACCGCTTTCGCTTCGCGTTTTTTGTGCAGTATTCCGCTCTGTATCAGCATGTATCCGCAGAGGAGAGTCACGGCGATGATCGCGATTATGCCTCCGTACATGAGTATAAGCGTTATCACGAAGGCTATGGCGAACGCTACGACCGCTGTTACGAACCACCCCGATATTACCGTGAGTACGCCTGTTATGCGGTATACGGCGCTTTCCCGGCCCCAGGCCCTGTCCGCGAGCGAACTACCCATCGCGACCATAAACGTCACGTATGTGGTCGAAAGCGGGAGCTTGAGCGAAGTCGCGAATGCTATCAGGAGCGACGCTATCGTGAGGTTGAGCGTGGCCCTTATCATGTCGAAGTGGGCCCTTTCGCCGCCGTATTCCCCGTCCCTGAGGGGTATGAACCTCTTGTTAATCCATTTCAGGGTCCATTCCGGCAGTAGTTTTTCGACGCTTTTGTTGGTGCTGAGTGCGAGCCTTACAAGCGAGCGGGAGAATAGGGTAGACCCGAAGCGTTCCGCTCCTTCGTCCTGTTTTGCGAGGTTTATCTCGGTGTCCGAAACGCTTTTGGCTTTTTTCGATGTCCAAAGCGTGACGACCATTATTACTCCTGCCGCCAGCAGGAATATAAAGTTAGCCTTTACCGGTTCCATGAGCCCTCCCATCATCATCTGGTCATTGCCTGTCTGGGCGGCTATTTTATACGAGTCCCATCCCGCGATAGGCACCCCGATGAAGTTCACGAGGTCGTTGCCTGCGAACGCCAGGGCGAGCGAGAACGTACCCGCGAGTATCGTCAATTTTAGGATGTTGACTTTGAATATGTGCTGCAAAACGGCCATCAGGGCGCTCCATCCGAGCCATAGTACTGTGAGGGTCAGGGCGAGGTTGTTCTGTACGAAGTCGAGGGTTTCCTTGCTGAATATCCCCGCGTCTTTCAGCCCTTTGAACACTGCGAAGTATGAGATTGCGGTAAAAGCGATCCCGCACCAGAAGTAACCGATGCGGGAGAAGACTTTCTTATAGCGGAATGTGAATATCAGCCTTGTGAGGTACATCACTACCGATCCCGACACGAATGCCACCGCGACCGATACGAGTATCGCCGATATTATGACCATCGCTTTGCCCGAGTTTATGTATCCCGACAGGTCGGTCATCGTCAGCGTGTCGCTTCCCGTTATTTTGTACACTGCGACGGCTATTGCCGCTCCCAGCAGCCCGAATACCAGAGAAACCGTCGTGGACGTGGGCAGTCCGAATGTATTGAAGAGGTCGAGCAGTATTACGTTCGCGAACATTACGCCGAGGAACAGCATCATTACGTCCGAGAATGAGAATTGGTCGGGATAAAATACGCCGCTTCGCGCGACCTCCATCATTCCGCTCGACGAGAGCGCCCCAATGATTATGCCGACCGAAGCCACCGTCAGGATGATCCATCTGGGGGCGGCTTTCGAACCTATCGCCGAATTCAGGAAGTTCACTGCGTCGTTCGCTACGCCCACCATAAGTCCTACAATGGCCAGTCCGAGGAGTACTACGACGATGAAAATGTAAATAGGATCCATATTTTTTGGTTAAATTTTCGGAAACTAATTGTGACAAAAATAACACTAATTTTTTCCCCTACCCAATAATTTGGTATAATTTTAACAATTCCTTAATATAGATTCACTGCTGGCCGCTCGATTTTGTCTGTTTGTGAATAATGCTGATATTCAACACGTTGGCTATGGTGGATGGCGTTACAAGCCGCTCCTGGCTCCCCTGTTACAGGTTTTTGAGCGACATCCTGACCATGTCTTCGACCGATGCCGCCGGGTTTTCCTTCATGACCGTGCGCAGCACTTTTTCCGATGCCGCTTTTGGGAAACCGAGCATCGTGAGCGCCGCGAGCGCTTCGGCATAATTCCCCGGATTACCTTGCGGGGTGTTGTCCGGGCCTTGCCTGTCGAACGCCGCCGCGATGCCTATCTTGTCGCGCAGTTCGACTATTATTTTCTGTGCCGTCTTGAGTCCCAGCCCTTTCACGTTTTTGAGCAGTGCCGCGTTTTCGCTGGCTATGATGTTCGTGAGTTCCTGCGGCGCGTATGTCGAGAGTATCATCCTCGCGGTGTTCCCGCCGACGCCCGAAACGCCTATCAAGAGCCTGAAGACGTCCCTTTCGCGCTTCGTGGCGAATCCGTATAGTATCTGGGCGTCTTCGCGCACGATGTAGTGGGTGTATATTACGGCCGCTTTTTTTGTTTCTATTTCTGAGTATGTCTGGAGCGATATTATAAGGAGATATCCTATTCCTGCTGCTTCGACTACAGCGTATGCTGGTGTAAGTTCGGCGATTTCGCCTTTTATGTATTCGTACATGGTTCGACAGAATATTTCAACAAAGATAGTCCAAAAAAAGATTTTGTGTATATTTGCCCCATTACTTATTAAAAGAATTGAAAGAATGAAAAAAATGTTTTTGTTGCCTGCGCTTTTGCTGGGCTTGTTCGCATGCGGCGAGAAATCCGGGAATCCGGCCGGTGCGCAGGATAACGTGTCGCAAACCGCAGACGGAGCGCCCCAGGCTGCGATAAGCGCTTATATAGCATATGTGGAGCTCGATTCTCTGCTCAGCAACTATAATTTATATGTAGACAAGAATGCCGAGTTGACGGCTAAGGCAAAGAAGGCCGAAACCGAGTTGGCCAATAAGATGCGTTCTTTGGAGAAGACTTTCGCCGATGCCCAGGAAAAGATCAACAAGGGCCTCGTGACGCGTTCCGAGGCTACTCAGCTTCAGGAGGACCTCCAGCGTCAGGAACAGGCCCTTTACGCCCACCGCGACAAGGTGCAGGGCGAGCTTGCCGAGGAGGGCCAGGTGCTGATGAACAACATTATCAATAACCTCGACACTTTCCTGGCCGAGTTCAATGCCGATTATAAATACAGCATGATACTTACGACCAGCGGCAACACTCCGGTGCTACATGCCGATCCGCGCCTGAATATCACGAATGCGGTGCTTGAGGGGTTGAATGCCAAGTACGCCGAGGAAAAGAAGGCGGCTGAAACGAAGAAATAAAAGTATCCCGCATGCGATTTGAAAACGGCTTCCTTCGGGGGCCGTTTTTTATTTCTGAAACCCGAAGAGATACTGTCGGGCATTGTCTTTCGCGAAAAAATCACTTACTTTGTATCTCAACCGGGATCCGGCCCGCAACAGACGATGTTTATGAATGAAAAGCTGGGAAATATATTAAAGCATGTCCGTAAGTACACCTCGCCCACGTTTTTGGTGTTGCTGGGTTTTTCTTTCCTGTTGTGGCTGCTGATCAATCTGGGGCATACCTACATAGCCAACGTTACAATTCCTGTAAATATCGGGGATACCAGGATCAAGGTCAGGTGCGAGGCCGAGGGGACGGGTTACAGAATATTGGCCCACCGCATTCTCCGTCACAGCGATATCAGAGTGAGTTTACGGGATATAGAGACATTTCCTTCGATTACCGACGAAAGCAAACTCATAGTCAGCCCATCTTCGCTCAAATCCGTTGTCGAGGCCCATACGAAGGACCTTCGTATAATTATGTTGACCGACATCCCCGAAATCCCTTCTCCCATCACAACAGCGCAGTAACCATGCTAAGGATCGGACTTACAGGCGGGATAGGCAGCGGCAAGAGTACCGTTTCGCGCATGTTCGCCGCTTTGGGCATACCTGTTTACGATGCCGACACCGCGGCTAAACAGCTTATGAACACCTCTTCGGAACTTCGCGGGAGGATCGTCGGCTTGCTCGGGGCGCAGGCCTATAAGGGCGGCACGCTCGACCGGGCGTTCGTGGCTTCGCGCGTGTTTTCCGATAAGGCGCTGCTTCATGGGCTTAATTCCATCGTCCATCCTGCCGTGATCGAGGACTTTAAGGAGTGGGCACGGCAAAAAGAATCCGAAGGTTCCCCATATGTTATCCACGAAAGCGCCATACTTTTCGAGAGCGGCATGAACGTGTTGACCGATCGTGTAGTGACGGTCAGCGCCCCGGTTGAGGTTCGCATAAAACGCGCTGCTGCCCGCGACGGTTCCGATCCCGGGAAAGTGAGGGCAAGGATGGCCAACCAGATGGAAGATGCCGGGCGGGAGTCGCGGGCTGATTATGTGATACATAGCGGCGAGAGTGATATCCTGATGCCCCAGGTTCTGGAGCTCGATAAAATATTCCGGCAATGAGGGTAGGGGCGAGTGAGTTGGATCTGCGGCGTCCTGTCGTGATGGCGATTATAAACGTCACGCCTGACTCGTTTTTCCCGGGCAGCCGCCTGCTGGCCGGCGATATCCGGTTGGCCGAAGACAGCCTCGCGACCGATGGCGAAATCACCCGTGCGGTCGATAAAGCGATTGCCGATGGCGCGGATATCCTCGATGTGGGCGGTTACTCGTCACGCCCCGGCGCGGCGGATGTCAGCCCCGGCGAGGAATTCGGCAGGGTCGCCCGCGCGTTAAAAATAATCCGGGAGCGTCATCCGGAAGCAATAGTTTCTGTGGATACGTTCCGGGCGTGCGTTGCTCGCCGTTGCATCGATGAGTTCGGCCCGTGCGTGATAAACGACATTTCGGGCGGCGGCCTCGATTCCGACATGCACCGTACCGCGGCCGGATACGGCGTCCCGTACGTGGCCATGCACATGCGTGCCACACCGGCTACGATGCAGCAACATACCGAATATGATGACATTACGGAAGACGTTAAGTCATATTTCGAGGCCAAAATATCCGAAATGAAGGCGGCTGGGATCAGGGACGAAAACATTATCCTCGATCCCGGATTTGGGTTCGCCAAAACGACAAGCCAAAATTATCAGCTTATGCGCCGCATGGACGAGCTTACCCGGTTCGGTTATCCCCTGCTTGCCGGTGTTTCGCGCAAGTCGATGATATATAAGGTGCTGGATGTGGAGCCAGCCGAGAGCCTCGCCGGGACTGCGGCGTTGAATTGGGAAACGCTCTGCAAAGGCGCTTCGATCCTGCGCGTCCACGACGTCCGCGAGGCTGCCCAGGTCGTTAAATTGTATGAATATTATAAAAACGCATAAGATATGGCAATGATAGAGGTGCGCGATATACGCAAGAGTTATGGCGAACTTGAGGTACTCCGTGGAGTTTCGCTCGATGTGGCCGCCGGTGAGGTGGTGTCGATAGTAGGGGCGAGCGGCGCAGGTAAAACCACACTGCTGCAAATAATCGGCAGCCTGAGCCGCCCCGACGGCGGAACGGTGCAGATAGACGGCGTGCGCTCCGAAAAACTCGGCGACAAAGAGCTGTCGAAGTTCCGCAACGATAAGATCGGCTTCGTGTTCCAGTTCCACCACCTTCTGCCCGAGTTCACGGCGTTCGAAAATGTCTGCATTCCGGGCTATATCGGCGGTCGGGAACGCGGTGCGGTTGAGGCGCGCGCCAAGGAACTGATCGGTATGCTGGGTATGTCGGCGCGCGCGACGCATAAACCGGCCGAGCTCTCCGGCGGCGAACAGCAGCGCATCGCGATAGCCCGCGCGCTGATAAACTCCCCGGCGGTGCTTTTGGCCGACGAACCTTCCGGTAACCTCGACTCGAAGAACCGCGACGAGATACACAAACTGTTCTTTACACTGCGCGACACGCTGGGACAGACCATAGTCGTGGTCACGCACGACGAAGGCCTGGCTTCCATGGCCGACCGCAAGATCGTGATGAGCGACGGACTGATATTACTTTAGTTGGTTATCATGAGCGAAAAATTATAACTGCAAACATGTATTACCATTTAGTTTATGAACAAGCAGGATTTAAAAGAGCTTCTCGACACGCTCTACGATAAGTATAATTCGCCGGATTTCATTGAGGCCGACCCGATATCGATCCCGCATGGTTTCTCGTCGCGCGAGGATAGGGAGGTGAGCGGTTTCTTGGCTGCTACGATAGCCTGGGGCAACCGTAAGGCGATAGTCAAGAGCGCGCGCCGCATGATGGAGTACATGGATTCACAGCCTTTCGATTTCACGCTGAACGCCTCGGCGGAGGAACTCGCGCGCCTCGAAAAATATGTCCACCGCACTTTCAACGGAGGTGATTTCATCTCGTTCGTGCTCGCGTTGCGCAACCTGATAAAATGCTATGGCGGAGTTGGCGAGTTTTTCGAACAGACGTGGGAGCGGACAGGCGATATGCGCAAGGTCTTGTCCGAGTTCCGCTCCTGCTTTTTCGATATCGACCATGAACGGCGATGCGAGAAGCATGTGTCGTCGATAGATAAGGGTGCGTCGTGCAAGCGCCTGAACATGTACCTGCGGTGGATGGTGCGCGACGACGGCCGGGGTGTCGATTTCGGAATGTGGAAACGCATTCCCTCTTCGGCGCTTTATCTGCCTCTCGACGTTCATTCGGGCAATATGGGCCGCGCTTTGGGGCTTCTTTCGCGCATGCAGAGCGATTGGAAGGCAGTCGAGGAGATAACGGCTTCGCTCCGCGAATTCGACCCAAGCGACCCCGTGAAATACGATTTCGCCCTGTTCGGTGCAGGGGTTTCGGGATATTTAAAATGAGTATGTTTGTTCGCCGACGGCGGTAGGAATGCGAAGCAGTCCGCCGCGTGGGGCGGCGGCGAACTGCCTGACTTGCTTTTGCAAGTCAGATTTAAGAATTGAGATTAATGCGACAAAATGTTACATACTCTATGAAATTCGCGCTCTTCGGTGCGGGGATAGACGGGTTTTTGAAATGATGCAAGCAGTCTCTGCTCCCGTCGCGAGCGTCGGTTCAGGCGCCCCTTCCCCCCCCCTCAGGGGCGCCTGACGGCCTTCGAAGAAGGCCGAGCAAGATAAAAGGGATAATCAGTATATTTTAAAATAACCCCATGCCACGTCCATTCCATTTCAAGCGTTTTTCCGTGATACAGGACATGTCGGCCATGAAAGTCGGCACGGACGGAGTGTTGCTCGGGGCATGGTGCGGCGTCAGTGCTTCCGATCGCCGTGCGCTCGATATCGGAACCGGAACCGGGCTTATCGCATTGATGCTCGCCCAGCGCGGCGAACACAATCCGTTGACGGTGGATGCCGTCGAGATAGACGCCGACAGCGCGGCCGAGGCCAAAGCGAACATAGCCGCTTCCCCGTGGCCTGACAGCGTGGTCGTGCATGCCTGCCCTGTCCAGCATTTCGCCGCCGCGACCGACAGGAGTTACGACCTTATTGTTTCAAATCCGCCGTTTTTTTCCGATTCCCTCTTGCCTCCCGATTCCGCGCGTACTGCGGCAAGGCATACGGTTTCTCTCGGTTACGCAGATCTGTTGCGCACCGCCTCATCGCTCCTTGCGGAAGACGGAAGGTTCTGCGTGGTTATCCCGTATGAACATTTAAACGGTTTCTTGGAACTTTCCGAACGGCAAAACCTTATGGCAAGCCGGCTTGCCAGGGTCATCCCCAAGCCAGGGGCGCCGCCTAAACGTGCGCTGATAGAGCTTGTGCGGCGCAACCAGGCCCCGACTGCGCCGCATGAAGACGAATTACCGGTAGAACTTGGCGGTCGTCATGAATATTCTCCTGAATATGTGGCTCTTACGGCTGATTTTTACTTGAAATTCTGAAACGTTTGAACCAAATCGCGAAAAAATCCTAACTTTGTATTTCGACCATATAAAAATGTTGATATGAAAAAATTTATAATTATAGCCTGCGCCATTGCTTTGGCTGGCGCCACACGGGTTTCTGCCCAGTTTCCTAATGCGTATAAACTTGACAATCCGGAATTTACGGCCGCCTATCCTTATACCGTCCTCATGGTCGGCGTGGTTATCGAGAAGGAGAGCATCTGCAAAGGGCCTTACGCCCGTTTTGCCCAGAAATACCTCGGGACGATAGCTCCGCTCAACGATAAGGACGTCTACACCGTGCGCCGCGCGGATATTTCTTATTCCGATCCTGCAACCGCCGCAAAACCGGCAAGACGCAATGCGACGGGACATATCGGCCGCAATGAACCTAAGTTCCCGAATGTTAACATCGACCGCCTCAGCTCTGCCGAACGCGGCCTTGAGGATATGGCGCGCGACGCGGCCAATACGATATATTCCATCCGTAAACGCCGTTTCGAGCTTGTTACGGGGGAATTTGGCGATAATGTTTTCGGCGGCGGCCTGAAGGCGGCTTTGCAGGAACTCGACCGAATGGAGAGCGAGTATATGGCGCTTTTCTTCGGAAAGAGCAGCAAAACGTTCGAGGTGCGTACATTCGAGATAATTCCCCAGAAGGATAAGACGAATTATATCGTGTGCCGTTTTTCGGCGTCAGCCGGTCTGTTGCCCGAGTCCGACCTCAGCGGAACGCCTGTGGTGCTGTCGCTCGCGCCGGATAAGACCGTGAAGCCTGCCGCCGCCCCCAAAGGCGCTAAGACCGTTGAGTATTACAGGGTTGCCGATTTCGTTCAGTGTACTGTTACAGGGCCTTCTGGCGAACTTGCCAAGTCGCGCATTCCGGTTTACCAGTTCGGCGAAACTGTGGCCGTGGCAAAATAGCGATAACATTGAAGCATTACCTTGCGGCCCGCGACTTTTTCGCCGGGCCGCGTTTTTGAAAAGGTTTAACCGAACCGATCATGGGCATGAACAATACCGCGAAGATGGCTGAGATACTGGCTGTTCTGCGCAAGCAGACCAACGGTGCCGTTACGGGTTCGATGGAGGACAGGGGAGTGGTTTGGCCGTTGAATTACGGCGTGAGCGTTCCGGCGATCCGCTCGCTCGCGGGTAATTACGCCCCCGACCATGCGTTGGGTAAACTGCTTTACCAACAACAGGTTCGCGAACTGCGCCTGTCCGGGATCATGGTGGCCGATCCTCGGGCTGTGACGGCGGATGAACTTCCTTTTTGGGCGGCCGGCGTCGTCAATACCGAGGTCGCCGAGCATTTGTCGTTTTTGTTCGCTGCGGGCAATATTATTCCTGAAATAATCGAGCAATGGCTTTCCGCCGATAACGAGTGGCTGCAATACGCTGTGCTGCTTTCCGTTACCCGGCGACTTGCCTCGGACGGCTCGCTTTCCGGCGCTGCCGCCTGGGCCGCCGATAGCGGCACAGGCCCAGCACCCTCCACAAATCTCACAAACCACGCTGCCTCTGCTCCAGCCTCCGACCTCAATCCCTTTGCCATCGGCGTCGACAAAATTTTGACCGCATACCATTCTTTCCTTTCGGTGGATTGCCGTCCTTTGTGGCGGGCATTCGCCGCCTTCCTCAGCGCCTTGCATCGGGTATCCCCGGAATACCGGCCTGCCGTAGAGCGCCTTGCAAAGGAATTCTCCGATTCCGACAGCGGAAGCGCCGCGGCCTATGTTTCGGAAGAACTCTATCTCTGACCCGCCACCACATCATTCCGCCGCCACTGCCAAACCACGGGATTTTTCTTTTTGCAACAGGAACGGTTAATTTTTTCGTATTAAGTTTGAGATTGGCCGTAATTTTGTGTTTATATTTTGCTAAATTTAAATCGGTATAATAGGGAGATATAAACATGGTTGTTTCTAAGGAAAATTACAATTCGTTTTTCAGGCAGGTACTGTTTATTTTGGTATTGCTTGTCATGGCCTGGGTGCTTTTCGACCAGTTAATGTTCTTTCTGGGGTCTTTGCTGGGGGCGATAACGCTTTACATGGTTTTCCGCACCCTTCAGTTTCGTCTTGTCGAGAAATATCATTGGAAACGGTGGCTTGCGGCATTGGCGATTACGGTCTTATGTTCGCTTATCCTTTGCGCGTTCGGATGGTGGACCACCAAGGTCATTATGACCCAGATCCCTGATATAGATGCCGTTCGGGTCAAGGACAGCATTACAACGGCTGTTGCACAGATAAATGATTTTGTCGGTTTCCACATGATCGGGCCTGAAATGATAACCCGTTCCGAGGGGTTGATCTCCGGTTTTTTGAGTTCCATATTCAATACGACATACAGTTTTGTGGCCAATACGTTCATGATGCTGCTGGTGCTTTATTTCATGCTTGCCGGTGGCCGCCAGATGGAATGCAAAATTTTGGCTTACTCTCCTTTTACCGGTCAGAGTCTGGCGATGCTCAAGCGCGAGATAAAGAATATGATCTACAGCAACGCCGTGGGTATTCCTGTGATATTGGTGGGGCAGGCGGTAGTTTCGAGTTTGCTTTATTATATCGTGGGCCTCGACAGCTATCTGTTCTGGGGTTTTGTGACGGCCATTTGCGGGCTTATTCCTTTGGTCGGCACGGCTTTGGTCTTTGTTCCGATAGCGATATATTTTGTCGCGACAGGCCATTTGGGATTGGGAATATTCATTGTTGCCTATGGTATGATCATAATTGCCAATACCGATAATGTGATACGCATTGTTTTGCTTGGCAAGTACGCCCATACACATCCGTTGATAGTTGTTTTCGGGGTAATAATCGGTATCCCCCTGTTTGGTTTCTGGGGTATTATTTTCGGACCGTTGTTGATTTCGGGATTTCTGCTGCTGATAAAGATATATTATATCGAATACGGTTTGATCGATCCGGAAAGCCCCGATGTGGCGTGTGTTACCGGGTCGAAAAAGAAAAAAGGGTTTAAAGGTATCTCCAGAAAGGCGGCACAGAACGAAACCGATAACCCCCAATTAAAAGAGAAATAATATTATGGAAACGTTGATTTGCCAGAGTTGCGGTATGCCTATGACCGAGCCGGCTCACTTCGGAAAGGAGAAAGACGGCTCCCCGAGCCGCGATTATTGTGTTTATTGCTATAAGGACGGCGCTTTCACTGCCGACATGACGCTCGATGAAATGGTCGGGACAAACCTTCAGTTCCTTGACGAATTCAATAGGGATTCGCCCGTGAAATATACCATGGAGGAGGCCCGCATAGTGTTCCCGCAGTACTTGATGACGCTGAAGCGCTGGAATAAATAGTGCCCGGTTCCGGTTATTCGGGACGAAAATAAGCCAAGATGTACGGTGTCCGACGACCGTTAGACGGGCGAAACCCGACTAAAAGGGAGGAGTCTTACGTGAGGTGAGGATTATTTTCCAGACCTTTTTGGTTACTTTTTACGGCAACCGACGCAGGAGTGAGAGCCTGAAAACTTGTTTTCAAAGCCGAGCGACAAGGAGGAAAAGAATTTAATAGTAAAAAGTAACAAGCAAAAATGACTGTTATACGCATATATAGTACTTAAAAAGAATATGCTCCTTGGCTTGTTATCTGCACTCGGAGTTCCTTTTTGTCGCGCGTGAACAGGTCGTACCCTTTTTTCAGCGATCCCCAGAATTTCAGCAACTCTTCGTCTTCGCTGTATGCCGCGGCGTATTTCTTCATGTTCGCCTCGTCCATACGGAACGGAAAGATATAGACAGGGATCTTGCTCTGGCCGTTGTTTCTGGCCGATACGGCAAGGATGTAGATTTCTTTGATCTTGTCGTCGGTCATGGGGAGACACCCGATGGTGACGCATGCCCCGTGAATGAATATGTCGCCGCCGGGGTCGTTTGCGCCGCTCCTGATTTTGTCGGCACTGTTGGGATAGTTGATGCCCAAAGAGAGGTGGTATGAGCTCGCCGGATTGAATCGGTCTATGTGGTAAAACCCTTCCGGCACTTGCCTGTCGCCCTTTTTTCGTTTCGGGCCAAGCTGCCCGGAGCTTCTGCAAACGGAGTATTCGGTCAACTTGCCATAGGCGGCATCGGTTTTCTTCTTCGCCCACACTTCCAGCTTTTTCTCGGCTTTGTAGGCGACGAATAAGACGTTTACATTTTCCAGTCCGATACCTTTGGCCGATAACAGCGTCCCAACCTTTTCGCCTTTTTGCTCGTATGCTTCGCGTACCCTTTGGTAGCGTTTCTGCTGGTCCATAAAGTCCTGTGCCGGGGCTGCCGCCCCGGCACAAAACATAAACAGTGACATCAGAATGCCTTTCTTCATAAGGCCCGTCCGCAATTATTTTATCTTGCCGACCATTTTCGCCGGCACGACCCACTCGTCGAATTCCGCGGCGGTGAGGTATCCCGTAGCCACAGCCGCTTCTTTGAGCGTGGTATGTTCCTTGTGCGCTTTCTGGGCTATCTCGGCGGCTTTGTAGTAACCGATCTTGGTGTTGAGGGATGTAACGAGCATCAGCGAGTTGTCCACATGGTTCTTGATGTTCACCTCGATGGGGTAGAGCCCTGCGGCGCAGTGTTCCTCGAAGCTCATGCAGCCTTCGCCTATGAGGCGCGCCGAGTGCAGGAAGTTATAGATTATCATTGGTTTGAAGACGTTCAGCTCGAACTGTCCCATCGAGCCGCCCACCGATATCGCCACGTCGTTGCCCATTACCTGGGCGGCGATCATGGTGAGCGCTTCGCACTGCGTGGGGTTCACTTTTCCCGGCATGATCGACGATCCCGGTTCGTTTTCCGGCAGCTGAAGCTCGCCGATCCCGGCGCGCGGGCCCGATCCGAGCATGCGGATGTCGTTGCCTATTTTCATAAGGCTCACGGCAGCGGTTTTGAGCGCGCCGTGCGCTTCGACGATGGCGTCGTGGCTTGCCAGCGATTCGAATTTGTTGGGGGCGGTGATGAACGGCAGGCCGGTGAGCGCGGCTATGTGCTTGGCTACGTTAACGTCATAGTTTTCAGGTGTGTTTATGCCGGTGCCAACCGCAGTCCCGCCGAGCGCAAGTTCCGAAATATGTGCGAGCGAGTTATTGATTGCCTTGAGGGCGTGGTCTAACTGCGACACGTATCCCGAGAATTCCTGACCAAGGGTAAGCGGCGTTGCGTCCATAAAGTGCGTGCGGCCGATCTTCACGATGTGCATATACTCCTTGCTCTTTTTGTCGAGCGTGTCGCGCAGTTTCTTGATGCCTGGAATCGTGATCTCGGCCAGCATTTTATATGCCGCGATATGCATGGCGGTGGGGAATGTGTCGTTCGACGACTGCGACTTGTTCACGTCGTCGTTCGGGTTGAGGAACTTCTCCTTATCGGCGAGCTTTCCTCCGTGCAGGACATGCCCGCGGTATGCCACGACTTCGTTCACATTCATGTTCGACTGCGTGCCGCTGCCGGTCTGCCACACCACGAGGGGAAACTGGTCGTCCAGCTTGCTTTCGAGTATCTCGTCGCATACCTGCCCTATGAGGTCGCATTTTTCTTTGCTCAGAACTCCTGCATCGAGGTTCGCGAGCGCGGCGGCTTTCTTGAGGTATGCGAACGCGCGTATCACTTCGATCGGCATCCTGTTGGTGTCGCGGGCTATTTTGAAGTTGCCGACGCTCCTTTGCGTCTGCGCTCCGTAATATGCGTCTGCCGGCACTTCCACCTGGCCCATTGTGTCTTTTTCGATCCTGTATTCCATTGCCTGTTTATATTTAAGATTCGTTATTCCTGTGTGTTGTAGTATTTTGGGCGCCCTTTGCCGTGCCACCTCCAAGCACCTCCGGCAAAGTAGCATAAGCCAATGAAGAGTGCGACGGACGAGAACACGACTCCGCTCAGCAACTGTTTTTCGCTGAGTATTTCGTATGCAAGGCCGAGTACCCCGCGTGCTATGCAGACAGTCGTTATCAACCCTATCCCCGGTTTGAGGAGCGGCAGTTTTCTGATGACCCGCGCTCCAGACAGCCCGTAAAGCCCCATGAGGATAAACAATATTGTCACTGTTGCCGTTGCCGCGTAATTTACCCAGTCTGGTACGTCGGCGTGTTGTTCCATGTATGGGTATAGCCCGGCGAGATGGAATGCCCTGTCCAGGAAGAACAGGGCCGCGATGTGTCCGGCAGCTATTATGAAGTTCAATATTGCTCCGGTTATCAGGAGTTTTCGACCCATGTCATCGCTTTTTGAAAGTACCGGCAAAGTTAATTATTTATCCCGATTATCCGTGGGTATGCTGTTAGATAATTGCTTTTTAATTTTTTAATCCCACCATAAATAGACGCCGTTTATTTGCTGCATCCCTTCGATAAGTTTCTTTTTGCTGCCATAGACCTGCGTCAGTAGATCGGGGCAGAATTCGGCAACTTCATCGGCAAATTTCTTAAACTTTGGTGTGCGTTCTTCCCACATTTTGTGTTTCTCGCGATACTTTTTATTTGAAACACCCAACTGAAAATCATATTTGGGTTGTTCGTGTATGAAAAACAGTTGCAGCCAGTCCCTGCCGCAGCCCCAAAGCACAAAATCGTATTTTTGCCGCCATTCTTTTATTTTCGCCGTCAAATCCGAATTGTCGATACCGTGGTTAATTCCGTTGGTCTGGCTCCATTTCAAAATATCGATGTCTGTTTTACCTTTTGCCAGGGCCATATAGTATTCTCTGTATTGATCGCCTTCGAAGTAGAACAGATTGTATCCCTTTTTAAAATACGTCAGTTTATTTCTATAAATCACGCGATGAATTTCATCCGTACATTCCGCGTGCTTCCCGACATAAAACGCACAAATTCCATCGGCCGTGTTGTCGAAATCCATTTTGCCGTATTGGTCGCATTGTGGCAACTTCGTGATTTCAGAAACGTTACACGACTTTATTATGGATGCCGAGTGGTCGTCGATTCCGATCGAACGGCACAGTGCCTTTTCATCCTTCGACAATTTGATATTTAACCGTGAAACCGCATTGAAGAAATCTTTTATTTTTTCGATGGTTTCATCCGAAAATCCAAGTATCGAGTTTAATTTATCGTAATTCATAGTTTACGTATCATTGTTTTTCCGTGAGGTATTTCCAGAACCTTTGCGGCATGTGCTGGCGGTGCAGTTTGGGGTTTATGCGCTCTTTTATCGTGAGCGCTTTGAAATAGCTGCGCCACATCTCCTGGAAAAGTTTCTCGTCTTCCGACAGCAGCGCTTCGTCCAACTTGCCGCCGAGCAGGTGCGCGTCGTCTTCCATGGTCACTTCCTGCACTTTTTCCAGGTCGTAATAGTATCCGTAATGCCGCCGGGTGTCGTATACGAGCCATTTCTGGTCGGCGAATCTGTCTTTCAGGTAGTTGACGGCAAGGGGCAGGGCGTTGTACTTCGGAGCTGTGGGGGCAAAGAACGTCCCGTCGCCGCCTTTCTGGAACCTGATGAACTGCCGCACATGCTCTCCTTCGCGCGCGACTTTCATGGCGATCTGCTTGATTTCGAGTATGTCGGGGTCGGCAAAGTTTTCGGCAATTGGGTGGGGAGAATCGAAAGTCTTGCGGATGTATCTGAATATCAGTTCGTCGCTTCCGGCCTCTTCCGAGAGCCATACATGTAAAAGCATATTCCGGGTCCGTGCGTCTGTTTTGTTTCGGAGCGATTTCCAGACCCTGTTCGATTTTTCCCTGTCCGAACAGACCGCGTATGCCCCGTCCGAGAACATCGGTTCCGGCTCGCCTTCGCCTATGAGCGTATCGGGGAACTCCCTGCGCACATACGCGTCAAAAACGGCCGTAAGCAGCCCCTCGAAAGTTTTATCGTATCTGAAAACAGTCATTGTATTAGTGTTTGGCTATCCATAATAAGACTGAATAATCCCGCCCTCTCAGCGGAGCCGTTAAGAGTTTCGATGCGAGATCACCCGAAGTTACCGTGTAACGAGGGAAGCTCGCAAGAGAAACTTAGGCGACGGTGACGGGCGGTGGGTTTTTGGTTACTTTTTGCCCACCAAAAAGTAACTATTACTATCACTCTGGAAACACCAGCGCGGTCTGGCTCTCGTCCGGGCCTTTCCGCGAGGGCTTTTTCTGCGTGAGGACTTTGCGCACAAGGTCTGGATGCATCTCGTTCACACCCAGGTGTATGCCCAGTTCGCCGCATGTTATGAAGTACTGCGCTTTTTTCATCACAACGCCCATTTTCTTGAGCGTCAGCGATGTGATGCGCCCGAACCTGCGCGACGATATTATGAGCTGCGCCGATTTCACGCCTATGCCGGGTACACGCAGGATCATTTCGTAGTCGGCCCTGTTCACGTCCACCGGGAACGCTTCCGGGTGCCTCAAAGCCCACGACAGCTTGGGGTCTATTTCGAGGTCGAGGTTGGGGTGGGCATCGTCGGCGATCTCGTCCGCCTTGAAACCGTAAAACCGCATCAGCCAGTCCGATTGGTAAAGCCTGTTTTCGCGCACCAGCGGGGGCTGCTTGAGGGCCGGCAGCCTCGGGTCGTAGTCGTTTACCGGCACGAACCCTGAGTAGTAAACACGCTTCATGCTTGGGCGCGTGTATAGTGCGGTGGAGAGCGCGAGGATATCCTTGTCGCTTTCGTTGGTGGCGCCCACTATCATCTGCGTGCTCTGGCCTGCCGGGGCGAACCTTGGGGCATGCCTGAACTTTTTGCGTTCCTCGGCGCTTTCGAGCGTCCCCTGAGAGATGTAACTCATCGGTTTATATATGCTCGCGTAATCTTTTTCCGGCGCGATTATCCGCAGGTTTTGTTCCGATGGTATCTCTATATTGACGCTCAACCTGTCGGCATACCGCCCGGCCTCGGCCACAAGCTCCTGACTGGCACCGGGGATGCTCTTCATGTGGATGTAGCCGTTGTAACGGTGGATGGTGCGCAGGTCCTTGACGACCTTGACCATACGTTCCATGGTATAGTCCGGGGTGTTTATGACCCCGGAGCTGAGGAACAGCCCTTCGATGTAGTTGCGGCGGTAGAATTCTATGGTGAGCGTCACGAGTTCGTCGACCGTGAACGTCGCCCGGCGTATGTCGTTGCTGCGGCGGTTTATGCAGTAAGCGCAGTCGTAGATGCAGACGTTCGTGAGCATTATCTTCAGCAGCGACACGCACCGCCCGTCCTCGGTGAAACTGTGGCATATACCCCAACCGTGCGCGCTGCCGACCGTCCCCGGTTTGTTCTTGCGCGTGGTTCCGCTCGACGAGCACGACACGTCGTATTTCGCCGATTCGGCGAGCGTTTTGAGTTTTTCGAGCACAGCTTCGTTCATACCTGCAAAATAACGAATTTCGCAGGCAAATCGTGTACCTGCTGACGGGAAGTTATCAACAAAAACGCCGGGTCAGTTTGTTGCCACGCCCATATGTCCAATCGGTACACACATGTCATACACGGCAACAAAAAAAGCCCGCGCACAGGCGCGGGCTTTGCGTTATTGGCAGCGGCTAATTGAGGGGCTGGCTGCGCCATATCTCGCTTGCGGTTCACAAAGGTTATTCCACCCCCAGTAGCCGCGCCATTATCTTGGGGATGTCGGTATTCTCCATCACGCCGCTGAAGTTGCCCGCGCCCGCCCCGTAAGCATAAATGGGGATGAATGTGCCTGTGTGGCCGCCCGTGCTGAACTTGTACTGCACGCCCTGGTCGGGCAGCGAGAAGTCGGGTTTGCCGGAGGGGAGCGTGAGGCCACCCGTTTCGTGGTCGGCTGTTACGACCACCAGCGTGCCGGGGTTCCTGTCTGCAAAGTCGAACGCCACTTTCACGGCCTTGTCGAAATCCATTGTTTCGTCCACGACCATCTGGATGTCGTTGGCGTGGCCTCCGCCGTCTATCATCGAGCCTTCGATCATGATGAAGAAGCCTTTTTTGTTTTTGCTCAGGATTTCGAGGGCTTTGGCGGTGGCAGTGGGAAGGTAGTCGCCTCGTCCGTCGCGCATTTTGGCCATGCCGGCGCTGGCGAACAGCCCGCCCAACTTATTGGCTTCGACCGACGCAATATCCGCAACGTCGTATATCATCGTGTATCCTTTTGCTTCGAGGTCTTTCGTGAGGTCGCGCTTGTCTTTGCGGTCGGCGAAGTATTTGCGGCCGCCGCCCAGGAAGACGTCTATGTCGGTCTTGAGGAAGTATGTCGCTATTTCTTCTTCCATTCCGCGGTCTTTTACGTGGCCGATGAACGAAGCCGGTGTGGCGTGCGTGACTGCGTATGTCGCCACGAGGCCGGTCGACAGGCCGCCTCGCGAGGCTTTTTCAAGGATGCTCTCGGCCGGGTTGCCTTTGGCGTCGAGGCCTATCACGCCGTTGTTGGTCTTTACACCTGTGGCGAGGGCTGTGCCCGACGCGGCAGAGTCCGTGACCCTGTTGTTGGCCGAATATGTCTTTTGCAGCCCGATATAGTCGGCGCGTTCGATGGCAAGGGGTTGGTAATTATTGTATATAGTGGTGGCCGCTACGTGGGCAAGCCCCATTCCGTCGCCGATCAGGAATATTATGTTCTTTACTTTGTTCTCGGAGCCGGGACGTTTTTTAGCGTCGGCGCCGAATCCGGCGACGCATACGATGATTAGGGTAAGGAATATCTTTTTCATTTTATCTGTTTGTTTGTGAGATGCTAAGTTAGCGCTTATTTGATGAAAAGTGCAAAATCCGGCTCAAAAAAGAGCGTGAAAGAGTGATGTATCTTGCTGTTTTCAGTCCAATGTTAAGGAATTTTGACGTGAATGTTAACTAATTATTAAATATATTTAATAACTTATTAAAAAATTTGCAGAACGATTGAAATGCCCTTATCTTTGTTTCGAAGTTTTAAGGTTCATTTTTAGGTTAGTAGTTTTAGGTTAGTAGAGGAAACGATGGATTGGGGGTGGTTCCCCATTCCGTAGTTTCCTCATTTTTTGTGGCTATATACACAATAATCTTACGCCGGGCAAAAACTGGAGCTTAAATCGAAGAACCCGGCACCAGTCTGGTTTTCGCCAACGCAAGCCGAACAAGTCGAAACTTATCTATAATCACAAATCCTTATTTAATATATGCGCGTTGATTTCCACGGCTTCCCGTGCGAACGCGTCCATGACGTCGACTTTTATCCCGGCGTTTTTCAGAAGGCTGTCGCCGTGGCATTCGACAAAATACGCCGGTTCTTTGAGTGCGTAAACTACCCTGCCAAAGCCATGGTCTATAATTAGTTGTGAGCAGGAGCGCGGTTTGGAGCTGCGCGTGGAGCAGGGTTCCATGGTGGAGTATATCGTCGCCTCGGCGAGTCCCGCACCGGCGGAGAGGGCCTTCGCAACCGCTTCTTCTTCGGCGTGGTTTGCCGGGCCTGTTTCGTGCGTATAGCCTGTGAAAACCTCGCCGGAGGCTGTCACGACGACTGCGCCGACACAGTAAGAAGTCTGGTTGGGAACACATTCGCGGCTGGCGTCCAGGGCCATCCTCATGTATTTAATATCGTCGTTCATTTCTTTGGAATCAAGTGTATTACGGTGGTGTCGCCCAGCAGTTCGACCTTCTCAGCCGCCATCCTGTTGTCTTTGCCCCACGGGAATATGCCGGGGCAGGCGAGTTTCGGCGCCCCTTCCTTCCCTACGAAAAAAGGCGCTATGGCAAGGCGGAATTCATCGGCGACGCCTTCCTCAAGGAACATTGTCAATATCTGGCTTCCACCCTCGACCATCAGGGACCCGTATCCCATTGCCGAAAGTTCGGAGCATATGAACCTGGCTGTAATGTGTTGCGCTGCAATAATTTCGGCGGCTTGTGCCAATTCCGGCGCAACCGGCGCAACCGCCGTGCCCATCCTCCGCGCCGCATCCGTACCGTCAGGCGTTTCCATGAACACTATTTTTCTGCCTGACCCTTCGGTAAAAAATTTGCTCTCCGGGTCTAAACATCCCGAACGGCTTACGACCACCTTGGCAATATCGGCTTCCATCCCGGCCGCGATCCTTTCCTGCCTGGTCGCCTGGTCGCGTATAACGAGCGAGGGGTTGTCCCTGCGTACCGTGCCCGCTCCCACGAGTATCGCGTCGCATTGTCCGCGCAGTTTTTGCACGGCCGCCCAGTCCTCGCCACTCGAAAGCTTGAGCCTTTCGGGCGAAAGGTCGTCCAGATACCCGTCCAGGGAGACGGCCGCCGACAGTATTACTTTCATATCGGTTGCTTTTTCGCCAAAGATATACAAAAAAAACGGCCCCCCGGGAGTGAGGGGCCGTAATGACCAAACTTATTCGAATTAATATATTATATAGTGGCTATATATGGTTTATGTCGTTTTTCATTTTGGTAGCCCGTCCACCACCGAGGCGCGGAACGGTTGGACGGGGCAACCAAAATGGGTCGAGTAAAGATAATTACTATGTCAGTTCTTACTCTGAAACGAAAGTAATTCATATAAACAGGAATTATTACGTTGTTCCGTAATATGGCATATTGCCGCCTGCGCAATGTTCGCCGTGCGAAACTATGATCGGAGAGAGTTCGCGAGAGCGTTTCAGGCCGGCCGCGGAATCTGTTTTTATGTTTTTTTGCGAACTTATATTGTTTTTAAGAAATTTTATTTACTTTTGCACATACACAAATACACTCCGTTATGAATTTACTGATGACTACTCAAAATTGGTGGTGGCGCTCGTTGATTAGGTAAACAATGAGGTATATCGCTGTGTAGTCACAAGAAAGATAAAAAGGACCTGTTGTTTACTTGGTAAGCGACAGGTTTTTTTATGTATGGGAGCGTAGGCGCTTACGACAAGCAAACGACGAAAAAAATAATCATATAAAAATTCAAAGCCATGAAAGATCAGACGAAGAAGTTCCTGCTCACCGACAAACAGATACCGACCCAATGGTACAACATCGTCGCCGACATGAAGAACAAGCCTCTTCCTCCGCTCGATCCCAAGACGAAGAAACCGGTAACGCTCGAACAGATGAGCGTCATCTTCGCCGAGGAGCTGATGAAGCAGGAGATGAACGAAACCGACCGCTACATCGACATCCCCGACGAGGTGCGCGACATGTACAAAATCTACCGCGGCACTCCGCTCGTGCGTGCCTACGGGCTTGAGAAAGCGCTCGATACCCCGGCCAAGATCTACTTCAAGAACGAGGGCGTGTCCCCGGCCGGTTCGCACAAACCGAATACCGCCATACCGCAGGCGTATTATAATGCCAAACAGGGCATCAAACACCTTACGACCGAAACCGGCGGCGGACAGTGGGGGTCGGCCATGTCGCTGGCCAGCCAGTACTTCGGTATCGACCTCAAGGTGTTCATGGTTAAGGTGAGCTACAACCAGAAGCCCTACCGCAAGCTAATGATGAACACATGGGGGGCGGAGGTTATCCCCTCGCCGAGCATGCTCACGCAGGCAGGCCGCGACGTGCTGGCGCGTGATCCGGAGAATTCGGGAAGCCTCGGCACAGCAATTTCGGAAGCGGTCGAAATGGCGCTCCAGAGCCCGGAGGATACCAAATATTGCCTCGGCAGCGTGCTCAACCATACGATTCTGCACCAGACTGTGATCGGGATAGAGGCAATGGAGCAGATGCAGATGGCCGGCGACGATCCGGATGTGGTTATAGGATGCTTCGGCGGCGGTTCGAACTTCGGGGGCATCGCGTTCCCCTACATCGGCCGCAACCTGCGCGAGGGGACTAAAACGAGGGTCATAGCAATCGAGCCTGCGTCCTGCCCGAAACTTACGCGCGGACAGTTCCAGTACGACTTCGGCGACACGGCAGGTTTCACGCCGCTCATCCCGATGTACACTCTGGGCCACGATTTCCAGCCGGCCGACATACACGCCGGCGGACTCCGCTACCACGGCGCCGGGTCTATCGTGAGCCAGCTCATCAAGGACGGCCTTGTGGAGGCGCAGTCGATGCCCCAGCTCGAAACATTCGCGGCAGGCATCCTTTTCGCCAAGCACGAAGGTATTATCCCCGCGCCGGAGTCTACGCACGCAATCGCCATGGCTGTCCGCGAGGCGCAGATCGCCAAGGAAGAGGGTAAGGAAAAGACGATCCTGTTCAACCTTTCGGGACACGGCATGATCGACCTCTACGCCTACGAACAGTACCTCGGCGGCAAACTTACCAATTACGACCTGCCTGATTCTGTCATAGCCGAGTCTATCGCGAAACTGGAGCCGATACTCTAAAACAGGTTCGATACATTAATTGCAGGGCCGCCCGAAACCGGGTGGCCTTCTTTTTGCAATAGTTTTTGTATCTTTAGGATGTACGTAATATTCTAAATTATGAAACAACTGATTGCCTGCTGCGGATTGGACTGCGAGAGCTGCGAAGCCCGCATAGCCACTGTCGCCAACGACGACGAGTTAAGGAAAAAAACCGCCCGGGAGTGGAGCGTCATGAACAACGCGCCGGAGATCACGGCGGCGACCATAAATTGCATGGGCTGCCGCGCGGACGGGGTGAAATTCGCGTATTGCAGCGATTATTGCGAAATACGCAAGTGTGTGAATGGAAAAGGGTTCGATACTTGTGGTGACTGTAACGAATTGGACGATTGCCGGATAGTCGGTGCTGTATTGCAGAATGCCCCCGGCGCAAAAGAGAATCTAAGGCGCACGTAACCGTTTAAAAACGACGAATATGAAACCCAGGACTTTTACGATCATCAAGCCCAATGCCGTGGCCGCGGGCCATTCGGGGCGCATATTGGATATGATCCTGTCGGCGGGGTTTACTATTCGGGCTTTGCGCATGGAGTTTCTGAGCAGGGATAAGGCCGAAAAATTCTATGCTGTGCACCGGGGCAAGCCGTTTTTCGAGAAACTGGTTATCTTCATGACTTCCGGGCCTGTGATCGTGGCTGTGCTTGAGAAGGAGAACGCCGTGGACGATCTGCGCAGGCTGGTGGGGGCGACCGATCCTGCCAAGGCCGCCGAGGGTACCATCCGCCGCCTATTCGGCGACAGCGTGACCCTTAACGCCATACATGCTTCCGACAGCGACGATAACGCACGCGCGGAGTGGGGGCATTTCTTCAGTGACGAGCAGATCATCGAAGCCGATTATTTCCTGCCTCTGCCTGTGGAGTATTTCGATAAGTAGCCGGAATTATCACTTTTAGTCGTGTATTTATGTTTCGGCTTGCAAAGCAAGCCGTCAGCCCGCAATCGACGCTGCGGGCGAGAGCAGAGGCCATTTATGGACTATGCCGAGCCGCGAGGAGAAAAACAAACGAAGTGCAGTTAGCTTTCCACCCGGCGCGGAGGGCCGAATATCTCGCTCCCGCTACGATATTCATTCTTCGCTGGCTACGATCCGAAACCACAATGCAAGCATATATCTTTATACCGAATGTTTGCAAAATAAACCGCGATGCATTCTAAATGCACAACTGGTTATATTTAAAGGACACAGGATGCGCCTCGGATAAACTTGAAAATAAATTTTCGGTTTATCTCTCGGCTTTCACTATATTTGCAAAACCCGAACGCCCATAACATGTAAATCACCTGCAACCACTGCATGCCTCGCCGCCTCAAACCATCCCTGTTATCATGCCTCGCGGCGATAGCCGTGTGCGCGCCGTTATTCGGGGCATGTAAACACACATGTCGGCCTTCCGACGAAGAGCCGCCAAAGCCAGATACCGCGATGGTTGTACGCAGGGCGAGCATAGTGTTCGGAGGCGACGTGATGGCTCACATGCCGCAGGTCGCGGCGGCCAGACGCGACACGACGTACGATTTCGCGGAAACTTTCAGATACGTCAAACCGTTTTTCGACACGGCCGATGTCGTGATTGTCAACCTCGAAACGACCATTTCCGAAACAGGCAACTATTCCGGTTACCCCATGTTCTCGTCGCCGTCCGAGCTTGCGGCGGCGCTGAAAAACAGCGGGGTCGATATCGTGACCCTTGCCAACAACCATATCTGCGACAAGGGTGCGCGTGGTATAAGGTCCACGGTGACCGCCGCGGGGAAGGCCGGACTGAAATACGTGGGAGCATACGCCGACAGCGCCGCATACAGAGATTCGTACCCATTGCGGTTCGAGGTTGGCGGAATAACGTTCGCCCTGCTCAATTACACCTACGGCACTAACGGGATGCCCGTGCCGGAAGGCATGGTGGTAAATGCGATAGATACGGCACGCATAGCGGCCGACCTTGAGGCGGCGGCCAAAATGCCTGTCGACGTTACGATAGTCTATTTCCATTGGGGTGTCGAGTATGCCCGCACGCCTGCGCCGGCGGAAAAAGCGCTTGCCCGGTTGTGCCGCGAAAAGGGCGCCGATATCGTCATAGGTACCCATCCGCACGTACTCCAGAGGCCCGAGGCGGCGCTCGATTCGGCAGGTGTCGTTCGGGGCGTGACGGTTTACTCGCTTGGCAACCTCGTGTCCAACCAGCGCCAGCGGCATACGGACGGCGGGATGCTTGTCAGGCTCGTGATCGAGGTCCGCGATTCCATCCCGGCGACCGTCGAAGCGCAATATATGTTTACGTGGACGCATGTCCATTGGCAGGAGGGGCGGCACCATTACCATATCCTGCCTTCGCCCGTGGCCGATACGTTGCTCGCGCCGGGTTCTTCGGCCCTGGTGTCATACGGCCGCTTCATGGCCGACAGCCGCGCGTTATTCGGCGATATTCCGGGTTTCAGCGAGCTAACAGGCTCGCCGGAAGGATTATAGTCACGAAAAAAGACACAGAGGCAGTGGAGAAAATCGACGCCGGTATATAATTAATTTCATATTTTTGCGTTAAATATAGTAAAAGCCGAGCGCCGGAAAAATGGCCGGGCACATCTTTCATTTTCGCAATCATACATAAGGGGTCCTTATGCGGCATTTGTTTTTGCTTTTTTTACTGTTACTGCCAGTCAGGCTGTCTTCGTTGGGTTCGGAGAGCGAGGTTACGCACCTGGTTTCCGAGTGCGGCGGATTGTACTCGTCTATGGGGCTTGACGGTACGGTCGCTTTCAGGGCGTTCGAGCAGGCTTACAACGGCTGGAAAAAGGTGAAAAGTAAAAAACACGATGTGCTTACGCTTATCGATTTCACGAAACCTTCCACCGACAAAAGGCTCTATGTCCTCGATATGAAACGCGAGAAGGTGCTGTTCATCTCTCATGTGGCCCACGGCCGCAACAGCGGCGGTAATTACGCGACTTCTTTTTCCAACGTGAGCGGATCGTATCAGAGTTCGCTTGGATTCTACCTTACCGGCAGTACGTATATCGGCAAGAACGGCTACTCGCTGCTTCTTGACGGCCTCGAAGAGGGGATAAACGACAAGGCCCGCGAACGTGCGATAGTGATACATGGGGCGGCATATGCGAATCCGTCCATCATCGGGTCTGCCGGCCGTTTGGGGCGCAGTTTCGGCTGCCCGGCGCTTCCCGAGGAACTGAACCAGGCCATTATCGACGTCATCAAGGGCGGATCGCTGTTGTTCATCTATGCCAACGACAACGATTACGTGGCCCAAAGCCGCATCCTTTCCAATCCTGTGGCGATGCTCTGACGTGGAGCGGGCCGCTTGGTTTTCACGAGCTCAGGCACCGGCCATTAGTGCAAAACCGGAGGTTAGTGAAACCTCTAACTAAAAAACAGTATTATCCTCTTTAGTCTTGTCCTGTCTTTTTCAGTTCGACGCCAGCGGAGGTGCCTTCCGGCACACGGAGAGAGCAGGAATACCAACTCGCACCAAAATGTTACAGTGTGAAATAACATCGACGCTCTACCGGAGTCGCCGCAGCGACCAGCCATCCGCGCCGGGTGGCGTCGGGCTGACGGCTTGCGACGCAAACCGAGACCAATAACAACCTAAAGGGGGGAGTTCCGAGAAAAAAATAACCGAAACATTAGCCCGCACCGGAACGTTGGAAAGTGAAATAAGCATATGGCGTTCTCCTGGAGTTGCCGAAGCGATCAGCCCGCCCCATGCGGCGTGCTGCGCGGCTTGCCTGCGGCAAGCCTCCCAACGCACCGGCCATGAGGCCGCGCGTGAAGCGCGGCCTTACGATCTAAAATTCTTATCTCTAAAGAACATGCAGGCCGCGCCTGCCGAAAAGTTCGAATGAATTTGACTTTTCTCTCGGCTTGCATTATATTTGTTTCATGGCAACTATGGACATGAAACAAATAACAGAGTTTCTGCGCGAATTGCGCGTGAACAACAACCGCGATTGGTTCGAGGCTAACAGGCCGAGGTATAAGGAGATAGAGGCATACGTCAACGGTTTTGCCGAAAAGCTCATCGACGGCGTCTCGTCTTTCGACCTGTCCGTGAAAGGGTTGCAGGTTCGTGATGTGACCTACCGCATCTACCGCGACACACGGTTCAGCAACGACAAAACCCCCTACAAGACACATATCGGGATATACGTTTGCCCGGGCGGTAAGAAATCGGGCAATGCCGGTTATTATTTCCACATCGAGCCTTCGGGTGCCGATTATCTCGGCGGCCATCTGCTGTCGTCGGGGTTGTACCTGCCCGAACCTGCTGTGCTTAAAAGCATTCGGGAAGAGATCGCCGATAACGGCGCCGGGTTCCTCGCGGCGGTCAAAAAAGCGAAGGGCTTCGAACTCGAAACACAGAGCAAACTGAAGCGCATTCCGCAGGGCTATCCGACAGGCCATGAAATGGAGGAATACCTCAAACTGAAGGACGTGTACGTCGTCAAACACTTCGGCGACGATTACCTGTTCGATCCGCGGTTGCTCGAAAACGTAATATCGGATTTCAGGTCTACATACGCGCTGTCGTCGCTGCTGAACAGATGCGCCGAGTATGCGCGCGAGAATATGTAGGCCAACATACCCCGATGATGAAAAAATACCTTTTCCTTGTTTCGCTCACCTACGGTTTCCCGATCATGCGACCGCTGCAAAAGGCCATCCGAGCCCGGGGCGACGAGGCCGCGTGGTTCTTCGATGAACCGGGGCTGGAACGTTATCTCGCAGAAAGCGAGCGCTATCTGAAAACGGTCGATGAGGTTATGGAGTATCGCCCCGATGCTGTTTTTACCGCCGGAGACCACATGTACCATTTCCTGCCGGGGGTTAAGGTCGAGGTCTTCCACGGGTTCGATATCGACAAGCGCCCGGGGCGTTTCCCGAGTGCCCTTACTATACGCGGTTGGTTCGACCTCTATTGTGCCAACGATTGCAGCACGCTTGAAAGGCTGATACCGCTCGCCGAGCAGTACGGGAGTTTCAGGGTGGTGCATACAGGATGGCCGAAACTCGACGCGTTTTTCGATGCTGACGGGACGCTGCCATTGCCGCGCAACGAGCGGCCCGTGATACTGTATTCTTCGACTTTTACGACATGGATAACGTCTACGCCATACCTTTACGACGAGATATCCAGGCTTGCCCGCGAACGGGATTGGGATTGGATCGTCACGTTCCATCCCAAAATGGAACCTGCTACCGTAGAGCGCTACAAGGCGCTGGCGGCCGAGTTGCCCAACGTCTCGTTTTACGACGGCGACGACAATATCGGGGTGCTGAAAAAGGCCGATGTGATGCTGTGCGACAGTTCTTCGATAATATTCGAGTTCCTCTACCTCGACAAGCCGGTGGTAACGTTCCGCAACACCATGCCGGGCGATTACCTGATAGACATAGACGATCCGGCCTTGCTGGAGAGTTCGATCGAAACCGCTTTGGGCCGACCGGCCGGTCTTATGGGCCGTATCCGGGCTAAGATGGATTCGATGCACCCTCAGCGCGACGGCCGTTCGTCGGAGAGGGTTCTGGCGGCCGTAGACGATTTCCAGACCAACTGGCAGGGACGCCTCAGGAAGAAAAAAGTAGACCTCTTCCGCCGGTTCAAAGCCCGCAAGCGTTTGAAGTACTTTAAATAATAAAGGGCCGGCTTAAGCCGGCCCTTTATTATTTAATAAGACAGCCTATTTCGCCTCGCAGGCATCGTATATTGTTATGACTGTGGGTGCCGCCTCGAATTCTGCAGCACGTGAACCGGCCAATTTGAAATGGTCGGTGCTGAAGTGGAAGTCGATGGCCGCTTGGTCTTTCCACTGTTCGAAGAATATGAATTTCGTAGAGTCCGACGGATCCTGATAGAGCGTGTAGCTTATGTTGCCCTCTTCGGCGCGCGACTTGGCGATGGCGTCACGGGTGAACTCGATGAATTCGTCTACTTTTTCAGGCTTGATGAATTTGTGGGCGGTAATGATCTTGATGCACGATTCGCAGGATTCCGCTTTCGCTTCGCAGGATGGTGCGGCGCTGTTGCCGCCGCACGAGTGCGCCGCCATGCAGACAGTCATTAAAGCAGGGAAGAATAAGATTTTTTTCATTGTCAATTCACTGTGTGTTTAATCTCTACGGGTTAATACCCACGCTGCTTGCAATGCTTGATAAATTCACATTCCGCGGCTGCGGGTGGCTACGCGAAGCGTCGAGTCGCAACCGTTACAATATCCGGTAGCTTGCTGCGGGGTGGTTTAATTGTAAAACCGGAATTTTAGAAAAAAAGGCCGTCCGGTAGAGGACGGCTTTCCGGTTTGGTCCGGTACTATTTCTTCTCCGGTTTAGCTATGCCTTCACGCATTGCGGTGTCGGCCTGTATGTTCTGCATTTTGTAGTAGTCCATGATCCCGAGGTTGCCCGAGCGGAACGCTTCGGCCATTGCCAGCGGCACTTCCGCTTCGGCGAGGATAACCTTTGCGCGGGCTTCCTGCGCTTTGGCTTTCATCTCCTGTTCGAGGGCGACGGCCATCGCGCGTTTCTCTTCGGCTTTGGCCTGGGCGATGTTCTTGTCTGCGTTGGCCTGGTCTATCTGGAGTTCCGCACCAATGTTCTTGCCCACGTCGATGTCGGCGATGTCTATCGAAAGTATTTCGAATGCCGTTCCGGCATCAAGGCCTTTGTTGAGCACGACCTTGGATATTGAATCGGGGTTTTCGAGGACGCTTTTGTGGGTGGCCGATGAGCCTATCGACGATACGATACCTTCGCCGACACGCGCGAGTACTGTTTCCTCTCCCGCGCCGCCGACCAGCTGTTTGATGTTGGCACGCACCGTAACCCTCGCTTTTGCAATGAGTTGGATGCCGTCTTTAGCCATGGCGGCTACCGGTGGCGTGTTGATGACTTTGGGGTTAACCGACATCTGCACTGCTTCGAACACGTCGCGTCCGGCCAGATCGATGGCCGATGCCATCTTGAAGTCGAGTACGATGTTGGCTTTTTGCGCCGATACGAGGGCATGGACCACGCTCGGAACGTTACCTTTCGCCAGATAGTGCGCTTCGAGTTCATTGGCGTTGAGTTCAAGCCCGGCTTTCGTGCCTTCGATCATGGCCGACACGATAACCGAGGGCGGAACCTTCCTCCAGCGCATGAGTATAAGTTGCAACAGGCTGATCCTCACGCCCGAAACGAGCGCCGAGAACCACAGCCCGACAGGTACGAAATAGAAAAAGAACCATAAAATGATTATACCTACTATCGCTAAAACGACATAGAGTCCTGCACCTTCCATTTGATTTTTAAGTTTTGGGTTATTATTGATTTACAATGGTTTAACTATTACGTTGAAGTTCTCGAAGCCTATGACTTCCACTTCCTGTTTCGTGTCTATGTACGCGTTGGCATATGATTTCGCCTCGAAAATCTCGCCTCCGATGTCCACTTTCCCCATTGGTGCGAGCCTTGTTATGGTAACGCCCAGGTCGCCGATCTTTATCATGTCCTGCGGTTGGGTTTGCGACCTGCCGTCGATTTCCTGCGTGAGGGCGAATTTTTGCCATGTGCCGTTGCGGAGCGAGACCACAGTCGCGATTGCCGACAGCACGACCACAGCGCCTATTATTATCAGTCCGCTGGTAGTGCCGTAAGTGTTGAAACCGAGATATATGGCTATGCCATAACATATCAGTGCGCCTATGCCTGAGATCGAGAGTCCGGGCAGGAGTACGATTTCCGCCACCAGGAGCAGTACTCCGATTATTATCAATGCGATTATTAGAGATATCATGCCGTTTGAATTGTACGAACCAAGGTACGCACAATTTGCGTTATATGCAACAGTACCTCGGTTTTTCGGGGTATTTTCCCGGCATTATCGTTCGGACTGAGGCATTATTCTCCGGACTGAGGTATTATTGCCCGGCCTGGCCCGATACCGTCACTTCCAGTACCGGGTCTGCGGCTTTGATTGCGGCGGCGACTTTTTTGGCTTCGCCTTCGCTCGTGAAGTTGCCGACCGTGAAACGCTCGCCGATGCGGATTATGTCTTTTCCCGGGGCGGCTTCCCTGATGGCTTCTTTGACCGTGCCGCTAAGGTCGCCCTTCGCGCCTGTTATGTAGACCCTCAGCAGCGTGCCTGAATCCGAAGCGCCGTTTTGTGTAAGTTGGGTTTCGTCGGGAAGCGAGTAGTCGCCATAGTCCCATAAGGCTATTTGGGGTGCTTTGAAACCTGCTTTTTTTATCTGTTCCAGCGCCGCTTCGGCTTCCTGCTGTGTGGCGAAGCCTCCGGCGTAATAGTTATACCGGCCTTCGTCCGTGCGCCACAGGCCGACGGGGCAGGCGCCGCGGAATACCGAAACCGGTTGTGCGCGCAGGAACGACCCCAACAGGATACGGTATATCGTTCCCTTGCCGTATATTACGAGTTCCGGAATTGGGTTCGAGGCGTTGTACATCGCCGGCGAATGGAACGTTATAGGTGCGTAGTCGATGAACAGTTTTTCGTCGAGCACTATCGGAGGATAGTCGAACTGTGCAGCGTCGACGTCCGCAAGGGCGCGCCCGAGCGAGTCGAGCGCTTTGTTCAGCCCGAGCGTTTGGGCGAGTGTCATTTCGTAGTCGAGCGTCAGGTGTTTGCGGATGGGGTATGCCGACACCGGCACCGATTCAGTGTTGCCGCGGAGTTGCGCTTCGGCGCTTCGCGCCTGTGTGCTTTTGTTGCCGAACTCGTCTATTGCGCCGGTCTTGTTCATCAGGTCGAGCAGCAGGGTGTAGCTGTACGATTTTGTGTCCCAGATATAGTCGTTGAACATGGCTACCGAGTCCGAAATTGCGGCGAGTATCCGTTTCTGGTCGACGTAGTGGGGCCACAGGCTGTCGGCGAGGGCGGCGTTGTCGGCTTTGGCATATTCGTCCGCCGTCTTCGACAGCAGGTCGTAGTTCGTGGCGAAGACCCTTATGTAGCTGCCTAATATCTCCTCTTTTTGCTGTGCGAGCGCCAGGGCGGCATAATCTTCCGGAACTATGTTTTCTTTGAAATACGGGTTTTCGATCAGGTTGCCCGATACGTCCGCCGATGTTTGCTGCCCGCCTGCCGGGTGTCCGCCCGTGTGGATGCCCGCCCCGAGGTTGCTGAGTATGAATTCCTGTTCTATGGCGCTTGTGCGTCCGGCGATGCGGCCTATGTTGTTGCGGACGTCGAATATCTCGCCTTCGAGCTTGAGGATGCCCTGGCTGTACAACTGGATGTTTTCGCGATCTGTGCGCAGTTTATCGCGCAGTACCGCTACCGCTTTGACGAGCGAATCTTCACGCGAACGGAGCTTCAGTTCCTCGCCCAGCAGCGACATGTAGGTGCTGTCGGCCTCCAGTCCGGCCACACGCGGGCGCACCTGCCCCGGCAGGGTGTAGACCGCAACGCAAAAAGCCAGCGAAAGGGCGATATATAGTTTTTTCCACATCATCATCTCCACCATTTCATAAGGAACAGCTGTATAAGCCCGAATATTTCAAGACGGCCCAACAGCATAAAGATAGTACTGAATATTTTAACGAACGGCGAAATTTGCGAATAATTGCTCATCGAGCCGACATTCCCGAATCCCGAACCGACGTTGCCCATGCTCGACGCCACGATGCTGAAGCTCGTAAGAAGGTCCTGTCCTGTCGCTGCGACGACTACCGTACCGACGCACACGAGCATTATGTATATGACAATGAAGAACATGGCGAAATTCACAACCGACTCGTCCTGTGTGACGCCGTTGAGTTTTATGCGTATTACCGCCCTCGGGTGCTGTTGTTGGAGTATGCGGGCTTTTATGACTTTCAGCGCGAGCCACACCCTGTCGCTCTTTATGCCGCCGGCCGTCGATCCGGCACACGCGCATTGGAACGAGAGCAGTATCATTACGATTATCGCGAAAGATGTCCAAACCGAGGTGTCCGTGGCTGCCAATCCCGTGGTTGTGATTATCGACGCCGACTGGAATGCGGCATACCGTATCGACTCGGAGAAAGTGCCGTAGAAGCCAGATCCCCATAGGTTAAGGGCGATGAACAGCGCGGCGGCGAAGAATGTGGCGAAATAGTAACGCGACACTTCGTTGCGGAATATGTTGTTTCGCTTGCCCGTGATCGTCGCGAATATGAGGCCGAAATGCACACCGGCCGTCAGCATGAATATTGTGACTATGGTTTCTATGGCGGCGCTGTCGTAGTGCCCAAGGCTGTTGTTTTTCGTGCTGAACCCGCCTGTGGCCACTGTCGAGAAAGCGTGGTTCACGGCGTCGAACCAACCCATGCCGGCTATCTTCAGGCAGACCGTTTCCAGTATCGTCAGCCCGAGGTATACGAACAGCAGGATATACATAACCTTCTGGGCCTTGTATTTGTAGTTCTCCTTGGCCATCGGCGACAGTTCCAGGTTCGAGAGCGCCATCTTTGTACTGCCGAGGGTCGGAAGGACCACAAGTACGAAAATGACTACGCCGATACCGCCCAGCCAGTGTGTCGACGATCTCCAGAACAACAATCCTTTAGGGAGCGCTTCTACGTTCGACAGCGCCGTGGAACCTGTGGTGGTGAATCCCGACACGCTTTCGAACCATGCCGCGTCCAGCGAGAACTCGCCGCCCCACAACAGGTAGGGGAATGTCCCCGCAAGGCATGCCGTGAGCCACGCCCCGACCACAATGGCGTAGGCTTCTTTCATGTTGATGTGGTCGTTCTTGCCGACGAATATCAAAGGGAAGACGCCCAATATGCCTGTAAGGACGAACGAGAGCAGGAGCGGGAAGAATGCCGAGTCCATGCCGTTTGCCAGCGATATGCACGCCGATAGCAGCATGAATGCCGCGTTGAGCAGCATTATCCATCCTATGTATCTGAATATTAGCGCGAGCCTCATCTTTTATTCTTTGATCTTGTCCCGGGCGAGAGCCGCGAGTTCTTTCAGTTGGCCGTTCAGGCGGGCTATCTCGTCGTCGCCGTCGACCTCCACGTTATACGGGAACTTATGTTTGAGCATGGCGTCCAGCCCCCTTGTCATCCGCTGTATCGGCTTTATGTAGTATATGTCTATCATGAAAGCGAATATGATGACTATCAGCAGCGCCACGCAAAGCGTCAACACCCCGGGCATTATCGCCATGTAGGCATATTTTTCGAGGGCTTCCGCTTCACTGAGCATTGTGCGCTGCGATTCGACCATGTAGTCCTTGATCGCGTTTGTCAGCGTGAGGTACGACGATCCGTACATGCTCATGAACCATTCGACGTCTTTTTCCCCGGGTTTCATAAAGAAGTCGTCGATCAGCCGGTAATAGTTGTCGCGTGCCCTGTAAATCGAGTCGAGGCTTGTGGAGTTGCTTGTCATGACCGATGCGTCGGTCAGCGCGGCTTCGAGTTCCGCACGTGCCGAAGTGAATGTCTCGTCGAGTTCGTTATGCCTGAGTACGATTATGTGTAACAGCGACGTGTTCTGCATCTGTGCCGCGTCGAGCATCCTTTTCGACACGGCCATGTTTTCGAGTGTCGAGTTGAGCAGGTTTTGCGTATTGTTGCTGAGTTTGCCGAGCTGGAACATCGAGATCATGCCCGAAAAGGCGAGCATTGCCCCGAGGCACAGGAACCCGAGCATTATTTTTCTCCTTATACTTTTCATAGTCGATACATTGTGTTGTTGTTCCGTTATGAAACGACACGGCCCGTATTTGCCGGTTCAAGTTTACTGATTTTACCGGGAAAATCCAAGTTGCCGTTTGTCCTGTGCCGCAATTCAATCGATAATCGCACCTGCCGCGTTGCCGTCAGCGGTCATTTCCGTGAGCCTGACACGGGTTATCGCGTTCACGTATTTCTTGTCGTATGGTGCCACTACCCTGATGTAATTACCTGTGAATCCGGCCATCTTGCCGTCTTTGAGGGTGCTTTCCCACAAAACGTGTGCCTCGGTGCCCATGTAGCGCTGCGAAAATTCACGGTGCAGGCGGTCGCTCAGTTCCGTGAGGCGTTTTACGCGTTCCGCCGCGATATTCGGGGCCACTTTTTCCCCGAATTCCGAGGCCGGGGCGAGCGGCCTGTCCGAGTAGGGGAACACATGCAGGTATGCCGGGGCGACCTGAGATAGAAAATCGTATGTGGCCTGGAAATCCTCTTCAGTTTCGCCCGGGAAGCCCACTATGACGTCGATTCCGAAGAAAGTATCTGGCATTGCCGCTCGGGCCGCTTCCACGCGCCCGGCGAAAACTCCGGTGGTGTACCTGCGGCGCATAAGTCCGAGTATGCGGTCGCATCCGCTTTGCAGGGGGATGTGGAAGTGCGGTTGGAATTTTCCGCTGGCGGCGGTGAAAGCTATTATTTCGTCCGTCAGCAGGTTGGGTTCGATGGACGATATGCGGTATCGTTCTATGCCGTCAACGCTGTCCAGCGCACGCAGGAGATCGATGAACCTCTCGCCCGTGCTGTGGCCGAAATCGCCTGTATTTATGCCAGTTATGACTATCTCCTTCTGCCCCGAGGCGGCAATCTCACGGGCCTGCGCCACGGCGTCAGCTATCGGGATGTTGCGGCTTTCGCCGCGGGCGTAGGGGATCGTGCAGTAGGAACATTTGTAGTCGCAGCCGTCCTGCACTTTCAGGAACGAGCGGGTGCGCCCCTCGGTCGAGAATGCCGAGAAGAACCCTGCCAGCGAGTTGGTTTCGCATGGGCTGAGCCTGCCTTTTTTCGCCAGCTCGTCCACCTGCGCGAAGAGTTGCCCCTTGCCCGAGTTGCCAAGCACTATGTCCACGCCTTCGATGTCTTGGATGGCGTCGGGCTTGAGTTGGGCGTAACAGCCTGTGACTGCTATGATTGCGTCGGGGTTTGTGCGGGCGAGCTTGCGGATGAGGTTGCGGCACTTCTTGTCGGCGTGTTCCGTGACCGAGCAGGTGTTTATGATGTGTATGTCGGCGTCGCCGGCGTCGGCCCTAACGTATCCGCCGGAGCGGAACTGGCGGGCGAGCGTGGCGGTTTCGGCGAAGTTGAGCTTGCAGCCGAGCGTGTGGAACGATACTTTCGGAGCGGACATCGTGTGCGTCGGTTAATTTGCTGATTGTTCGAGCCTTGCCCGCATCCTGCGCGAAAAGGCGTTGTCCACTGTGGTGCTGTCGAGGCGGGCCAACAGCGAATCCACCTGCCTGTATGTCATCGAATCGTTGAGCGACATGGCGAGGAACATGGCCGACACGAGGCTCGACGGGTTCTTGCGCACGAATTCCGATTTGGAATGCGCAATGGAGCTGCGCAGGGAATCGCGTTTGGCGGCCATCAGCGCGTATTTTGTCGAATCCGCCACCGGGTCTGTCGCGTTCAGTTCGAGTTCTATGGTGCGTGCCATTATGTCGGTGCCGCGGATGGAGGCGGTATACTCGCGCAGTTCGTCGTTGGCGCGCGTGCCGGATACCGTGATGTCGTCCTTGTAGTTGAGGTTGCCGCTTATGTAGACGTTCTGTCCGTCGAATATGACCGGGATGAGCATGTCGGGGAATTCGTCGAATCCCACGAATGCGAGATCGGGGAGCGCTTTCGGCTGGCGGAGCGTGAAGCGGCCTCCGCGCGAAACAGTGCTGTCGACCGCCGTAAGCGAGTTGTCGTAGTCATACAGCCGCACCACCCCGTCCGGCAGGCTTACGAGGTTGCCAGACAAATACGGGAGGTCGTCCTTGCACGACGCGAGGACGGACATTGCGGCTGCGAGCGCCGCTCCTGATATTTTGCGGATAATGTTTTTCATACAATATCACAAAGGTATGAAATTTTGCTCAATGCAGCGTGATTTTTCGGCCTTCGATATTATAGAGTTGTGTGATTGATTGCCCGCGTCGGGAAAATGGTTAATTTTAAAGAATACAGGCTGCGCATCGAACAATATCAAATAACCCGTTGTGCATTTAGAATGCGCCGCGGTTTATTTTGCAAACATTCGGTATAAAGATATATGCTTGCATTGTGGTTTCGGATCGTAGCCAGCGAAGAATGAATATCGTAGCGGTAGCGAGATATTCGGCCCTCCGCGCCGGGTGGAAAGCTAACTGCACTTCGTTTGTTTTTCTCCTCGCGGCTCGGCAGATGCCACAAGTGGCATCTGCTCTCGCTCGCAGCGTCGATTGCGGGCCGACAGCGTTGCAAAGCAAAGCTGAATTTCAGGCAAAAGAGACTTTAATGCCTCGTTTTTCTAAATGCACAACGGGTTCAAATAAATTCGGAGTTATCCCTTATAAATCTTGCTCGGCCTTCTTCGAAGGCCGTCAGGCGCCCCCGATGTGGGGCAGGGGCGCCTGAACCGACGCTCGCAGCGGGAGCAGAGACTGCTTGCAGGCTATGCCCCGCCAAGAGGAGGAAAACGAATCGTTTTTTTTGATTCGTTAACAAAAGTATTTGTACAGCAGGCATTATCTTCGAAGGAGAGATTACAAGTCTAAACGGGATAATCCTGAATAAATTTGGCTTGTCGCTCGGCTTGCACTATCTTTGTCAGGGTAAAATTCTCGGCGAGTGGACATAATCTCCGGCATATTCGAATACAGGTTCCTGATGAACGCTTTTCTGGCGAGCATCCTTTCCGGGCTTGTGTGCGGCATAATAGGCACTTACATAGTGGCGCGCCGGACGGTGTTCCTCAGCGGCGGCATCACACACGCCTCGTTCGGCGGCATCGGGATAGCCTACTATTTCGGGGCGAACCCGATAGTGGGGGCGAGTATTTTCGCCGTGCTTTCGGCCATGGGGATTGAGTGGGTGTCGGCGCGGAAGAAAATGCGCGAGGATTCGGCCATCGGCATAATCTGGTCGGTGGGGATGGCGATAGGCATAATATTCATTTACATGACCCCGGGGTACGTCCCCAATCTGATGAGCTTCCTGTTCGGCAACATATTGACCGTGACCACCGCCGATCTGGTAACGTTGGGGTGCCTGGCTGTGGTTGTCGTGGCGGTGTTCGGCGTGGCCTGGCGCCAGATAGTGTTCGCGGCGTTCGACCGCCAGTTCGCCCAGAGCCAGGGCGTCCCGGTCAAATTCATATCGTATGCCATGGCGGTGCTGGTGGCCCTCGCCATTGTCTTTTCGATTAAAACTGTCGGTATAGTGCTGCTTATCTCGTTGCTCACGCTCCCGGCGGTGATAGCCAACGTGTTCACAAAGAACTACGGAAGCATAACCGTGTGGGCTGTGGTGCTGGGGATCTGCGGCAATATCGCGGGGTTGGTCACGAGTTATTATCTGAACATTCCGGCCGGGGCGGCTGCAATATTTGTCCTGACGCTGACGCTTATTATAGTAAAACTCTTACCTTTGTCTGGTAAATCCGCGCGCGCGAAGCAATGAAGACCATATACAGACTCATACTGAAAACCTATGCAGGGCCGATGTTCCTCACGTTTTTCATCGTGATGTTCATCTTCATCATGAACTTCCTGTGGAAGTACATCGACGAGATCGTGGGTAAGGGCCTCGGGCTGGACGTCATGGCGGAGTTGCTGTTCTACGTCTCGCTGACCTGCATCCCGATGGCGCTTCCGCTGGCTACGCTCCTCGCCTCGATCATGACGATGGGCAACCTGGGCGAGAACTACGAACTGCTCGCCATGAAATCGGCCGGCATGTCGCTCCCGAAGATCATGAAGCCGCTTATCATACTGATGGTCTTCATCTCGATAGGCGGGTTCTACGCCGGAAACAACCTCGTGCCATACGCTACGCGCCAGATGAAGGCGATGCTCTATGACATCAGCAACCAAAAACAGGAAATAGAGTTCAAGGACGGCCTGTTCACCAACGACATACCAGGGATGAGCGTGCGCGTGTCCCACCACAATAAGGAAACGGGCCTGCTGACCGACGTGCTCATATACGACTACAACGACCTCAATAAGATGTCGACCACCATCGCCGAATCGGGGTATATAAGGCTGTCGCCTGATCGCAAATTCCTGTTGGTGACGCTGTTCAACGGCGAGTCGTTCGAGCAGACGAGAAGCCTGCAGTGGTACAATAAGAACAGTTTGACGAGGCGCATGTTCTCTGAACAGAATATGTCTGTCGCCATGTCCGGGTTCGACTTCCAGCGCACCGACGCGGGACTTTTCTCAAGCAGCGAGATGCAGAACATGGGCGAGTTGGAACGCGGCATAGACTCGCTGACGCGCGAAACCGTGGCGCTGGAGATGGAGGCTTACGGGCCTTTGTTCGCATCGTATATATTCCCGAACGACCCCGACATCGCCGTCGACAGCCTGCGTGCCCTCAAAAGCACCAGGACGCCCGTGCTTGTGTCGGATTCGATAGCTAAACTTGGTATAAAAGATAAACAGACGGTTTGGTCGGGCGCGGCGCACAACGCCCGCAACTCACGGTCGATGTTCATCAGCGACGAGAGCCTGTCGAAAGAAAAGTACACGGAGCTGTACCGCTACCAGTTCGACTGGCATAACAAACTGGCGCTCCCGGTGTCCATAATGATCTTCTTCCTGATCGGGGCGCCGCTCGGTGCGATAATCCGCCGCGGCGGGATGGGGATGCCGATAGTGGTGTCGGTCGGATTCTTCGTCGTGTATTATATGGTGACCGTGCTGGGCAAGAGCATGGCCCGCGAAGGCACATGGGACGCTTCGTTCGGGTCGTGGATATCGTCCATCATCCTGCTGCCGATTGGTTTGTTCCTGATATATAAGGCCACGAACGACTCGAACCTGCTCAACGCCGATTGGTACTACATGAAGCTGATAAAACTCCGCGATTACGCGAAACGAAAATACAAAGACATAAAAAATAAATATGGACGCTCAAAAAAAAGTGCTTAACACGATAGAGGAGGGTATCGAGGAGATACGCGCGGGACGGTTGCTGATAGTCGTGGACGACGAGGACCGCGAGAACGAAGGGGATTTCGTGGTGGCCGGCGAAAAGGTCACGCCCGAGATAGTCAATTTCATGCTCAAGAACGGGCGAGGCGTGCTGTGCGCGCCGCTGTCCGAGGACCGCTGCGCCGAGCTCGAACTCTCGATGCAGGTCCGCGACAATACGTCCATGCTCGGCACGCCGTTCACGGTGTCGGTCGATTACCTCGGCGACGGATGCACGACGGGCGTTTCGACTTCGGACAGGGCAAGGACGCTCCAGGCGTTGGTCGATCCGGAAACGAGGCCGTCAGACCTCGGCCGCCCGGGGCATATCTTCCCGCTCAGGGCACGCAACAGGGGCGTACTCCGCCGCCCGGGACACACCGAAGCGGTGGTAGACCTGACACGCCTTGCCGGACTGAAAGAGGGTGGGGCGCTGATAGAAATAATGAACGAGGACGGCTCGATGGCGCGCATGCCCGATCTGCTGAAAATAGCCAGGGAATACAATCTGAAGATAATATCCATCGCCGACCTTATCGCCTACCGCCTTAGGAACGAATCTATCGTTGAAAAGGGTGTGACTGTCGAGATGCCTACCGATTATGGCGACTTCAAGGCTATTCCGTTCGTGCAGAAAAGCAACGGGATGGAGCATATAGCGCTCATCAAGGGCGAATGGGCTGTGGACGAACCTGTGCTTGTGAGGGTACATTCGTCGTGCATGACCGGCGATATCTTCGCTTCGCAGCGCTGCGACTGCGGCGACCAGCTCCACGAAGCCATGCGCATGATCGAAAAAGAAGGTAAAGGCGTGATAGTCTACCTGAACCAGGAAGGGCGCGGGATAGGGCTGTGCAACAAGCTCAAAGCCTATAAGTTACAGGAAGAGGGCTATGATACGGCCGAGGCCAATATCAAGCTCGGTTTCGCGGTCGACGAACGCGATTATGGCGTAGGCGCCAGCATCCTTCACGAAATAGGCGTCAAAAAAATGCGCCTTATGACTAACAACCCGCTGAAGCGCGTGGGATTGGAGGGCTACGGCCTTTCGATCGACAAGATCGTGCCTATCGTCATCGCCCCGAACAAATACAACAAGAAATACCTCGAAACGAAAGAAAAGCGCATGGGCCACACCCTCGGGCTTTTCAATAAAGAGCAGTAAGTGCCTGCCGGCACACGGGTCATTTCCATGACACGGAATGATGCACCGGCCGTTAGGCGTGCTAATTGAACTTATTGCGGCTACGAAAATTATATAGCATACAGTCAATATGATGAGCGGGAAGAACCTGCGGATAGTTTTTATGGGTACGCCCGATTTCGCCGTGGAATCGCTTCGGCGGTTGGTCGAGGGCGGTTATAACGTCGTGGGGGTGGTGACATCCGTGGATAAACCGGCAGGGCGCGGACTGAAACTTCAGCAGAGCGCCGTTAAGGAGTATGCACTGGAGGCCGGCTTGCCTGTCCTGCAGCCCGAGAAGTTGAAAGACCAGGCATTTCTCGAAGAATTGACCGCGTTGGACGCCGACCTTGGGATAGTTATTGCTTTCCGCATGTTGCCTGAGGCCGTGTGGGCGCAGCCGAGGCTCGGCACGTTCAACCTCCACGCGTCGCTTCTTCCGCAGTATCGCGGCGCGGCACCGATAAACCGCGCGATAATGAACGGCGAAACCGTAACGGGTGTCACGACGTTCATGCTTAACAGCGAGATAGATAAGGGGGCAGTCATCGGCAGGCGCGAGGTTGCGATAACCGATGAAGATACCGCCGGGACACTCCATGACAAGTTGATGTACGTTGGTGCTGAACTCGTGGTGGAAACGGTGGATAAAATCGCCTCAGGCAACACCGAACCCATCGAACAACCTGCAAGCGACGAGGGCCTCAAGCCCGCCCCGAAGATATTCAAGGACGATTGCCGCATCGATTGGGGGGCCGATGCCCGGACGGTGTACGATTTTGTCCGCGGACTTTCGCCTTACCCGGCGGCCTGGTCGGTACTGAAAAGGCCTGGTACGGAAGACGTCCAGATAAAAATATACAGCGCGCGGATTGGGAAAGGCCGGGCAGGAGCGGTTCCGGGAAGCGTGGCGTCCGACGGCAGGACATATATGGAGGTAGCGTGCGGCAGCGGGTCGCTGCTCGTAACCGAATTGCAGGCGGCAGGCAAAAAACGCATGGGCGTCGAAGAATTCCTGCGCGGATTCAAGGAGATAGGGGCTTCGGCTTTTGAGGTTTGAGGTTTTATGTTTGGCGTTCCCGCACGAATCCATGCCCTATACGTTATATTTTTGCAGGAAATATTTTGCGGTTGGTTAAAAATGCCCTATATTTGCACCCCATAAGACGGGGGTTATCCCCGGTACAACGGTTCTTTAGCTCAGTTGGTAGAGCACGACACTCTTAATGTTGGGGTCCTGGGTTCGAGCCCCAGAGGGACCACTTAGTAAAACGCTGATAATCTGATGATTGTCGGCGTTTTTTTGTTTTCGGGCAGACCTTGCCTGTCTCTCGGGTTGATCCCATTTTTTGTCTTCCTGGTACATTCCCGCGTTTATCTCGCTTCATTTTTCCACGCCACAACGCGTCTCCCATCTGCCATGCCGCCGGCACATTGCGTCAGTTCTCCCTGGGCTTGCGTCAGGTCTTGCCGGATGCCACCAGTTTCTATTTTCATCTTTGGAACCATATTTGCATTGGAATGTTATGGGTTATTCAATTTTAATGTTTTATATTTATAGTACTAACAGCAGATGGTAGACTCCATTGCCTAAAATCTTACGATTATGAAAGAATTACTTTATTTTGTTTGCGGTGCCGCGGTAGGAGCTACCGTCGCATTGCTTATGGCGCCTGAAAAAGGAGAAGTGCTTCGCTCCAAGATACGTAAAGTCGTGTCCGACGACATTGAACTCGGACGGGAACTCGTAGGCGTAGTGCAGGACGCTGTTTCCGAAACCACCAGGGAGGTTAAACAAACGATCCGCGGTAAAAAATGATAAAACCTACGGATCCGAACCTGCCACATATAGACCGGCTTGAGGACGAGGTGACGGCGTATCTCAGGATGCGTACCGACTCAGTCAAACTGAGCGTCGTCGAGGGGCTTTCGACCGTCATCGGTAAGGGGTTGGCACTCGTCATAGTGATCGTGCTTTGCTCCATCGCGTTGCTGGCGTTCTCCGTCGTACTCGCGTTGCTGGTCGGCGAGTGGTTGGGTTCTATGGTTTGGGGGGCGGTTGTGGTAGGCGGGTTCTACCTTCTCGTTGCCCTGCTGATATGGTTGATGCGGGTGAAGTTTGTCGACAAGATGGTCGGTATGTTCGCCCGTATGATTTTCGCACCTTCAAAAGACGACAGGCCATGAGTACTCCGGAAAGCAGATATTATTATATAGATTCCCTGAGTAAGCTGCGGTTGGAAAGGAAGTTGCTGAAGATGCAGACCAGGCTCAAAGAGGATGAATTCCGCAACCAGTGGGAAACGTTTAAGGAATTCGTCAGTTGGGGCAACATACGCATGCTTATAGATGAAAAACTCGCCCCGTTGCGCAATATCGCTGGGATCGCGTCCACCGCTTTCTCGACAATAATGTCGATGATAGCGAACAGGCGCCGCAGGTAGGTGCCTGGCGTACATTACAAAAGAGGAAGCGGACAAAATGTCCGCTTCCTCTTTTGTATCCTGCCACGTTACTTTTTAGGGCTTTCTTTGTAGTAGTCGATTTTTTGCCAAACCTCTTCGATGTCTTCCATTTTTGTACCCACAGTGTGGAACCTTGAATGCATGAATGTGCCAAAATCGTATTTCTCGATTTTGAATGTTTGGTCCTCGGTACGTGCAGGCTTGCCGTACGACGGTTCGACATATTCGAGGAATGTGGTGTCGGAAGTCACTTTCCATTTGCCTGCCGCATTGAAAAAAGCCGGAGCGCCGCCTAACATTTGAATATGAACATATGTGCCGTCGGAGTTGATTATCTTAAGGAATGGTATATAGGCTTGGATCGTATTTGTTTTGTGGTCAATAACGATCTGCTGCCAGACTCCGACTAAAGATTCCGAAGTAGCTTTCATGCCCTTTTTCTGTGCGCTGAGACTTGTATTTGCAAAGAATATCCCGGCGAACAGCAGGGCGGCGAACAGTGATAATACCGATAGTTTTTTCATGGTGTTGTGTTTTAAGTTAAACAATTCTTGTACGTATTTAAACGGGCGCCCGGTTCTTTTTTTACGATTCCTTTTGCCTGTGTCCTCTACGGAACTATCTTTCGATAGTTCGTCCGGAACATATCCAAGGCATGAAAGGATGGCCCTGACGGTGTAATTTCTCGGGGTTACTTCCAGGGCTTCGATCCTTTGTATGGTCCGCAAGCTCAGGTTGCATTTTTCAGCCAGTTCGGCTTGCGTGAGCTCCATGCGTTGCCTCAACTCCAAAACCTTGCGTCCTAATTCAGGCTGCTTCATTGCTAAAATCGTTTGTACAAGAATATGATTAATTTAAATTGCCGGCAAAAACTTCATACGCCTTTAAAGCGTCACTTTTACGCCACTTTGAAAACATATCTGCGGCAAATGGCATAAACAGGCGCAACGGGTTGTGTAAAAAAGATATAGCACACTAACGTGCGCTATATCTTTTTATTGCATCGCTTAAAATGATGTCGTTAGCAGCCCGGCTCCGTTTCGATGATCTTGAAGAGTTTCTTCATGCTTACCTCGTCCTCGATGATCCGGGGCAGGTCGGCGATCGGCACGCGCTTCTGCTCCATGGTGTCGCGGTAGCGGATGGTAACTGTCTTGTCTTCGACCGACTGGTGGTCTATCGTCACGCAGAGCGGGGTCCCGATAGCGTCCTGGCGGCGGTAGCGTTTTCCGATGCTGTCCTTCTCGTCGTACTGCGACACGAAATCGTACTTGATTTTGCCGAGGATGTCCTGCGCGATTTCGGGCAGGCCGTCCTTCTTGACGAGCGGCAGGATCGCGACCTTCACCGGTGCGATTGCCGGCGGGATGCGCATAACCACACGGGTTTCGCCGTTTTCGAGCGCTTCCTCGGTGTACGACGCCGAAAGTACCTGAAGTATCATGCGGTCGACCCCGATAGAGGTTTCGACTACGTAAGGCACGTAGCTTTCGCCAGTTTCCGGGTCGAAGTACTGTATCTTTTTGCCTGAGAATTTCTGGTGGCTGCCGAGGTCGAAGTCGGTACGCGAGTGGATGCCCTCCACTTCCTTGAACCCAAACGGGAATTTGTATTCCACGTCTGTGGCGGCGTTGGCGTAGTGCGCCAGGTTGTCGTGGTCGTGGAAGCGGTAGTTCTCCGCCCCGAAGCCGAGCGACTGGTGCCAGCGCATACGGGTTTGTTTCCATTTGTGGAACCACGTCAGTTCCTCGCCAGGACGAACGAAGAACTGCATCTCCATCTGTTCGAACTCACGCATACGGAAGATGAACTGGCGGGCGACGATCTCGTTGCGGAACGCCTTGCCTATCTGTGCTATACCGAACGGTATTTTCATGCGGCCGGTCTTCTGCACGTTGAGGAAGTTGACGAAGATGCCCTGTGCCGTTTCAGGGCGCAGGTATATGGTGTTCGAGCCGTCGGAGGTCGCCCCCATCTGGGTGCTGAACATCAGGTTGAATTGGCGCACTTCGGTCCAGTTGCGGGTTCCGCTGATGGGGCAGGCGATTTCGGCATCCACGATTATCTGGCGCATTTCGTCCAGGTCGGTGTCGTTGAGCGCCTTGACCATGCGTGCATGGAAAGCGTCGCGCTCTTTTATGTAGCCTGCGACACGTTCGTTGGTTTCGCGGAATATCTTTTCGTCGAAGGACTCGCCGAAACGTTTGCGAGCTTTCTCAACCTCTTTTTCGATCTTATCGTCGAGTTTGGCAAGATGCTCTTCCATCAGCACGTCGGCACGGTAGCGTTTCTTGCTGTCCTTGTTGTCGATGAGTGGGTCGTTGAAGGCGCTCACGTGTCCCGACGCTTCCCAGATCTTGGGGTGCATGAAGATTGCGGAGTCGATGCCAACGATGTTCTGGTGCAGTTTCACCATCGAGTCCCACCAATACTTCTTGATGTTGTTTTTGAGTTCCACGCCCATCTGGCCGTAGTCGTAAACGGCGCCGAGCCCATCGTAGATCTCGCTCGAAGGGAAAATATAGCCGTACTCTTTCGAGTGGGCGATCAGTTTCTTGAAAAGTTCTTCCTGTGTCATGGTTTTATGTTGTTTTTGTTTTTCGAATCCGTTTGCATTAATCGACAAATATATAAAAAAAACGTAACTTTGCGCCCATATGGGGCGGATTCTGGCAATAGACTATGGAATGAAGCGCACGGGTGTTGCGGTGAGCGACCCGTTGCGCATAATTGCCGGCGGGTTGGAGACCGTCCCGACAGCGGAGATAATGCCATGGCTTGCAAAATATCTCGCCTCGAACGACGTTGATATTATTGTGGTCGGCCGCCCGACACGCATGGACGGGTCGCCGTCGGAAACACTGCCGCATATCGAAAAGTTTGTGGAAAAGGCGCGGGTGAAATTTCCGCAGATGAGGTTCGACTGGTGGGACGAGCGGTTTACCTCGGTGCTCGCGCAGCGCGCGATAATCGAAAGCGGCGTGCCGAAAATGAAGCGCCGCGACAAGGGGCTTGTGGATAAAGTGAGCGCCACCATAATCCTGCAGGGATATATGGAGGCGGCAGGGAGATAGTTTTAACAGGCAACTATATATAACATTACCCCGAAAAACCGTCACTGAAATCATAGAACTGGTTACCCGCATTGTTTTCGTGAGCAGCGGTCGAAGCCGACCGGGACGAAAATAAGTCGAGACATATATTGTCCGACGACCGTTAGGCGCGGAGCGCCTAAAAGGAGGAATTAGATGTGAGACTTATTTTCTAGACCTTTTTGGTTACTTTTTACGGCGATGGTAAAAAGTAACAAAGAAACAGTAACTTATATTCAAACAAACGAAACAACTATGATATACCCGATTTACGTTTACGGATCGCATGTGCTGCGCGACGAAACAAAGGACATGGACAGGGATTACCCTGAACTAAAAAAACTTGTGGCCGACATGTTCGAAACGATGTATTCGGCCAGCGGGGTGGGGCTTGCCGCTCCGCAGATAGGGCTTCCCGTCCGTATGTTCGTGGTCGATATAACCAATTATGCCGACGAAGACCCTGCCTATGCCGATTTTCGGAAGGTGTTCATCAACCCAGAGATATACTGGGAGAGCGAGGAGGAGGTTTCGATGGGGGAGGGATGCCTGAGCCTGCCGGGGCTGAACGAAGACGTTTACCGTCCCGAGCGCATCCGCATCCGCTGGGTTGATGAGGACTTCAACGAATATGATCAGGAATTCGGGGATTTTGCTGCCCGCGTCATCCAGCACGAGTACGACCATCTCGAAGGAACGGTCTTTACCGACCTGATAAACCCTTTGAGGAAAACGCTTATCCGTGGCAAACTTTCCTCTATGAGCAAGGGAAAGTTCTCCGCGGCGTACAAAACGAAACAGGCGAAATAATATTTTTCACCATTCGCAAAACAAGGGCCTGCCGAGGGTCTATATATGGAAATAACGCGGGCTGTCCGGCAGACAGCCCGCGTTATTTTATTAAATTTGAACAAACCTTTTAATTTGGTATGTTAGGTTGTTGCCAATATTTAAAAAAAGTGTCATTGATATTTGACTTTGGCATGCGATTTGAATATGGTAAAAGTGAAGGATTGACATGTTTTTCACGCCGTTCAAAGAAGCCATCGCGCTTCGGGGCGTGGATACGAAAAGTTTCTTCATTTATTTAAGTTTGGGTTAGTAGTTTTGGGGAGATCTGAAATCCCCTATCGAGGAAGGTCGCCGGGATGGCCCCCTTCCTCGTTTTTTTTTGGGATACGCAAAACTACTTTAACCATGTCTTTTGTATAACGCATGCCTGATTAAATTTGTTACATATGAAGAAGCATAAAACAGCCATAACCGAAAGGGAATCGCGAAAGAAGGCTGTCGTTCGTATAACCCTTTTGGGTTCTCTGGTCAACTTCGGTCTGGTGGTGCTGAAGTTCACGGCCGGGATACTTGGCCGAAGTTCTGCCATGCTGGCAGATGCCGTACATTCCCTTTCGGATTTCATAACCGACGTCATTGTTCTGGTATTCATACACATATCGTCACGGCCGCGCGACAGGAAGCACAATTACGGATACGGGAAGTATGAAACCTGCGCTACCGCCATTATCGGTTTTGTGCTGTGTTTCGTGGGCTTCAGGTTTATGTGGGAGGGCGGACACAAGATCTATATGTTTTTCTTTAAGGGTGAAGTGCTTGCCACGCCCGGTTACATCGCCCTGATCGCCGCGCTGGTGTCGATAGCGGCCAAAGAGGTGTTGTACAGGGTGACGGTGGCCGTGGGGCGGCGCGAGAAGAGCCACAGCGTGATAGCCAACGCCTGGCACCACCGTTCCGACGCTTTCTCGTCTATCGGCACGGCCGTCGGCATAGGCGGGGCCATCTTGTTGGGGCCGGGGTGGGCTGTGCTTGATCCGATAGCGGCGGTGGTCGTGAGCGTCTTTATTATAAAGGTGGCGTTCGAGCTGATCGTCCCGGCCATGAACGAGCTGTTGGAGAGGTCGCTTCCGCCGGATGTCGAGGCCGAGATATTCAACACGGTCATGATGACGCCTGGCGTGGACGATCCGCACAACCTGCATACGCGGTGCATCGGGAATAATTATGCCATCGAGATACACATTCGGGTTGACGGTTCGATGTCAGTCCGCGACGCCCACGAATTGACGAAACTGATTGAGAACCGCCTCCGCAGCCGCTACGGCGAGGACACCCATGTCAATGTGCATGTCGAGCCGGTCAGGGAAGCCGCCTCTTACCATTTGTAACATATGATCGGCTTGTTATGCGGGGCGCGCTGATTCTGTTCCGGAATTATCCCTGTTCGTGCCGTAGCATTTTTTGCTTCATTACCCATTCATGGGTGCATGCCTACTCGTGATGGTACGGTTCGTTGTTCAGGATCGTGAAGGCGCGGTAGAGCTGTTCGGCGAATATGGCCCGGACTATCTGGTGCGAGAAGGTCATCTTCGAGAGCGAAACCGCGTCGTTGGCGCGTTCTTTCACGGCGGAAGAGAAGCCGTATGCGCCCCCGATGACGAACACGAGCCTGCGTACCCCGCCGTTCATCTTTTTCTGGAGCCAGTCGGCAAAGCCGGGCGAGGTGTGTTCGCGGCTTTTGTCGTCGAGCAGTACCATGTGGTCGCCGTCGGCGATATTTTTAAGTATCATAGTCCCCTCTTCGCGTTTGAGCGATTCTTCGGGCATGTTTTTGGCGTTGCGGATGTCCGGAAGCTGGATGACCGAGAATTTCACGTAGCGGTTTATGCGCTTCTGGTACATGGCTACCAGCTGGGCGACCTCGCCGGAGTCGGTCTTCCCGACCGTGATAAGGTCGATGGTCATGTTAGTCGGCCTTTCGTTCCGGGACTTTCTGCCCGAGTTTTTCGAGGACGGCCTCCCCGTTTTCCGCACTGACCGAGAGGTCGCTGTTCCATTCGCCTTCGGCGTAATTGAATATCACGGGACGCTGGTCGCCCTGCGCCTTCATCCATTGGTAGACCTTGTACATGTTGTATCCGTTGCCTTCTTCTCCTCCGATCGACCAGCCGATGATGCATGGGCGGTCTTTCACGCGTGCGTACATGGCCTGCGCGCGGCCCATGAACAGGCCGAGCCATGCCGGGTCGTTGCGTTTGTTCCGGCCAACGCGCCTGTCGGCGCCGTCCCATGAGTATATGTTGGCGCTTTCGATCACGTACATCCCGGCGGCGTCGCACATGTCGTAGAACCATACGGGTTGGGGGATGTCGGTCATTATGGTGTTGTATCCCGCTTTTTTGAGCGCTTTCAGGTGGCCGGGCGTGAGGTCTTTGTAGGCTTTGGCATAGCTCACGGCCTTTATGGCCAGGGGTTTGCCGTTGCGGTATACCACGCCGTCCCTGAACGTCGTTTCGCCGAAACCCACGTTGACGGGAACGTATTCGATCCACCTTTTATCGTAGCTGATGTTGAGTGTCATGTCGTAGATGTTGGGGGTCTCGGCGCTCCACAGGTTGCCCATGACGTTGTTGTAGATGCGCTGTTCGAACACGACGGTGTCGCGGCTGTTGCCTTCGAGCGTGACGTCGCGCAGGTCGTAAAAGACCATCTTGCCGCCGTTGGGCATGTAAATGTCATAGCCGACCCTGAACGTTTCGCGCGAGTTGTAGCTGTTCGAAAGTGCTATTTCGGCCCTGAGGATGCAGTGCGTTTTGGTGGAGTCTATGCGTGTGGTGACGGTGTAGTTCTCGATGCGTGTTTTTGGCTGCGAGTATATGTACACGTTATTTTCGGCATGCGGCGAGCGGTATCCCATCTTCCCGGCATCGTTCCGCCCGGAATATTCGATGGTTATCGTGTTCCGGCCGTCTGTGATCCAGGGGGATATGTTGAATTCGGCCGGGGTGGAGTTGTCGCGCAGGTAGCCTATGGTACTGCCGTTCACGATGACGTAATACGCCTCGGCGTCGAGCCCCACATGCAGGAACACGTCGCGGTCGAGCCACATGTACGGTATGTCGACCGTTACGGTGCTTTTACCCGAGTATTCCGGCCCCGTCGTGTTGTTTGTCTTCAGGTCGAGTGGCATGTAGTATGGGCTGCTCTCGCGCTTTTCTTTTTCGGCGTGGTCGCGCGTGTCGAAACTTATGAATTCGGTTCTCAGGGGGGCTGTGCCGATCGAGTATATGTTCGGGTCCTTCCACTCTTCGCCTGTGAATTTGTATGGTTGCGCCGATGCGCCGGCGGCCGCGAGGAGCGCGCAAGCCGCGATTATGCCTTTGATGTATCGTACCTTCAGGGTGTTCTTCATTTTGGGTAGTTGTTTCCGTACTTTATATTAATGTCTTTGTGATTTTCTGACCTCTTCGAAATCCGCCTGTGCCGCGGTTGCGTCCGGGGCGTCGATGCCGTAACCGGTCTGCATGACCTTGTCGTCGTCCTTGAGGCTGTCCTCGCGCCTCATGGCCGCTATCGTTTCCGCCGCTGCCGCGCCTTTTGCTGCCGCCGCCGCGACCTCTTCGGGCGATGGTCCGTGACCGAGACGCTCACGCAGGGCCGACAGCGCCCACGCTTTGGCATCGGCGGCGTAATTCTTATGTATACGCGAGAGTTCCGAATTTATTGCCTTCGCGTCGCTGATTTTGCCTGCGGTAATGTTTTCGACAAGTGCCTTTATTTCGCTTGCCGGCGCGAACATCCCGGCCATGTCTGCCCAACACTGGCAGGCGTTGCCGGATGGCGCCGCGTCCAGTGTCAGCAACGATCCGAGCAGGGCGTCCAGTGCCAGGCGGTAGTTTTCGGCGCCGCGTTTGAGGAGCGCGGGTTTTATCCTTACGCGGTTGAAAATGTGTACTTCACGGGCTTCCTTCGCCAGCAGGGTTTCGCAGATTTTTAAGCCCGCGATGAGCTTTTGTCCGATATAAGGGTTGTATTCCTCGAAGTTTACGATGTCGCGTCCCAGCCGCCGTTTGTCGCGCGCGGGCCATTTGGCCATGTCGCGCGCCGTGCCGAAACTGCGCAGGTTAGCTCCCGGGATAACGAAAGTCTTGCCGTCCTCTTCAACGAGGTAGGAGTAGGGCAGGTCTTTGGTGTCGTGATGGCTCGTGTGGCGTCCCATGACCACCGAGAAAGCCCCTTCGCGTGCCGGAAGCATCACGTAGGCGTTGCTTCCGAACTTGCAGCCCCTCTCGTGGATGCCCTGGTGGACAGCCCCGGTTTTGAAAAGGTGGTTGCTTTGGTTCGCGCCGCTGCCTGCGTTGAAGAACGAGAAATAACCTGCTATGAGCAGCGACGAGCGGTGGTGCGACACGGTGAAAGGGCCTGCGAATACGGAGCAGGCTTCGCCGTTGGCCACATCGGAATTGGCGAAGAAAAGGCAGTCGACGGCCGAAAAATATTGGTCTACCCGGCAGCCTTCGCCCACGAAACAGCGTTCGAGTATCGCCCCGTTGTCTACCTTCGAGCCTTCGGCGCAAATGAAGTCGAAGGCTTTTGCCCCGCCGCCTACATATGCCGGGGACTCTTCCGTGCTGTTGACAGTACCGTTGCGCAGGTTCGATGCGCCCTCTATGAGGGCCGCTTCTCCCACGTTCACGTTCAGCAGCTTTCCGCAGCCGGCCAGATGTGCACCGCGTGCGATATATCCTCGTCCTGCCTGTATTTTGCCGCGCTCGGCGAGCGCTATTTTTTTCATGGCGGCGGTAAACTCCGGGTTTTCGCGGTACATGGCCGTCATGTAGGCGAACTGCGCCGTCAGTCCGTTGAACAGGGTCACTTCCCGTCCGCCGCCTTCGTTGACTGCTTTCACTTCGACCCCGTTACCGAAATTGCCCTCGCCGTCGCAGACTATCGCGCCGCAGTTCTCGATGCGCACATTGTCCGCTATGTCGTAATTTTTGATGACGCCGCCGATGTTCTGTATAAGCACGTTGTTGCCGACCGTACAGTCCGCCAGCATGGCATTGTACACGCCTGCGGGCTGCGCCGAGTTGGCGCCGAGCCTGATGCGGCCGACGAAACGCGACTGGCGGACGAATTTCGTGTCGAAGCCTTCGCTGGCCGCCTCCACGAGCGTCCAGTCGGGACACATGCAGCCATTGCTTTCGAGCCGGCCTATCTCCTCCACGGTCAGTTTGCGGTATTTTGCTTCCATACGCTTCCGTTTTCACTTTCGAACAACACAAAGGTATTAAAAAATGTGATTCGGGATAGGCCCCGCCCGGAAATTCTGAGGTGCCGAACCTATGGCGTTTCGGAAAAATTTACGATATTTGTAGATTATAAAAAACCAAACAACTTAAATATAATGTCTGAAGCAGGAAAAAGGACCACTATCGCCGGGCTGTTGGGCTCGCAGGAGAGGAATGTGGATGTGACCGTAAAGGGTTGGGTACGCACGAAACGCGGCAATAAGAACGTGGCGTTCATAGCTTTGAACGATGGTTCGACTATAAATAATATCCAGATCGTGGTAGACCCGACCGCTTTCCCCGAGGAATTGCTGAAGGATATAACCACAGGGGCGAGCCTCCGCGTGGACGGGCTTCTGGTAGAGAGCCAGGGGTCTGGGCAACCGGTCGAGGTGCAGGCGAAAGCTATCGAGATATACGGCAAGGCCGATCCGGAAACCTATCCGCTCCAGAAAAAAGGCCACTCGCTGGAGTTCCTGCGCGAGATAGCGCACCTGCGCCCGCGCACCAATACGTTCGGCGCTGTGCTGCGCGTACGCCATGCTATGGCCTACGCCATCCACAAATATTTCAACGACCGCGGGTTCTACTACATGCACACGCCCCTTATTACGGGCAGCGATGCCGAAGGCGCCGGAGCTATGTTCGAAGTGACGACACTCGACCTCAATAACCTCCCCAAAACTGAGGACGGAAAGGTCGACCATTCGGATGACTTCTTCGGCAAGGCGACCAACCTGACGGTTTCGGGACAGCTTGAGGCCGAAATAGGTGCTATGGCTTTGTCGAAGGTGTATACGTTCGGGCCGACGTTCCGCGCCGAGAACTCGAATACGCCGCGCCACCTTGCCGAATTCTGGATGATAGAGCCGGAAATCGCGTTCTACGACCTGGTGGATGACATGGACCTCGCCGAGGATTTCCTGAAGTACCTCATACGGTACGCCCTCGACAACTGCAAGGACGACCTTGAGTTCCTCGACAAAATGTACGACAACGAACTTATAGAAAGATTAAAATTTGTCGTTGGCAATGAGTTCGTTAGGCTCGATTACACCGACGGTATCGAGATTCTGAAAAAAAGTGGCAGGAAATTTGAGTTCCCGGTCGAATGGGGGCTCGATCTCCAGAGCGAACACGAGCGTTACCTCGTCGAGCAGCACTTCAAAAAGCCTGTTATTTTGATCAACTACCCGAAAGAGATAAAGGCTTTCTACATGAAGCTCAACGACGACGGCAAGACAGTAAGGGCCATGGACGTGCTCTTCCCGAAGATAGGGGAGATCATCGGAGGCTCGGAACGCGAGGCCGACTACGATAAACTCGTGGGACGCATGCAGGAGATCGGCATAGAACCGGAAGACATGTGGTGGTATTTGGAACTCCGTAAATTCGGGACGGCTCCGCACAGCGGTTTCGGACTGGGTTTCGAGCGCCTTGTCCTGTTCGTCACGGGCATGGCCAATATCCGCGACGTGATCCCGTTCCCCCGCACGCCTAAAAATGCTGAATTCTGATTTGTCAGAATCACTGACCGAAGCCCGCAGTCGCGCGAAGCGCGGTGCGGAAATAGCGGAGGGAAGTAATTCTTGAAAAAGTCAGAATCACTGACCGAAGCCCGCAGTCGCGCGAAGCGCGGTGCGGAAATAGCGGAGGGAAGTAGTTTTAAATCGCCGCAGGCGATACGCAATTTCAGGCTACAAGCAAGGAACCCGATAAAATAAATAAGTAATGCCGACTCTAAGCCAGATCCAAGCCCAGAAACTCCTTCAGAAACTGTCGCCGCAGCAGATCCAGATGATCAAGCTGCTGGAACTCCCGACCATGCAGCTCGAACAGCGCATCAAGCAGGAAATCGAGGAAAACCCGGTGCTGGAGGAAGAAATCGAGGAGAAAAAAGAGGAGGGCGAAGAGCCTAAGCAGGTGTCTGTCGACGAGTTCATAGATGATACGCCGAGCTATAAGCTCCGCGCCGACAACCATTCGCGCGACGACCAGCAGAGGCCGGTATACATTACCGAGGGGCGCTCGCTCGCCGAGTACCTCGAAGAGCAGATCGGTTTCCGCGACCTCACGCCAAAGCAGAGTCAGATAGCCAGCTATATTATCGGAAGCATCGACGACGACGGCTACCTGCGCTTCGATCTCGAAGCCCTGGCCGACAACATGGCGTTCAATCTCGGCATCGACGCGGAAGTGGAGGAGCTGGAAGAGGTGCTGAAAGTGATCCACGAACTCGAACCTTCGGGGGCGGGCGCAAGATCGTTGCAGGAGTGCCTGCTGCTTCAACTCAACAGGCGGCCGGAGAACTCCAGGCCGTTCCGCATAGCCCGGAAGATACTGGCCGATTATTTCACTGCGTTCTCGAAGAAACACTATGAGAAACTCATGTCGGCCCTCGACATAACCGAAGACGAGTTCCGCGACGCCATAGAGATAATAACCGGCCTCTCGCCCAAGCCCGGCAACCTGTATAACGAGGGCGGGACCGACTCGACACCTTATATCACGCCGGATTTCCTGCTGGATTACCAGGACGGCCGGTTCGACCTGTGCCTCAATGCGCGCAATGTGCCGGAGGTAAAGATCAACCGCGAGTATATGGACATGGTGCGGGAGAAGGCGGCGGCCCACGGGGGCAGCGAGAGCGAGAAGGAGGCGATGCAGTTCCTAAAGAGCAAGATCGACTCGGCCAAATGGTTCATTTCGGCCATAAAACAACGTCAGGATACGCTTATGCGCACCATGACCGAGATACTGGCCTACCAGGGGGCGTTCTTCGAAGACGGCGATTTCGGGAAGCTGCGCCCCATGATACTCAAGGACATAGCCGACCGCACGGGACTCGACGTTTCGACCATCTCGCGCGTGGTCAACAGCAAATACATACAGACGCATTTCGGCATCATGCCCCTAAAGCAACTTTTCTCGGAGGCTATGCAGACCGACAGCGGCGAGGAAGTTTCGTCTTACGAGATAAAACAGATACTCACGGACTGCATCCGCGAGGAGAACAAGCGCAAGCCCCTCACCGACGAGGTGCTTATGGATATACTGAATGAAAAAGGCTACCGGATCGCGCGGCGCACCGTGGCCAAATACCGCGAGATGCTGGGGATCCCGGTGGCGCGGTTAAGGAAGGAGATATAAATGACGGAAACAAACAGTAAAGGGATACCGTATGCTCTGGCAAGGCTGACATCCACGATCTTGCAGCCGCTCGTGATGCCCGTGTACGCGGTGTTGATAATGCTATACGCCAATTCGTATATGGCGCTTCTGTTCCCGCCCCAGGCCAAAATGTCCATTATCCTCACGGTGGTCGTTTGCACGATGGTCGTCCCGGCGCTGTTCATCCTGCTGCTGAACGCCATAGGGGCGCTCGAAGACCTGAGGATGAACAACAGGCGGGAGCGCATCGTGCCGCTGATTGTGGTAATGCTGGCCTATGGGCTGTGCGCGGTATTGATAATGCGCAAGCCAGGGGCCGACCTCATTTTCACAGGGATGCTCGCGGCGATGGCGTGTATCGCCGTGGCGCTGGTGGTAACGCCGTTCTGGAAGATAAGCCTGCACATGACAGGTATCGGCGGGGTGTATGCCATACTGCTGCTGATCGGCATAAACGAACATTCCGATTTTTCGACATATATGATCATAGCCACGCTGCTGGTCGGCGCACTCGCGTGGTCGCGCCTCTACCTCGGGCGGCATACGCCGGCACAGGTGGCGGCAGGGTTCTTCGGCGGGTTCGTGGCCTCGTCGCTCGTGATGCTGACGCTCTGATCACGCCATATGCTCTTGATTACAAGATGGATATCGTACTTTTAATAATCGCCTGCCTGCTGCTTCTGGCCGGATTGGCCGGGAGCGTACTTCCCGTCCTGCCCGGGCCGCCGTTGGGATATGTGGGGCTGCTTCTTTTGAAATGGAGCGGTTACGCCGACTTTTCGACGCATTTCTTTATCGTTTGGGCGGTAATCGTGGTGGCAGTGTCGCTGTTGGATTATTTCCTGCCCGTGTGGATGACGCGCAGGTTCGGCGGTTCGCGCTCCGCTACGCTGGGAGCCGGGATAGGGCTTGTGGTCGGGATGTTCGTGTTCCCGCCGGTCGGGATGATCCTGTTTCCGTTCCTCGGCGCGCTTGTGGGAGAGTTGATAAACAATAAGGACGATGTAGGCAAGGCTTTCCGGGTGGCGTTCTGGTCGTTCGCCGCGTTCATTTGCGGCACCGGAGCGAAGGTAGCCGTTTCGGTTATAATGATCGCCTATGCCGTTGCCGGTATGTTTTGACGGGATTATTCTTTGTAAAATAATTACGGAATTATTCCTTTTTAATGTTGATGGTTTTACAATAGCGGTTTCGGCTTGCGGAGCAAGCCGTAAGCCCGAAGCCACCCGAGGCGGAGGGCTGAATGATATTCATCCCCCCGCTGGCTTCGGACTAAAAAGCAAATAACACCCCAAGTGATAATCCTGTTATAAAATAACTAAGGCCGGGCATAAAGCCCGGCCTTAGCCTTTAAAAACGGGGTGGAGTTCCTAACTTAGTCCGCACAAAAAGTTAAGGTTGTTTAATAATCTTAACTTTGAAAAATGGGAACACACAGGCAGTATGATCGTTCGTTCAAGGAACGTGCGGTTAAGTTGAGTTACGAACGGGATAACATCAAG
>JAVBMR010000024.1:0-86385 GCA_031552235.1 Tidjanibacter sp. | reverse complement strand
GGAAGTCTTTGAATATATCGAAATCTGGTATAATAAGATCAGACGCCATAAAGCGCTGAACAATATGACTATCGACGAGTTCTGGAAACTAAACGCAAAAAGTGCTTAACTTTTTGTGCAGAATAAGTTGGGAAATCCAATTTCAAGAATGATACGCATTTGACTCCCATAAAAGGACACCTAACCGTATGTGAGTCGTAGGTTAATTTATTTTTGCCGAACCTAATAAGTTGATTATCCATTATATGCCAATCCAATTTCGATTCTTGGTGGCACCACAAAAAAGCAGTTACAGAAATGTAACTGCTTTTTTCATTGCTTTACTCGGTCTTTTTACAGACCGGAGATTGTCATTTGCCCGTCCCGATCCAGGTAGCCTTCTTCCACAGCCATTCCAATGGGCCTTGGCGGTGAGAACGAAGCCACCAGCGGCAAAAAAAGTATTGCAGCAAAAATACGCCTATGCCGATAAGAAAGCAGACCGTAATGCCCGTATACCGGTAGAGTCCCAGCCCCCAGTTATAAAAAAGGAAGGCCCCGATCAAAGACTGCGACAGGTAGTTCGTCAGGCTCATGCGGCCATAAGGCGCAAATTGATGAAAAACACGCCTGAACTTTGTCAGATAATAAACAAGTATCACCCCTGCGAACAGCACTCCTGTAAACGCAAGATTCGAGAGCGACTTGGCTATAAGGGCGGAAGGCGCAAGCAACGCCTCTCTTGTTATAAAATCGGGAAGCAGCGCCGTCAAACCGTAAAGCGGGAAGAAGGCTGCAACGGATATGATGAACACTTTGATCCACAGTTTGATATTCGTTTCCGAATAGAGGAACACCTTGCCGCGCCCGATCAGCATGCCTACCATGAACAGCCCTGCGGTTTGCGTAACCCTTCCATGCAATATCATCCAGCCCATATTGGCGATATTGCCCGTCCATATCGCGGTTTTGCACATTTCGAGGAAAGAACCTTCCCTCTGGGCCGTGTTGACTATATCCCAGTACGGGACATCGAACTGGGCATTGGCCACGTACCCGGGGTTGAATAACGCGTAAATTATTTGCCCCCACTCGAAAGGCTGCAGCAAGAGGACTGCCGCTATGATCGCGACCGTGCGGGTAGAAAGGCGGCAGACCGCGATCAGCACATAACCGAGCAACGCATAAAGTACCAATATTTCACCGGGGAACAACATCGAATTGACGCAGGCTATAAAGAAAAGCAACACCAACCGCCATGCGAACCGTCCGCGGAAATCTTTCCCTTTTTCTTTTTGCGAGTTGTCCTGGATAAAGAAACTGAATCCGAAAAGCAGCGCAAAGATGCAATAGGCTTTACCGGCAAAAGTAAAAAACACGCTATCCCAGATTACCCTGTCCGTAAATACAAGAAACCCGCATGTTTCTTCCGGGAAACTATAGAGGCTGAAACGTTCGATAAAATGGATAAGTGTAATCCCCATCACAGCAAAGCCACGCAGTACGTCAGCTATTTCTATGCGGTTATTATTGGGCAATGTAGTGGATGAATGCATACTTCTCAGGATTTAAGATTTTAAGTTTTGGAGGTACGAATTTACTATAAACCTTTTTTATTTCCTAATGCGGAATTAAATACAAAGCCGTATATTGTGCCGATTAATAAAACTAAGCCAGCCATGGAAACCACAAAACCTAAAACCATCGACGAGTATATCGCGCTGGCCGCGCCAGATGTGAAGGAGTATCTTGAACGTATGCGCCTCGCCGTCCGGCAGGCCGCGCCCGAAGCGCAGGAATCGATCAGCTACGAGATGCCAGTCTATAAACAGGATGGCGTGGTGGCTTATTTCGGCGGATTTACCAAACATGTCAGCCTGTTCCCCGGGCCCGATGCGATAGCCGCGTTCAAGGAAGAACTGGCCGGTTATAAAACCTCCCGCGGAACCATACAGTTCCCCATCGGCAAGCCCCTTCCCGTGACGCTGATAAAGAAAATCGTGCGGTACTGCGTGAAGGCCAACAAGGCGAAAGCCAAAGCGAAGAAAACTAAGAAGCCTACGGAAAAGGCGGCGAGAAACGGGAAAAGCGACATGTAATAACGAAAGCCGGGAATATTCCCCGGCTTTCGCAGTATTTGGCTTACGCTGATGACGGTAAGCTATTTCTCCATAAGGGCATTCACGCACCACATGTAAGGGGCCTGGCCGTGGTAGTCGCCTGTACGGCGCGGACGATCATAGTAGTACTTTTCCGAATTCTCCTTGTTAGTACCGACACAAACTTCGGATACGGCGCCTTTGTGGTCGATATAGGTTACCATCGCGAGCCACGCTTTGCGGGCGGCCGGAGCGTAAACCTTGGCGTCAAGCAGGCCGTGTTTAACCCCTACGATGAACGCGTATGTGAACATGGCCGTCCCGGATGTTTCGGCCCAGATATCCGATTTGTCGATCAGCTGGTTCCACATGCCGCCCGGCGACTGGTATTTCAGCAGGCTTTCCATCATTTTGTGGTAACCTTCAAGTATACGCGCGTAGTTTTCGTGGTTTTTGGGCAGGTAGCGCAGGAGTTCGGTCATACCGGCGGCCATCCAGCCGTTGCCGCGAGCCCAATAGTATGGCACGTCGGGGGCGTGGTAGAACAGGCCGTTGGGGCGCTGCAACTCGTCGAGGTACATTACCATCTCCTTAGCCGCGCGGTCAAGGTATTTCATGTCTTTCGTAACCCTGTACGCCTGTGTCTGCACGATGGTTATCATGTACATGTCGTCGATCCACAGGCGGGTCTGCCATGAGTATCCCTTGGCCGCCCACTCTTTCATGTTCTTCCAGTCTTTCTCTGTTTCTTCTATATTAGCCGGAACCTCCCACTGGGTATCCGCATACGGAAGCCCGAGATCGAGGTAGCGTTTTTCGCCGGTTATGCGGTAGATCTCAAGCGGCAGGCTGCCGAACATATTGAGGTCCACATGGTTCTTAATGGGCAGGTACTGGCTGTCTTTGCCGAAGAGCGGTTCGAATTTATTCAGCAGGTATTCCTGGAGATCCTTGTCTTTGGACAGTTCGGCAAACCTCAGCGAGCCGTTCCAGTAGAAAGTCATCGGGTAGTTGACCCATTTGCCGCCGTGCAGCGACCAGTCGCCATACACGAAACGGTAACCCAGAAGTTTCCCGACCTCTTCGGGTTTAGATCCTTCGGGGAATTTCGTCAGCAGGCTTTTCTGCCCGAACGCCAGCTGGCACGAAAGCAGGAGCGCCAGGGAAAACAATATTTTACGCATGATTGTAAGTTGTTTGGTTTTAAGCATTTGTTATTTTTCCAGCAAAGCGTTCACGCACCACATGTAAGGCGCCTGGCCATGGTGGTCGCCCCTGCTGCGAGGGCGGTCGTAGTAGTGCTGTTGCTTCGGGTCTTTGCTGGTACCGATGCAAACTTCGCCCACAGCGCCCTTGACGTCCACATAGTCCTGCATCGCGATCCATGCTTTGCGTGCGGCCGGGGCGTAAACATTGGCGTCGAGCCATCCCCTCTTGACACCCTCGATGAACGCGTAAGCGAACATTGCGGTACCCGACGATTCCGCCCAGAATTCGGGCTGGTCTATCAGCTGGTTCCACATGCCGCTCGGGGCCTGGTACTTGAGGAGGCTTTCCATCATTTTATGGTAGCCGTCCATGATGCGTGCGTAATGTTCGTGGTTTTTGGGCAGGTAGCGCAGGAGTTCGGTCATGCCGACCGCCATCCAGCCATTGCCGCGCGCCCAGTAGTGTGGCGCGTCTGGGGCATGGTAGAACAGGCCGTTGGGACGCTGCAGTTCGTCGAGGTACATAACCATCTCACTGGCCGCACGGTCGAGGTACTTCATCTCCTTGGTCGTTTCGTACGCCCTTGTCTGCACGATGGTTATCATATACATATCGTCGATCCAAAGGCGTGTCTGCCATGAATAGCCTTTGGCCGCCCACTCTTTCTCTTTTTCCCTGGCATTGGCCGGGACCTCCCATTGGGTATCGGCATACGACAGCCCCATTTCACGGTAGCGCTCATCGCCTGTCTGTTTGTAATATTCAAAACAAAGGCTGCCGAACATATTATGATCGACATGGTTCTTCGGCGGCAGGCGGTGTTTGTCCACATCCACAAGCTGTTCGAATTTAGCCTCCAGATGCTGCAAAAGCATTTTATCCTTCGTCAGTTCGGCATATTTGAGGGCACCGTTCCAGTAGCACACCATCGCATAGTGGAGCGTACTCCCGTATATCATGTAATCCGCATAGATTATACGGTTCGCCAACAGGTCGCCGACAGCTTTGGGGTCGGCGTTTTCCGGGAAATTCGTCAACAGGCTTTTTTGCCCGAACGCCAGCTGGCACGATAGCAGGAGCGCCAGTGACAATAATATTCTACGCATAATAATCGGTTTTAAGGTTTATTCGCAATCAGGTTATTTCAGGTCCAGGGTATTGATCTTGTCGGTGTCGCCGTAGTCGAGGTTTTCTCCGGCCATGCCCCATATAAACATGTAGTTGGACGTACCTGCGCCCGAGTGTATCGACCACTCCGGCGAGAATACGATCTGCTCGTTGTGCACCCAGATGTGGCGGCTCTCCTGCGGCTCGCCGAGGTAGTGGCAAACCGTCTGTCCGTCCGGCACATTGAAGTAGAAATAAGCCTCCATGCGCCTGTCGTGGATATGCGCCGGCATGGTGTTCCACACGCTGCCCGGCTTGAGTTCCGTAAGGCCCATCTGGAGCTGGCAAACGTCAACCGTCTGGTTGACTATCAGCTGGTTGATGGTCCTCGCGTTCGATTCTTCCTGCGAACCGGCGTTGATGACCTTCGCGTCTTTCAGCGTGATGAGCTTGGTAGGGTGCGACGTGTGCGCGGGCGCCGAATTGAGGTAGAACTTAGCCGGGGTTGCCGCGTTGTCCGACGAGAAAACCACCTCGTGGCTGCCGCTGCCGACATATAGCGCCTCCTTGAAATTGAGGGCGTACTCCTTGCCGCCCACTTTAACCTTGCCCGGGCCGCCGACGTTGATGATCCCAAGTTCGCGCCTGTGGAGGAAATTGGGCGCTTTGAGAATGTCGATCGTGTCGAGTTTCACCGCGCGGTCCACCGGCATCGCTCCGCCCACGATGAAGCGGTCGTACATGGTGTACACGAGGTTGACCTGGTTCTTTTCGAACACTTTTTCGACCAGGAAATCTTTCCTGATGCGCTCCGTGTCGTATGTTTTAAAATCCTGCGGGTTCGTGGCGTAACGCATTTCCCACTTTACATCCTGGGCGAACCCTCCGCCTGCCGACAGCACGGAAGCCGCGGCCGCAGCCAAAACCATTTTTGCCATAGTTTTAATTTTCATCTCTGTTTCTTATTGGTTGTTTCGATTATTTATCTTCAGTACCCGTAAAAGTTTCCGGATCGATGTTTCGCAGTTCGGCCAACTTATTCTGCCTCACAATGCGCGTCCTGTTCCATACGGCCATCGCAAGCGCACCTGCCCCGAGCAAAATGGGGCCTACGATCTTTATGCTGGCGGTCAGGTGGTAAATCAGCCATGCGAGTGGACTGGCCGCGAAGTCGAGCGACGCCGCTTCCGAGAAACCGTCAGGTATCCTCACGGCTGCGTCCTGCGTACGTGCATATACATCCACAGCAGCTTTCGTGAAATAAGGCGCAAGGTTGGTCACGAGGTAAACCCCGCCGATCAGTATTATAAGCCCTATAATAAAAGTTTTCAGTACGTTGCCCTTTGTAATCGGAAGCACCAGAGGGAAGAGGTAGAACATGCCGGCCAGCGACGCCAACGGCAGAAATTCGTTCCCCGGAAGCACGACAGACAACAGAAGCACGACTGGGATCAGCAGCAGCGACACTACCAGCGTTGTCGGGTGGCCGATAACCAGCGCGGGGCTCATACCGATATTCAGCCCGGCGCTTTTCTTGAACTTCTTGCCTATCATTGTCTTGGTCGCTTCCGATATAGGCATCAACCCTTCGATGAACAGGCCTGTGATGCGCGGGATAAGTTCCATTACGGCCCCCATCTGCACGCCCAGCATCAGCACTTTGGCGAATTCGTAACGCGCGAGCGCCCCGATCCCGAGGCCGACCACAACTCCGAGGAACAGCGGCTCGCCCATCAGTCCGAATTTCTTCTTCATCCCCTCGGCGTCGATATTGACCTTGTTGATACCGGGAATCACATCAAGTACTTTATTCAGCACCAGCGCGATAGGCGCGAAACCGCCGACAAACGGCTGCGGCAGCGATATGCCGTCCATCTTGTCGTAGTACTTCTGGAAGCGAGGCGCCATCCAGTCGGCGATGACCAGCGTGACGATGTAGCATATCACGGCGGCGAAGAAACCCCAGAAGATGCTGCCGGTCGAATAGTAAGCCAGCGCCCCTACGAATGCGAAGTGCCAGTAGTTCCACAGGTCGATATTGACGGTCCTGGTCGTCTTGGTCAGGAGCATCAGGAAGTTAACCCCGAGGCAAACGGGTATCACGAACGCTCCGATAGAGGTGTTGTAGGCGATACTCGCCGCGGCGGGCCACCCCATGTCGAAAACCTTGAGCTGTAAGCCGTAGATATCGACAACCTTATTCAGTGCCGGCCCCAACGCACTGGTAAGCAGCGCAGTAACAATCGAAAGCCCGATGAAACCGACCCCGACCAGCAGGCCGCTCTTAACGGCCCTTCCGGGTTTGAGGCCGATACAGATCCCAAGGATCGTGAACAGCAACGGCATCATCACAGGCGCACCGAGGCCAAGTACGTAGCCGAAAGCCGATTCGAGGGCTGTTGTTATTGATTCAAACATAAACTTTATACGTTTTTATGTGGAAAGTGTCTGCTACGGCTGTTTGCCGATGTAGGCCAGGATACCGCCGTCGACGTATAGCACATGCCCGTTCACGAAGTTCGAGGCGTCCGAAGCGAGGAACACGGCAGGGCCCTGGAGGTCTTCGGGCGTACCCCAGCGTGCCGCGGGAGTCTTGGCGATGATGAACGAATCGAACGGATGGCGCGAGCCGTCGGCCTGTTTTTCGCGCAGCGGAGCCGTCTGGGGGGTTGCGATATAGCCCGGGCCGATGCCGTTGCACTGGATGTTGCGCTCGCCGTATTCAGAGCAGATGTTGCGAGTGAGCATCTTCAGCCCACCCTTTGCAGCCGCGTATGCCGACACTGTTTCGCGGCCGAGTTCGCTCATCATCGAGCAGATATTGATTATCTTGCCGTGCCCTTTCTTTATCATGCTCGGGATAACGGCCTTGGCCATTATGAAAGGCCCGTTCAGGTCGATGTCGATAACCTGGCGGAATTCCGCCGCGGTCATTTCATGCATCGGGATGCGCTTGATTATACCTGCGTTGTTCACGAGGATGTCTATCACGCCGACCTCTTTCTCTATACGGGCCACCATCGCGTTCACGCCGTCTTCGTCAGTCACGTCGCACACATAGCCTTTGACCTCGATGCCTGCTTCCTTGTACGCGGCCAACCCCTTATCCACGGTCTGCTGGTTGATGTCGTTGAATACGATCTTCGCGCCGGCCTTCGCCAACGCACTGGCAATAGCGAAACCGATGCCGTAAGAGGCCCCGGTCACAAGCGCCACTTTCCCGTTCAGTGAAAATTGATTTAACATATCATAAAGTTTTAATGGTTGTTCGGGTAAAATACAAATTCTTTATCGGAAACTATTTATTCTTTTTTATTGGGCATGGGGTATTGTTGTGAATAAGCATAAATACAAAGATAATCATTTGCCCGGGTTTTCTCCAATGCTTTGGAAATTTATCCCGCAGCATCGTACTTATCGCGGAAGTATCCCCCACCCTTTGTTGGGTTTATCGCCGAGGTATATCACAAGTTTCCCGCCTTTTGCGAATTCCGAGTGCGGCAGTTTGAACGAGCCGTAGGGTTTGCCATTGAACGTAACCTTCTGTATGTACACGTTTTCCGGGGAGTTGCCAACTGTTTCGATAACGAACTCGCCGCCGGGATAATAGCGGTTGTCGAGCTCGATCGTGACCTTGTCGAAAACGGGCGAGGTGATCTCGTAATGCGGATCAACAGAAGCCCCGCCCTGCACGTCGAACAGCCCTATGGCCATCAGCACGCCGAGCGCACCCATCTGCCCCTGGTCTTCGTCGCCGTTGTAACCACCGTAGGGCGTTATGTCGCCGAACACGTCCTTCTTGACGCGCCGCACCCAGTATTGCGTGAGCCACGGGGCGCCGGCATGGCTGAACAGGTGGGCCATGTGCAGCGAGGGTTGGTTCTCGTAATCGACCCAGCTCTCGGCGTGCTTGCCGTGGTCGGTGATGAAGTTGTTCGCGGCGGCGGCTTCGAACTGACGTTCCAGCTTAGCCACAAAAGCGTCATTACCGCCTATCATATGGATAAGGTCTTCGATATTGTGTGGGACGTAGTAGGTGAAAATGGCCGAGTTGCTCTCTACGAAACCGGGCATATTGAAGCCCTTTCCTATCGGAGCGAAGTTGGGCTGCCACGAACCGTCCGGCGTTCGCGGACGCATCCAGCCGACGGTTTTGTCGAACATATAGCGGTAATTGAACGAGCGGTTGTAGTATTTCTCATAAGCATCCTCACGGCCCAATCCCTTGGCGTATTGCGACATGCACCAGTCCTCGTATGCGAAATAGAGCGTCATCGCGCACCCCTCCTTGTGCCCGGCGTTGCCCGGAATCCCCTCAGGCACGAAGCCCTGCTCGACATAATGCCTCATGTATTCGTTGGGGTTCGACTCATACCCGGCGTGGTCGCGGATGCCTCCCGGCTCCGAGTTTTTGATGCTGCCCTCGAACGCCGCCTCCGTGTCGAAATCGCGGATACCCTTGTTGTACGCCGCCGCGATAAGCGGTATGGCCTGGTCGCCCACCATGACATACGTGTAATTTCCGCCGCTGGGGCCGCGGGCGATCAGGCCGCCGTTCTTGTAGTAGTCCACCAGCGTCGAAACGAACTCGCTCATTATCTTCGGGTAGGCCATCGACCAAAGTATGTTCAGATTGAACTCGGCGCCCCAGAAAGCGTCGGAATTGTATGTATTGCGCACCGGCTTGCCGTCCGCCAGCGGAACCTGCCACACTACGGGTTCAGCCCCCGTGTTGTCGATATACTTCCCGTCAGCATCCGAGAAAGTGTGCCGCCCGAGCAGCGAGCGCCACAGGTCGGTGTAGAACTTAATGCGCTCATTTTCCGTCCCTCCCTCGACTTTGATCTTGCCCAGCTCGCGCTCCCACTCGGCATATGAATCGCGCACCACACGGTCGAAATCCCAGTGGCCGAGCTCGGCCTTCATGTTCAGCCGCGCCTGCTCGATGCCGACATAGGATATGGCGACCTTCATTATTACCGAATTTTTCCGAGGACGCGCAAAAGACACGTACCCGCCCACATCCTTGCCCTCGAAGGAATTTTTCTTCGCCAAATGTTTTTTTCCGTCAACCAGTTCCCAGCCCCCGAATTCGCTCATGGGCTGATTGAATTCCGCCACAAAATAGACCGTAAACGGCTTCTTGCGCCTGTTCGTGGGCGCCATAACGGAATAACCCTCGACCTGCCTGTCCGATATTTTTTTGATATATGCTTTCTCGGTCGGCCCGTGCGCGAGGTAGGCGCCTATGTCGAAAATAATATTTGCCTTCTCCCCTGCCGGATATGTGTACCTGTGCATCCCCACCCTCGAAGTCGAAGTCAGCTCCGCTTCGATGCCGTATTTATCCAGCACGACCTTATGATAGCCTGGCCTGACAATCTCGGTGTCATGCGAAAATTTCGATTTATAGGCCTCCATCCCATTCTGTCCAGTCATTTCGCCGGTGGTGGGCATCACGGGGACGCCAGATATCTGCCAGCAGTGTACGTGACTGAAGCACCTCACTTCGGTCGAATCGTAGAGGTAGCCCGATGTCCACGACCCGCGCGTCCAGGTATCCGGGCTGAGGCTGACCATACCGAAAGGCCGCGAGGCGGACGAGAAAAAGAACCACCTGGAATTATGCGTATCGGTCTGCGGGCGCACCTGACCGACCAGCGGGAACTCCGAAGCTGACGCCGGGGTTGTGGCTGCCGTGGCCTTCAAAACCGCCGAAAAAGCGAACAGGAAAAGAAGCAATACGGGCATTTTCAGGCATGCGCCCTTGTTGGGTGTATAATGTTCCATATCTGTAGGTGTTAGCAAACCAAAGTATAAAGTTAAGAATAATTCGACACAACACAATGCCGGCCATCAGGTTTGTCCGGCACACCCCATTGCGCGGTCTGCCGACTCTCTTCGGGAGCCGAAAAACACTTTAAAAAATCGCCCCATTTTTCAAACCTTGATCCGCATTATAATATCAAAACAAAAAAAGGGGCTGCAAGCCCCCCTTTTTTCATTCCGCAACCGTTCCCTACAAAGGCATGTTGCCGTGCTTCTTGTGCGGATTGACGCGCATCTTGTTCTGTGTCATCTCCAGTGCCTGGATGAGTTTCCTGCGGGTCTGGCGCGGCATGATGATCTCGTCTATGTAGCCTTTCTCGGCGGCCTGGTAGGGGTTGGCGAAGTTCTCGGTGTATTCTTCGAGGGCCTTGGCTTTTTCTTCTTCCGAGGCGTTGCGGAACAGTATGTTTACCGCTCCCTGAGCGCCCATCACCGCGATCTCGGCCGACGGGTAAGCGAGGTTTATGTCCGACCCTGTCTGCTTGCTCGACATCACGATATACGCTCCGCCATAGGCTTTGCGCAGGATAAGCGTGATCTTCGGGACGGTAGCCTCGACATAGGCGTATACTATTTTAGCGCCGTGGCGGATGATGCCGTTATGCTCCTGTGTGCAGCCCGGAAGGAAGCCAGGCACGTCTTCGAGCGTGATGAGCGGGATGTTGAAGCAATCGCAGAAACGTATGAAGCGCGCGGCCTTATCCGAGGCGTCGATATCGAGCACGCCTGCGAGGAACGCGGGCTGGTTGGCCACGATTCCTGCCGTACGGCCACCCATACGCACGAACCCGATCACCACGTTCTTTGCGAAATGGGGCATTACCTCGAAAAAATAGTTGTCGTCGGCCACCGATTCGATAAGCTCCTTCACGTCGTATGGGACGTTCGGGTCGGCCGGGATGAGGGTCTGCAAACGCTCGTCCTCGCGGTTGATATCGTCCACTACGGAACGTGTGGGTATATCTTCGAGGTTGTTAGATGGCAGGAAGCTCAGAAGCTCGCGGATGCCCATAAGCACCTCTTCCTCGGTGTTTCCCATGAAATGCGCCACACCGCTTTTGCTGTTGTGGGTATAGGCACCCCCAAGCTCTTCTTTTGTCACCTCTTCATGTGTTACGGCCTTCACTACATCCGGCCCGGTAACGAACATGTGGCTCTTTTCGTTGACCATAAAAATGAAGTCGGTGAGCGCGGGCGAGTAGCACGCCCCCCCGGCGCACGGGCCGAGGATCGCCGATATCTGCGGGATAACACCCGAGGCTATCGTGTTCTGGAAGAATATGTTGGCATAGCCCGTAAGGCTGTCGATGCCCTCCTGTATGCGCGCCCCACCCGAGTCGTTCAAGGCGATTACCGGCGAACCGTTCTTGAGCGCCATTGTCTGTACCTTTACGATCTTGTTGGCGGCGGTGATGCTCAGCGAGCCACCGAAAACGGTGAAGTCGTAGGCGTAAACATACACCTGCCGGCCGTCCACCTTGCCGCAACCAGACACGATGCCGTCGCCGGGGATTTTCTCGTCCTGCATATCGAAGTTAGTGCAGCGATGTACGACGAACTTGTCGAACTCCACGAACGTGCCCTTGTCGAGCAGGGTTTCGATGCGTTCGCGAGCGGTCATACGACCTGCGGCATGCAGTTTTTCGATTTTCTTTTCGCCTCCACCCAATTCGGCGGCTTTGTCACGGGCGAGGAACTCCTCGTATATCTTGTTATTGTCCATAATCTTTCGTTACTGATTAATATCGAGTTTTATGAGCGGCTGGCCAGAAGCCACCGAATCGCCCTCCTTTACGAGCACCTCGCGCACAACGCAGTCGCCCACGACTTTCAGGTTGCTCTGCATCTTCATAGCCTCGAAAACTATGAGCGTGTCGCCGTCGGTGGCGGCCTGTCCCGGCTTGAAGTTTATCTTCACGATCTTGCCCGGCATCGGGGCCGATATGGTGTCGTCCTGGCGGCCTTCGTCCTTGCGGCGCGAGCGCATGTATTTCTCCTGCGCGTCGATAATGTCCACGTCATAGGAGTTGAAGCCGCGGTTGACCTTATACTGCTTGCCCGAACGCACGACCTCCATGTTGAACGACTGCCCGTCGTAGATGAGCGACGAGACGCCGTTGTCGGCGATCACGATATCGACGTCGTACACCTTGTCGTCGATCGAAACGCGGACTTTGTTTTCTTCCTTGGAGATGAGGTCTGCCTCGGCGACCCGTTCCCCTATATGAATTTCCATAATTTCCTGTTTTTAGAATCCCTTAGAGTCCCGTCATGCCTTTGCGTTTCCCGAATTCCCTCCAGCGGTTGAGCGTAGTCGTAGGGGGCGGAGGAGTCGGGTTGCTCCCGAGCGTACCCTCTTCGAACATTATCCAGTTCACGAGGGCCGCCACTATGGTCATGTCCTCTTCGAGGTTCACGTCAGTTTCGCCAAGCTGGTTGTTCTCCCTGCGGTAGCGGCTGATGGCCTCCTCGTTCTTTTCGAGGAATGCCGTGTCGTAGCCGCCGCGCACGAAGTCAGGCGTGTGCATGATGGCGTTCAGGTAGGATATGTTGGTCTTGATCCCCGTGATCTTGTATTCGTCCAGCGCGGCGGCCATACGTTCGATAGCATATTTCCTCGTGGTGGCACGTACGATTAGTTTCGAGATCATCGGGTCGTAGTAGATCGGGATCTCGTAGCCTTCGTAGATATAGCTGTCCACGCGCACACCAAGGCCGTTGGGTTCGGTAATCTGCTTGATAAGTCCCGGAGAGGGCATGAAGTTGTTGTCGGCGTCCTCGGCGCAGATGCGGCACTCGATGGAGTGTCCGCGTTGCACGATGTCAGACTGTTTCAGGTGCAACGGCTGGCCCGAAGCCACGTATATCTGCTCCTTCACAAGGTCGAGGCCGAGTACCTCTTCGGTAACCGGATGCTCCACCTGGAGGCGCGTATTCATTTCGAGGAAGTAGTAATTGAAATCCTTATCCACAAGGAACTCTATCGTTCCGGCACCCACGTAATCGACCGCTTTCGCGGCGGCTACGGCCGTCTGCCCCATCCTCTCGCGAAGCCCGGGCGTAATGAACGGCGAGGGGCTTTCCTCCACCACTTTCTGGTGGCGGCGCTGTATCGAGCACTCCCTATCGTAGAGGTGTATCACGTTGCCGTGCTTGTCGCCCAGCACCTGGAATTCGATATGGTGCGGCTCCTCAATGTATTTTTCTATGTAAACCGTCTCGTCGCCGAACGAGGACAGAGCCTCGGATTTGGCTGCGAGGTAGGCCTCGCCCACTTCCCCCGCCGAGCGGATCAGGCGCATGCCCTTCCCGCCGCCACCCGAAGCGGCCTTGAGGATAACCGGGAAGCTTATTTCACGGCAAACCTGCTCGGCCTCCTCAACCGATTCTAACTTGCGCTCGATGCCCGGCACGACCGGCACTCCGGCCGCGATCATCGACTGGCGGGCGGATATTTTGTCGCCCATCCGGTCTATCGTTTCGGCGCGAGGGCCTATGAACGTTATCCCGGCGGCCTCGCATTTGCGGGCAAATTCGGTGTTTTCCGACAGGAACCCGTAGCCCGGATGTATGGCGTCGGCACCGCACGCGAGCGCGGTTTCGATGATGGTATCGACCTTCAGGTAGCTTTCGTTCGACGGCGCGGGCCCGATATGGTACGCCTCGTCGGCGAGCAGCACGTGTTTCGACATCCTGTCGGCGTCCGAGAACAGTGCCACCGAAACGATCCCCATTTCGCGGCAGGAGCGCACTATCCTAACGGCAATTTCGCCACGGTTGGCTATAACAATTTTTTTGACCATATATAAAAATTAGGTTCAACCACATTCCATCGCCTACCCCTCCGAGGCGGTAAGACAACGCACTTGGCAGGCAGGTCTTCCGACCTGCTCCCAGCCTTCGGGAGCTTCCTTTTTTACTGCCCTCCGGCGTATCCCGGAAGAGCAAACCAATCGGCGGCAAAGGTAACTGTTTTGTGGCTCTACTTCCAAGGATTAGTGTGTATTTTTTCGACACGTCGGGAGTAAGGGCCTATGTCGCTTACGTTTAAAGCGCCCTGTCCTTCCCTGGCCCGAAAGCCTGTAAAAAAAGCGGGAAGCACTGCCTCCCGCCGATATATGGCACGTCCGGCCTACCGTGCCGTGCCGAACTATTTGGCCACGACATCCTGCCAGTCGGGGTGTTTCCCAAGCACAGCGCGGGCGAACGGGCATGTCGCCCTGAGCATGCACCCTTTCTCCCGGGCATAGTCTACCGCCCCCTTTACGAGCTGCGTCCCGAGCCCGCTGCCCTGGCTCGCCGGGCTGACGCGCGTGTGGTTTATTACCATTACCTGGTCCATGGCGATATATGACATCCGCCCTTCTTCCTGGCCGCCCCTTTCTATCGAAAAATAGCCGCCGGTTTCGTTCTCAAAATGTTTCATGATTATCCTGCTATAGTTATATGTGATCCCACGTAACAACAACTGTACCTAAAACAAAACAGCGCATCCGCAATATTGCCCCTAATGTTTCACCGGTTAATCCGGGGATGTCATTACTGCTATCGGTGTTGCTTCTGCAACACCGGCAGTCCGCCGCCGCCCCACGCGGCGGGCTGGTCGCTTCGGCGACTCCGACAGAGCGGGAACGTCAATGCACACCCGAAGCACTGTAATGCGAAACTATGCCCTTTGCCGGCGGCAGACTGCACAGCAGGAGTATTATTGCGGAATGCGCATAAAAAAAGCCTGCCGGAATCCGGCAGGCCGTAAGCATTTCAGGATCGGCAGCGGTTGCGCGGCCAGGTTGATAAGATAGCGTCAGTCCATCTTCAGTACGGCGAGGAACGCCGACTGCGGCACCTCGACATTACCTATCTGGCGCATGCGCTTCTTGCCCTTCTTCTGTTTCTCAAGCAGTTTGCGTTTACGCGAGATGTCGCCGCCGTAGCACTTGGCAGTCACGTCCTTGCGGACGGCCTTGACGGTTTCGCGGGCGATGATCTTGGCCCCGATGGCCGCCTGTATCGCTATGTCGAACTGCTGGCGCGGGATCAGCTCTTTCAGCTTCTCGCACATCTTGCGTCCGAAATCATAGGCGTGGTCGGCATGGATCAAAGACGAAAGGGCGTCGACAGGCTCGCTGTTCAGTAGGATGTCCAGTTTAGCCAGCTTGCTGGGCTTGTAGCCCGTCTGATGGTAGTCGAACGATGCATAGCCGCGCGAGATGCTCTTCAGCTTGTCGTAGAAATCGAACACGATCTCGGCGAGCGGCATGTCGAAATTAACCTCGACACGGTCCTGCGTGACGAAGTTCTGGTTCTTGAGTACGCCGCGCTTGTCGATGCAGAGCTTGATGACGTTGCCCAGGAATTCGGTCTTCGTGATTATCTGCGCGAGGATATAAGGCTCCTCGATGTGGTCTATGTATGTCGGCTCGGGCAGCCCCGACGGGTTATGCACGTCGAGCACCTCGTCTTTGGTGGTGTGGACCCTGTACGAGACGTTGGGGACGGTCGTGATGACGTCCATATCGAACTCCCTGTACAGGCGCTCCTGGATTATCTCCATGTGGAGCAGGCCGAGGAACCCGGCGCGGAAACCGAACCCGAGCGCGAGCGAGCTTTCCGGTTCGAACGTGAGCGAAGCGTCGTTGAGCTGGAGCTTTTCGAGCGACGCGCGCAGGTCTTCGTACTGGTCGGCCTCAACGGGATACAACCCGGCGAACACCATAGGCTTAACGTCCTCGAAACCGGCAATGGCCTCTTTCGCGGGATTTTCGACATGGGTTATCGTGTCGCCCACCTTCACCTCGGCGGAATTCTTTATCCCTGAAATGATATATCCCACATCGCCGGCCTTGATCTCCTGCTTGGGGCTCATTTTGAGTTTCAGCACACCTATCTCGTCGGCCTCGTATTCGTGGCCGGAGTTGAAGAACTTGACCTTCTCGCCCTTTTTTATCGTGCCGTTGAACACGCGGAAATAGGCTATGATGCCGCGGAAGGGGTTGAACACCGAGTCGAAGATAAGCGCCTGGAGCGGAGCCTGCTCGTCGCCTTTGGGGGCGGGAATCCTGTCCACAATGGCTTCGAGGATGGCCTCGACACCCTCGCCCGTACGTCCCGAAGCGGCGAGTATCTCGTCCGGATCGCAGCCCAGAAGATCTACGATCTGTTCGCGCACCTCGTCCACCATCGCCGAATCCATATCGATCTTGTTCATCACGGGGATTATCTCAAGGTCATGCCCAAGCGCGAGGTAAAGGTTCGATATGGTCTGCGCCTGTATGCCCTGCGTGGCGTCGACGATAAGCAGTGCGCCCTCGCAAGAGGCTATCGCGCGCGAAACTTCGTACGAGAAGTCGACGTGTCCCGGGGTGTCGATAAGGTTGAGCGTGTATTTTTCGCCGTCGCGCACATAGTCCATCTGGATGGCGTGGCTTTTTATGGTAATGCCCTTCTCGCGTTCGAGGTCCATGCTGTCGAGTACCTGAGCCTGTTTTTCACGTTCTGTGATGGTGTGCGTGCAGTCGAGCAGGCGGTCGGCGAGCGTACTCTTGCCGTGGTCGATATGGGCGATTATGCAGAAATTGCGGATGTTCTTCATCTTGATATTATAATGCCGTGCAAAGTTAAAAAAAATACCGTGCATCACAATATGCGTCTTCCCGAACTTCCAAATCGCAATTATTCTCAATAAAAAATTAATTTTATTCAACATATATTTGATTTTATTAAAAATATAATTAATATTGCGATATAAAAAACAAGATTATGCTACCAGCACATTGCCCGAGCTGCAAGAACCAACTAAAAGTAAAAAGCCTTGGATGCGAGAATTGCGGAACCGAAGTGAACGGCCTCTACCAACTACCGGCGCTCAGCCTGCTGTCGCCCGAGGAGCAAAAGTTTATCCTGACTTTCGTGCGCAAAAGCGGAAGCCTCAAGGACATGGCTTCGCACCTGAAACTAAGCTATCCCACCGTAAGGAACATGCTCAATGATATCATTTCTAAAATCGAAGACTATGAAAAATAATTCTATCTGGAACTTCCTAATCAATCCGTTTACAAAAATCGCCGGCTGGCAGGCGTTTTTTATCGGGATCGTGTTGGTTGTCCTGTCCGGAGCCGTAGGAGGAATGAACCAAACATGGTTTCCCGGCGTGCTGGACATGCGCATAGGAACACCTGCACCGTATTCCTGGGGATTCGTACTGTTGGCCGTCGACGTTATAAGCATAGTGTTGGTCATGACCCTCGCCGCGCTCCTTGTCGCCAAAAAGTTTCGTTTCATCGACATCCTCGGCACGATGACTCTGGCGCGCGCCCCGATGCTGTTATTCGCGTTAGCCGGACTCCTCTGGCCTATCGGCAGACAGGGGAAACCGGAAGTATTATTAATCACACAAATACCTATTTTAGGAATTCTATGCATATTAATACTGATATGGAGCATCACGCTCATGTACAACGGGTTCAAGGTTTCTTGCAATTTGAAAAACGGAGTAAAACTCAACGCTGTCTTTATAATTTCTGTTATAATCGCCGAGACATTCTCCTTACTTTGCATAAGCTCGCTCATAGCTTATTTTAAACCCATGATTCCGTGATATTTCAATTAACAACCCGAAAACCCCGACAAGCGATTACTTCCATTAATTTGGAGGTAATCGCTTTTTTATTTCATACCTTTGAGGCCACAAAACATCTCCGACAAAACGCAATGGGCAAAATATCGAAATACTTCTCGCTGGTCACATTCTCGCACACCATATTCGCGATGCCGTTCGCGCTGGTTGGCTATGTCTACGCACTCACAAGCACAGGGACGCCGTTCGACTGGCTGCTGCTCGTCAAGATATTGCTATGCATGGTTTTCGCACGGAATGCGGCGATGGGCTTCAACCGCTTCGCCGACCGCCGTATCGACGCCGCCAACCCCCGAACGGCAGGCAGGGAGATACCCTCGGGCAAGATATCGCCGCGCGCGGGATTAATATTCGTGATCCTCAACTCGGCGGCGTTTATCGTGACAGCAGCCTTTATTAACAAGCTCACACTTATTCTGTCGCCCGTTGCCCTTGCGGTGGCATTGGGCTACAGCCTCACGAAACGCTTCACGTCGCTGGCGCACATAGTGCTGGGACTGACCCTGGCCATCGTCCCGGTTGGCGCGTATATCGCCGTGACAGGCACTATCGCATTGATACCGCTGATACTGGCCGTCGTTGTCCTGACCTGGACTGGAGGATTCGACATACTTTATTCTTTGCAGGACGCAGGGTTCGACCGCGAGCATAAACTGCACAGTATACCGGCAAGATTTTCGCCATACACAGCTGTGGGCATCAGCATCGGCCTGCATATTATCACGGTCGCGGCCATAGGGTGGGTCGGCGCAGCCTACGGCGGCCACACGCTCTACTGGACAGGCGCGGCGGTTTTCGCGGCGATGCTGGTCTTCCAGCATATCGTCTTCACGCCCACCAGGACCCGCCGCATAGCCTCGTCATTCGGGCTTATCAACGGCATCACGAGCGTCGGCTACGCCCTGTTCTTCATAGCTGATATGTTGTTGAGATAGGGAACCCGGAAGTTTCTTGATTTTACAAGTGTAAGCATGTTCGCATCTTCCTCCGTGAGTATCGTCCAGTTGTTCTTCAAATAAAAATTCTTTGCGACACTATTGCTGCTAAATGTCTGTAATTCTATCGTTTGGTATTTTTCAAACAGTCGATCTTCCAAATAGGACAGGAACGCCGTACCATGGGATTGGTTCTGATACCGAACATCTATCATTATCAAATGTATCTTATTATCCAGCAAGATACCGAATCCGATCGGAATGCCGGATAATTTCATGATAACGCAGTTCGCAATATTCATCTCGATTTCGTTATCAGATGCTCCGGAGTCTATATATGAATCCGTCATCTCGCGGCCTAAAAACGGAGTGAAATTATTTCGGATAACTCTTTTGGCTATTTCTTTCAAGATCGGTAAATCACACGAATCCGCTTTTTCGTACCGGCAATCTTTTTCACACATAAAAGCAATTTTTCATGTAACTCAGATCCCCGCCTGCCGTTTGGCTTCCATAAGGATGGTGAAGGCGCGGTGGATGTCCTCGTCGCTCACGACAACCGTGAACTCATTGGTCGTACTGATCACTTCCGAGATATTGATGTTGTCCCACGCCAGCTCCTTGAATATATAATAATATACCCCCGGGCAAACGGCGTTCTCCTCGGGCAGTTTGACGGTTATCGACGAGAGGCTGAGGGTACGCGCTATGCGGCTCTCGGCGGCGAATATCTCGTCCACCAGAGGCACTATCGTATTGCTCACCACGAGCGTGGTTTCGTAAATTCCCTGCGAGAACGTGCAGAACAGGTCTTTCATCGAACTCACGTTTTCAAGTAGCTGGGCCTGGCGTTCGTAGAGCGTAGGCGAGTTGGCGAAAGCGTAGTCGGCGAGGTTCGAACGCACTATGATATCCCCCATGTTCTGCACGACCTTCTTGAACTTCATGTGCGACATCAGTTCGAGGCGCGGCACGAGGCGATTGAGGGCCATTATGATGGCGCTGTCGTTGACCTCCTTGCCCACCCTTTTCTCTATATCGGGCTTTATCTGGCGGGCGAGCGCCGAAAGGTTCACCAAACCTTCGACCAGCGCCCCTTCGAGAAAAGGCTTCTTCTTTATTACTTCCTCGACTGCGTTCGGTATAGTCTGCATATAGTGAATATATTATTGGTTCTCTCCGTTTAAGCCTGCCGGGTTGTGAAATTTTATACACCTCCGCCGCTTATTGCAAAAAAACTATTTTACTCTTTAAATACCAAACATTTTATCCTATTTTTGCACAATCTAAAAAAAATTAAATTTTCGTCAATGATAAAAGTGTTGAAGTTCGGCGGCACGTCCGTCGGTTCCGCGAAGAATATGAGAATGGTAGCGGAAGTCGTAACCGGAGAAAAGGCCACCGTAACGGTACTGTCGGCAATGTCGGGCACGACCGACTCGCTTGTCCGCATATCGGCCCTCGCGGCGCAGAAAGGCAAAGAGACCGAAATAACCGAAACCATCGGCATGCTCCGCGAAAAATACAGCACCTGCATAAACGAACTACTCGATTCGCACAAAGCGGAGGCGCTCGCCAAGATGGAAGAAGTCCTCGGCCTTATCGCGAAGGAATCGGCAAATTTCAAGGAATACACTTCGGAAAGGCTGATCCTTTCGCAGGGCGAACTGCTCACCTCGGCGGTTTTCGCAATGTACATGCAGGAGACCGGCCGCAAGACGGTGCTGCTGAACGCGCCGGATTTCATGCACACCAAAGAAGACGAGAAGGTCGACACGGCGCTCCTCGACAAAAAGATGAAAGAACTGGTCAACGACAATGATACTTTCTACATTACCCAGGGCTTTATCTGCTCCAACTACCGCGGCGAGATCGACAACCTCGGGCGCGGCGGCAGCGACTACTCGGCGGCCCTCATCGGCGGCGCGCTGAACGCAGGCGCGGTGCAGGTGTGGACCGATATCGACGGCATGCACAACAACGACCCCCGTGTCGTTCAGGGCACCTACCCTATCCGCAAAATGAGCTTCGACGAAGCGGCCGAGCTGGCCTATTTCGGAGCCAAGATACTCCACCCGGCGACCACGCAGCCCTGCAAGGACAAAGGCATACCGGTGTACCTCAAGAACACCATGGACCCGGCGGCCGAAGGCACCAAAATATCGGACGAAGACGACGAAAAGCGCATATTCCACGCCGTAGCGGCAAAAGACGGCATCACCGTCGTGCGCATCTACTCCACCCGAATGCTGATGGCTTACGGCTTCCTGCGCAGGGTGTTCGAGATATTCGAGAAATTCCGGACCCCCATCGACATGATAACCACGGCGGAAGTCTCGGTTTCGCTCACTATAGACAACACTTCACACCTCGCCGAAATAGTCAAAGAACTGGAGTCTTTCGGCAAGATCGAGGTCGAGCAGGACAACACCATAATTTGCCTCGTGGGTAACCTGGAGCATGCGCAGAAAGGCCTCGCCGCCACCATCATGAACGGCATCAACGGCATACCGCTCAAGATGATATCTTACGGCGCGAGCCACCGCAGCATCGCAATGCTCGTGGACACGCAGTACAAAAAGGAAATTATGCAGTCACTTAACGATAACCTTTTCGGGGAGAAGAACAATGCTTAGCAGCAGGATCAAAGACAAATTGCAGGGCATCCGCACGCCGTTCTACCTCTACGACATGGAACTTCTGAGGAACACGCTCAAAACGGTCAAGGAGGAGTCGGGACGCTACGGATACAAAATACACTACGCGCTGAAGGCGAATTTCGACGAACGCGTTTTCCAGACAGTGCGCGAGTTCGGATTGGGCGTGGACTGCGTGAGCGGCAACGAAGTGCGCTACTCCATCGAGTCGGGCTTCCCGGCAAATTCGGTGGTATACGCCGGGGTCGGCAAGAACGACGACGAGATACGCTACGGCATCGGGAAAGGCATCTTCGCGTTCAACTGCGAGTCGCGCCAAGAGATGGAGGTCATCAACGGCATCGCGGCCGAAATGGGCAAGGTAGCGAACATCGCCCTGCGCATCAACCCCGACGTAGACCCCCAGACGCACAAGAACATATCCACCGGCCACGGCGACAGCAAATTCGGCATCTCGTACAAGGAAATAGACGAGGTGGCGGCGGAACTCTCCGAGCTGAAAAATATCAACATCACGGGCCTGCATTTCCATATCGGCTCGCAGATCACAACGATGGAGCCTTTCGTAAACCTCTGCAAACGGGCGAATATGCTCTATAAGTGGTTTACTGAAAAAGGATTCAATTTGTCGCACCTCAATCTTGGAGGGGGTCTGGGCGTGAACTACAACGACCCCGAATCGGAACCAATACCCGATTTCAAAAAATATTTCGCCGTGTTTGCCGAGAACCTCGACATAGATCCGGCAGTAGAGATACACTTCGAACTGGGCCGCTCGATCGTTGGGCAATGTGGCGAGCTGGTAACCCGAGTGCTTTACAACAAGGTCACGGCGGCAGGAAGTAATGTCGCCATCGTCGACGCGAGCATGACCGAGCTTATCCGTCCGGCACTCTACCAGGCGCACCACGCTATCGAAAACCTCAGCCGCTGCGGCCAAGAGGGCAAGTACACGATAGCCGGGACGGTGTGCGAATCGTCCGACATCTTCGCCAAAGGCATCGTGATGCCTGCGCCCCTGCGCGGCGACCTGCTCACGATGAAAACCGCCGGCGCATACGGCTCGGCAATGGCCTCGCGCTACAACATGCACGACCTGCCGCAAGCGGTGTATAGCGACGAGTTGTAAATTACCGCCAAATAATAACCGCAGCCATCCCACACACCCGGGACGGCTGTTGTTTTTTTGTAAAAAATCATACCTTTCCTCCCCGGAGGCATTTTTCTCTTTTAAATCCTGCGAACTTTTTCGTATCTTGCCGCACGTTTTTTAATCCACCCGGACATGAATATTTCATACAACTGGCTTACCGACTACCTGAAAAGCGACCTGACGACCGACGAGTTGTCTAAAGTACTGACCGACACAGGTCTTGAGGTCGACGGGTTCGAGAAGGCCGAAACCATAAAAGGCGGGCTCGAAGGGGTCGTTGTGGGCGAAGTCCTCACCTGCGGCAAGCATCCGGACGCCGACAAACTCAGCGTCACGACGGTTAACGTGGGCAGCGGCGAACCGCTCCAGATCGTGTGCGGCGCACCCAACGTGGCGGCAGGGCAGAAGGTCCTCGTGGCCACTGTAAACACCACGCTATACCCCAAGGGCGAGGCGGAAGGCTTCAAGATCAAGAAAAGCAAGATCCGCGGCGTAGAGTCGCTTGGCATGATATGCGCCGAGGACGAACTGGGCATCGGCGACAGCCATGACGGGATCATCGTACTCCCCGCCTCGGCCGTCCCGGGAACTCCGGCTATGGAAGCGCTCGGCATACAGGAGGATTATCACATCGAAATAGGCCTCACGCCCAACCGCGCCGACGCAATGTCGCACTACGGCGTGGCGCGCGACGTGGCGGCATGGATCAAGGCCAACGGCCGGGGCGGCGAACTGGCGCTGCCCTCGGTCGACGCCTTCAAAAAAGATAACGACAGCCGTACGACACAGATCGAGGTTGTGGACGCAGACGGCGCGCCGCGCTACGCAGGCGTTACGATAACGGGCGTGAAGATCGGCCCGTCGCCGGAATGGATGCAGAACTACCTGCGAGCAATCGGCATGAACCCGCACAACAACGTGGTGGATATCACGAATTTCGTCCTGCACGAGATAGGCCAGCCGCTCCACGCTTTCGACGCCGACAAGGTGGACGGCGGCAAGATAGTTGTCCGTACATGCCCGGAAGGAACAAAATTCATTACGTTAGATGGAGTGGAACGCACCCTCTCGTCCGAGGACCTTATGATATGCAGCACTACAAAACCCCTTTGCATCGCCGGGGTGTTCGGCGGGCTGGACTCGGGCGTTTCTGAAGGCACTACCAGCGTGTTCCTCGAAAGCGCATATTTCAACCCTGTCCGCGTACGCAAAACCGCTCGCCGCCACGGGCTCAACACCGACGCCTCGTTCCGTTTCGAACGCGGCATCGACCCCGACAAAGTACTCTACGGCCTCAAACGCGCCGCGCTGCTCATAAAAGAATACGCCGGCGGGACAATCTCGTCGGACGCCATAGACATATACCCTAACAAGGTGGAGGCGTTCCGTTTCGACCTGTCGCTGGAATTCATGGCGCGCCTTGTCGGTAAGGAGATCCCAGAACAAACCGTCAAGCAGATACTCGCCGCACTCGACGTCGCGATAGAGGCCGAAAAAGACGGCGTGCTTTCTGTCGCCGTGCCGCCCTACCGCGTGGACGTGCAGCGTGAGGCCGACCTTATCGAGGATATCCTCCGCATCTACGGCTACAACAGGATCGAAGCCCCGAAGCATGTGAACTCGGCCATTTCCTACAGCCCCAGGCCCAACAAGGACAAACTCACCAACATGGTGGCTGACTTCCTGAGCGCCAATGGGTTCAACGAGATAATGAGCCTTTCGCTCACCAAGTCGTCATACTACGACGGGCTGAAATCGTATCCGAGGGAAAATTGCGTGGATATGCTCAACCCCCTCAGCCAGGACCTTAACGTGATGCGCCAGACGCTGCTGTTCGGGATGCTGGAGGCCATGCAGCTCAACACCAACTACCGCAACCCCGACCTGAAACTCTATGAATTCGGGAACGTCTACCAATACGATCCCTCGAAAGCGGAAGCTGGCGGCCTCGCGCCGTACAGGGAAACCGCACGCCTTTCGATAGGCATAACCGGCGCAGACCACGAGCAGTCGTGGAACGTGAAACCGGCGGTGACCAACTTCTATAACCTGCGCGCGGTGGCGGAAAAACTGCTCCGCCGGTTTGGTGTGGACATTTATTCGCTCAAGGCCGAAAGCCTCGAATCCGACCTGTTCGGCGAGGCGCTCACTATGAAGTTAGGCGGTAAGGAACTTATGCAGATCGGTGTTGTGTCGCCCAAGCTGCGCAAACATTTCGACTTGAAGAACGAGGTATATTTCATCGAGATGAATTTCGCGGTGCTTATCAACTCGACTAAGAACCACGACGTAAAGGTCTCGGAACTGCCCAAGTATCCGGAAGTTAAGCGCGACCTGGCGCTCCTGCTCGACAAGGAGGTGAGCTTCTCGCGCCTGCGCGAGCTCGCGTTCCAGACCGAGCGCAAACTGCTGAAAAGCGTTTCGCTGTTCGACGTCTACGAAGGAGACAAGCTGCCCGAAGGCAAAAAATCATACGCCCTGAGTTTCATCCTCGAAGACAGGAACGCCACCCTCACCGACACCGTGATAGACAAAACGATGCAGAACCTCGCCGGACGCTTCGAACGCGAACTCGGCGCAACGATACGCTCATAATATAATCCATCCAAACCATATGCAGGAACAGATCCTTATCATCGATTTCGGCTCGCAGTACACCCAGCTCATCGCCCGCAGGGTGCGCGAACTGAACGTTTATTGCGAAATCCACCCCTACAACCACATCCCGGAGATAGGCCCGGAGGTGAAAGGCGTCATCCTCTCTGGCAGCCCGTTCTCGGTGCGCGACGGGAACGCCCCCCAGATCGACCTTTCGGGGATCAAAGGCAAGCTCCCGCTGCTCGGGGTATGCTACGGCGCGCAGTACCTCTCGCACAACTTCGGCGGCGAGGTAAAACCCAGCAACACACGCGAATACGGCCGTGCGATGCTTACCATCGGCGATGCTTCGGACCCGCTCCTGAAAGAACTGTCGCCCTGCACACAGGTATGGATGTCGCACGGTGACACCATCGCGCGCATCCCCGACGGATGCAGGATCATCGCCAGCACAGACGACGTTAAGGTGGCGGCGTTCGGCATTGACGGCGAGCAGAGCTGGGGCATCCAGTTCCATCCGGAAGTGTACCACTCGACAGAAGGCAAGCAGTTATTAAAGAACTTCGTGATAGACATTTGCGGCTGCTCAGGATCGTGGACACCGGCATCTTTCGCCGAAGAAACAATCGCCTCGCTCAAAAAACAACTTGGCAACGACAAAGTGGTGCTCGGCCTTTCGGGCGGCGTAGACTCGACCGTGGCTTCAATCCTGCTCCACAGGGCTATAGGCCCGAACCTGACCTGCATCTTCGTGAACCACGGGCTTCTGCGCAAAGGCGAGTTCGAGTCGGTACTGGAATCATACAAAGGCATGGGCCTGAATGTATTGGGCATAGACGCTTCGGAGCGTTTCATCGGCGACCTCAAAGGCGTTACCGACCCCGAAACCAAACGCAAGATCATAGGCGGCGACTTCATCAAGGTTTTCGACGAGGAAGCGCAGAAACTGACAGGTATAAAATGGCTCGCACAGGGTACGATCTACCCCGACGTCATCGAATCAATCTCGGTAAAAGGCCCCTCGGCTACCATCAAATCGCACCACAACGTGGGCGGCCTTCCTGAAAAAATGAACCTCAAGATCGTGGAACCTCTCCGCCTTCTGTTCAAGGACGAGGTGAGGCGCGTGGGTAAAGAATTGGGGATCAACCCGACGCTGCTCGGCCGCCATCCGTTCCCGGGCCCGGGCCTGGGCATCCGCATCCTCGGCGAAGTGACGGCGGAAAAAGTACGCATCCTCCAGGACGCCGATAAGATATTCACCGACGGCCTGCGCGAATTCGGCCTCTACGACAAGGTATGGCAGGCTGGCGTTATGCTCCTGCCGGTGCAATCCGTTGGCGTGATGGGCGACGAACGCACGTATGAAAATTGCGTTGCGCTCCGCGCGGTGACCTCGACCGACGGCATGACCGCCGACTGGGTACACCTGCCATACGAATTCCTTGCCAAGATGTCGAACGACATAATCAACAAGGTGCGCGGCATCAACCGCGTGGTCTACGACATCAGCTCGAAACCGCCGGCAACAATCGAGTGGGAATAACTTCCGTTACACGGACAGAAGCACCGACCGGTCAGCACGCTCATTATGCTTAGTGCTGCCCCGATCGAAGTTACTTAATAAAAGAAAGCACGGATTTAAATCCGTGCTTTCTTGTTACTGCCTGTTCGCCGCCATAATTTACCGATTGGCGCGGAAAGGAAATCCATTTATTTAAGTAATATGTTAACTTTGTAGAAGACAGGATGCGCCTCGGGTAAACTCAAGCAAACTTGGTTTACCTCTCGGCTTTCACTATCTTTGCACTTAACAAATAAAAACGAAATGGAGAATAAAAAAACGGAGGCTTTCGGAAGGCTGCTGGATATTATGGACAGGCTGCGGGTAGAATGCCCGTGGGACAGGGAGCAGACTTTCGAATCGCTGAGAAACAACACAATAGAGGAAACATACGAGCTGGTCGACGCCATTACCGACGGGGATTTCGACGGCATCAGGCAGGAACTTGGCGACCTGTTGCTGCATGTGGTATTTTATGCCAGGATGGGCGATGAAGAGGGTAAATTCGACATCACAGACGTCATCGATGGCCTGTGCGAGAAACTGATATACCGCCACCCGCACGTTTTCGGCGAGGTGGAGGCCGACAATCCGGAAAAGGTGAAATACAACTGGGAACAACTGAAACTCAAAGAAACGAAGCGCAAGAAAGGCATCCTGGGCGGCGTCCCGAAGAGTTTGCCTGCAATGGTAAAGGCCTACCGGGTGAGCGAAAAGGCGGCCTCGGCCGGGTTCGACTGGGAGCAGAAAGAAGACGTCTGGGCAAAGGTGAGAGAAGAGATGGCGGAGGTAGAGAACGAGATCGCCGACCTCGCTACGCAGCCGGATGCCGCCGTGCGCCTTGAGGAGGAGTTCGGCGACCTGCTGTTCGCGATGGTCAACGCCGCACGGCTCTACGGCGTCGATCCCGAAATGGCGCTCGAAAGGTGCAACAGGAAATTCATCCACCGTTTCGGCCATGTAGAGCAGCGTGCGGCCGAAAGCGGCAAGCCGATGAAAGAGATAGCCGTCGGCCAGATGGAAGAATGGTGGCAAGAAGCGAAGGCAGCTCCGGCAAAGTAATAACAGAGTTTGCAAAAAATGGTCAGCATAAAATTATGACGCTGGCCGAATACAAGCTTTCGGGTGCCCCTGCCTCCCTCGGGGGCGCCCGACGGCTTTCACTGAAGGCCGAGAAAGACTAAAATGGGTTTATTCGAAAATATATAATTCAGAAAATGGCACTTATAAAAAAAGTCAAGGGTGTGGGGCCGAAGATCGGCAGGAACGTGTGGATGGCCGACAACGCCACGGTGGCTGGCGACGTCACGGTTGGCGACGACTGCACCATATGGTTCAATGCCGTCCTGCGTGGCGATGTGAACCCCATTGTCATAGGCGACAGGGTGAACGTGCAGGACGGCGCCGTGCTGCATACGCTCTACCGCAGGTCGGTCGTGCGCATCGGCAACGACGTTTCGATAGGTCATAACGCCATAGTGCACGGCGCCTGCATCGAGGACAAATGCCTTATCGGCATGGGTGCGACCCTGCTTGACGACGTTGTGGTGCGGACAGGCTGCATCGTGGCGGCCAACGCCCTCGTACTGGCCGGCACGGTACTCGAACCCAACAGCGTCTACGCCGGCGTACCGGCCCGCAAGGTCAAGGACGTTACCGAGGATCAGCTGCGCGACATCATAGAACGCACCGCACGCGATTATATAATGTACGCCTCGTGGTACGATGAGGAATAAACTATGCTCTCCACCGGCAGCTAAGTGAATTTCTGCAGCTGCCTATGGCCGCCGCAACATCCCGCGGCCCGGCGATTTCATCGTCGCCCCCGCAACCGCGGGATGTTTTTTGTTACGAATATCGCAGTTATACATAAAGATATAACCACACTCTAAACCTACCCGGATGCAACTGTCAAAGAAAGCCCGCACCATAGTCGCCAACCTGCTTATAGCGCTTGGCGTGAGTGTGATAGTGAACATCGCCGACATACTCATAGTCATGCGTGAAACGGCTGCCGTGGCCGCCCGTATCGCCGAGTCGGACAATGTGGTCATCGACACCGTACACGTAGGCAAAAGGACATATTACATCCCCGGCCAGCACCGTCCGCCCAGAGGACACCGCGATTCAGTAATGGCGCAGGCAAGAACCGTATTCGACAGCCTCGCCCGGATACAACTCCCGGACAGTATAAAGGAAACGCTGCCCAAAGAGATACTCCTCGCCCTATCGCTTCAGAGGCCCGACAGCGCAGCGATGGCATCGGCCATAAACAATAACGACCATAACAGGCCGCCGACACGCAGGGAATACCGCCTGCGCTGGATCGTCTCGCAGTCGCCGCCTTTCCAGGCCATGCAGATGGTGTATTTCTTTGCTGTCGGGTTCATCCTCATCTCGCTGGCGACGTACACCCCGCGCAGGAAAAACCCGTGGGATTTCCCCGTGAACCTCATGATGTGCGTGCTGATCGCGGTATTGGCCTATTTCCTCGCCCCGAGGGTCGCGTGGAACGGCGAGATTATGCCGACCTTCAGGTTCCCGGCCCGCGACATGTACGATCCGACCCTGATGCTGAAATGTTCGCTGCTGCTCGTCGTGGCGGCCCTGTATGGCAAAATATACGGGCTGATATCGCAGCGCCAGAACATAATGCTCGAAAACGAGAAACTGAAAACGGAGAACCTGCAGGCGACTTACAGCACGCTCATCAACCAGATGAACCCGCACTTTTTCTTCAACTCGCTCAACTCGCTGTCGATGCTCGTGCGCGAACAGCACAATAAGCAGGCGCTCACATACATAGACCACATGTCGGATATTTTCCGCTACATACTCCAGAATGGCTCCACCGGCAAGATAACCCTCGGCGACGAACTCAAATTTACCGACGCCTACAAATACCTGCTCGAAATACGCTACGAGGGCAAACTGTCCGTCAATTTCAAGGTTGACGAATCGTACCTCGACTGGACTATGCCCTCGCTGACATTCCAGCCGCTGCTCGAAAACGCCGTGAAGCACAACACCATCACGACCCTCGAACCGATGCACATCGACATCCATACCGACGGCAACGGCAACATCCGCGTCACGAATACGGTCAACCCCAAGATCGACAAAAGCGACGGGACAGGCATCGGGCTGAGCAACCTCTCGGAACGCTACCGCCTCCTAACTGGCAAGGATATCACGATCGTAAACGACGGGAAGGAATTTACCGTGATCCTTCCGCTGATAAAACCGCAGGCATGAAAACAGTCATTATAGAGGACGAGACCGCCGCTACGCAAAACCTCCTGGCGATAATCCGCGAGGTGTGTCCCGAATGCGAGGTCATTTCCGAAATAGAGAGCGTGCGCGACGCGGTAAAGTGGTTCTCGGCAAACCCGCATCCCGACCTCGTGTTCATGGATATCCACTTGGCCGACGGCGACGCCTTCCGCATATTCGAACAGGTGCAGATCAGTTCGCCCATCGTCTTCACGACAGCCTACGAGAACTACGCGCTCGAAGCTTTCCGCGTGAACAGCATCGACTACCTGCTCAAGCCCATCAAGCCGGATGACGTGCGGCGGGCGATCGAAAAACTGGCAAGGCTCACCAAAACCGACCGAGAAGAATACACAGGCAGGGTTTCGCAAATGGCCGGGCACCATAACGCCGGAGGCTTCCTCATCCACGTCAAGGACAAGATCATACCGCTCAAACCGTCAGAGATAGCGTTCTTCTACACAACGCAGGAGCGTGTCGCCATCACGACTTTCGACGGGCGCACCCTGCCCTACGACAAGGCGCTCGACGCCGTTATGCCAATGCTCTCCGAAAGCGGCTTTTTCCGTGCCAACAGGCAGTTCATCATATCCCGGGCGGCCGTGGAGGAGATATCGGTATGGTTCGGCAGCAGGCTCAGCGTGAACCTCAGGATGAAAACGCCGGAGCGCATCGTGATAAGCAAGGCACGCGTGCCGGAATTCAAGCGCTGGCTCACGGCGGCACAGTAACTAACCAAGCATTTCAAACCAGCCGCCGGTCGGTTCACCGCCACGTTTTTCCGTTTTACAAGAAAACCGAACGGACTGCGGGTTATTTGTATATTTTTGTATCGGGCGCAAGTCCAGTATAAATAAAATGACGCAAACTTTCTAAAACCTACTGAAAATGAAAAACTTAATGAAAGCGGCCATGATAACCGCAATGGCCGCGATGGTATTCGGCGTATCGGCGCAACCCACAAACGGAGGCAACCGCGGCCCGCGCCAAGGACAGGCCCAGGGCGAACGCCCCACACCGGAACAAATGATCGACAGGCAGGTAGATCAGATGACTAAGGAATACCAGCTCAGCGACAAGCAAAAAGGCGAAGTTAAAGCGCTTCTGGAAAAACAGCAGAAAGAATATGCAGCCAACCGCCCGAAAGACGGAGAAAGGCCATCTATGGAAGACCGCAGGGCCCAGATGGAAAAATCACAGGCAAGTTTCAACGCCGAGATGAAAAAGATCCTGACCGGCGAGCAGTACAAACAGTACGAGGACAAACAGGCCGAGCGCAGGAAACAAATGGAAGAACGCATGAAAAACGCACAGGGACAACGCGGACAGCGCCCCGGCAACAACGCTCCCGCCGCACCGGCTCCGCAGCAATAACATCTACCGCAGTCGTCGCGGCAACAGCGGCTCCGGCCATCCTGCTACGCGGCATAACACTTCCGCCGCGGACATGAAACGCGGCAAACATGCGAACAACAGAAAGCGCGGCCCTATGGGCCGCGCCTTTATTATTCAGCATTAACTTCTTTAGGATTATCCCGTTTCGCCTTGTAATCTCTCCGACGAAGAGAATGCCTGGCTGTACAAAATACTTTTGTTGACGAATCAAAAAACGATTCGTTTTCCTCCTCCTGGCGGGGCATAGTCTGCAAGCAGTCTCTGCTCCTGCTGCGAGCGTCGGTTCAGGCGCCCCTGCCCCCCCTCGTGGGCGCCTGACGGCCTTCTTCGAAGGCCGAACAAGATTAAAACGGATAATTCAGATCTTCTTCAGGTTTATGTCATTTTTTCGGTTTGCTCTGCAAGTCGAAAAAACATTACAACATCAAACAGGATAATACCGAATAAAAATGCCTATTCACAAGAATACCCATGCATGAGGTCTGCCTCTCGGTTTTCACTATATTTGCTGAATACAGGAGGCGTCTCGGCAATTTTCCGAAAGCAAGCTTTCGCGATTGCTCTCGACTTTCGCTATATTTGCCCCATGGACATAGACAAAAACAAGACTGCGGCATTCTCGGGCCACCGCTCATTCAAAATGGCGGAAGGCGAACCTACCCTTTTCGGCAGCCTTAACAGCAACATGGACAGCGGCTTTGGCAGCCAATACCGTGATGGAGACAGCGCTCTAACGGCACGAATAACGGAGGCTGTCGGTCGTTTGTGCGTGGCCGGATACGATACATTCCTGTGCGGCATGGCCGAGGGTTTCGACCTGACGGCCGCGCTGGCAGTCATAAACCTCCGCAGGGAATTCCACGGGATACGCCTGCTGGCAATAATACCCCACCCCGGACAGGCGGCCAATTTTTCGCCGGAAACAATGGAAACCTACGAATATGTCCTCTCGCATGCCGACGGGCAGACTACGATATGCCGGCACTATTCGCACGACTGCTTCCACCGCCGCAACGATTTCCTCGTTGACAACAGCACCGCCCTGGTGTGCTATTACAACGGGGCGAAAGGCGGCACGGCATATACCGTAAAACGCGCCCTCAAACAAGGGTCGCGGATCATAAACGTGTTATAATACTGCGAGTAAACTGCGCGGTATTGTGATTGCAGGATCACCGGAAACAGCGGGAAATCCTACCATCAGATATTAATTAAACATCAGCGCCACTGCTTTCACAGTGGCGCCGATGTATCCTACATCTCCGAGAAAGAGTCCTTACCCACTCCGCAGATCGGGCAAACCCAATCCTCGGGTATATCTTCGAAAGCCGTTCCTGGCGCCACGCCGCCGTCCGGGTCGCCGATTACAGGATCGTAAACGTATCCGCAAACATCACATACATACTTTTTCATATCTATCTTGAATTTAAAATTTACAACACCCCCTCATAGGGGACTTCTACAAAGATATAGTATTATTTCAAATCGACAAGCATCCCCAATAATCGCAATGACCATAATAATCATAATGTTCTGAAAACGAAACATCAAACTAAATCTCAGTTAATTCTCAGATTTTTTATTCCCGACCTATTTGGCTACAGTTTTTTATTATTCACACTTACCGAGGTATCGTAGGGATAAGAAAACAACAAACAAATAGCCATCATAATTTTTTTCGCCACATACACCGCAATGTGCTTTGGTGATTTTATTGTTGGTATATAGCATATCATACTCGTTCCTGAGTTATGGCTTGTGCAACGGCAGCGGAATTGCTTGGCAACCGGCATAAAGCCAGTTGCTCGTCTATTACAACAATACACTTGTCAAGACAGCGGTCGTTACGGTTAACGGTGTTGAAGGTATGTAATTTTCTTAAAATGGCGAGGCGGACACAGCGGCCGGGTTGCAGGCGAACACACGACACAGGGTATTCATCGGGATATGCGGGGCAGCAGGGCAGCCATGCATACCGCCAGCAACCACGTACCATCCCGCAAAAAGAGGGCGGCGAAAATTCGCCGCCCTCTTTTTTACTGCCGCCTGCCTTGCCGGCAAGCCGTTGCGCCTGCTAATAGATACCTGTATAGGTCTGGGGGCTGAGCCTGCGCAGCTCTTCCTTGACGCTTTCGCTCACGTCGAGCGTGTCGATGAACTCGCGCATGGTTTCCTTGGTTATGGCCGCGTTCGTACGCGTAAGGGCCTTGAGGGCCTCGTAGGGCGAGGGGTAATTTTCGCGGCGCAGGATGGTCTGGATACCCTCGGCCACCACAGCCCAGTTGTTCTCAAGGTCACGTTCGATAGCGTCGGTGTTGATGATGAGTTTCCCGAGGCCTTTCATGATAGAGCGGAAAGCTATGACAGTGTGCGCTATCGGCACGCCCATGTTGCGCAGTACGGTCGAGTCGGTCAGGTCGCGCTGGAGCCTCGACACCGGGAGTTTTGCCGACAGGTGTTCGAACAGCGCGTTGGCGATACCGAGGTTACCCTCGGCATTCTCAAAGTCGATAGGGTTGACCTTGTGCGGCATGGCCGAAGAACCCACCTCGCCGGCTTTTATCCTCTGCTTGAAATAGTCCATCGAAACGTATGTCCAGATGTCGCGGCACATGTCGATAAGCACGGTATTGATGCGCTTGAATGCGTCGAATATCGCCGCCATGTTGTCGTAGTGCTCTATCTGCGTGGTGGTCTGCGAGCGGTCGAGGCGCAGTATGTCGTTCACGAAATGGTTGGCGAAAGCCACCCAGTCGATCTCGGGATATGCGGCCATGTGGGCGTTGAAGTTACCCGTAGCGCCGCCGAACTTGGCCGGGGCGGGAATGGCGCGCAGCAGGTCGACCTGCTTGTTCACGCGTTCGATATAAACCTGGAACTCCTTGCCCAGTTTCGTAGGCGATGCGGGCTGTCCGTGCGTGCGAGCGAGCAACGGCACGTCTTTCCAGTCTTCGGCCATGGCTTCCAGTTGCCCCAGCATCTCTTCCAGTAGCGGATAGTAGACGTCGTGGGCGGCGTCGCGCAAAGAATAGGGCGTCGCGGTGTTGTTTATGTCCTGCGACGTGAGGCCGAAATGCACGAATTCCTTGTGTCCGGCAAGCCCGAGTGCGTCCATTTTCTCCTTTATCAGGTACTCCACGGCCTTCACGTCGTGATTCGTCGTACGCTCGATCTCCTTCACACGCAGCGCGTCTTCGACAGTAAACTCGCGGTATATGCCGCGCAGGGCGTCGAATTTCTCCTTGCCGACACCGGCGAGTTGCGGAAGCGGTATCTCGCACAGCGCGATGAAATATTCTATCTCGACCAGCACCCTGTAACGTATGAGCGCGTATTCCGAGAAATAATCGTCCAGAGGCTCGGTAGCGCCCCTGTATCGTCCGTCGACCGGGCTGATAGCTGTTATTTTGCTAAGTTCCATAATAATCTGACTTGTTAAGGGAGCAAAGTTACCAATTCGGCGCTTCTTTGCAAAACGCCGCCCCTGTTTCTATCGACAATTAATGAACACATTGGCTGTAACTGACTAAAGTTCGGATCGTCATGACAGCTGCCTCGACTCGGGCAGAGACGTATTCTGATACCTGACAGCCACAACTTAATTGCGCCTGCATGACACGTGATATATTAATTGATTATTAATCGGAACAATATTTTCGGAAAATCTCGTTATCTTTGCCTAATCGTCACACTGTAAAACATGGGATTCCTTTCATTCATCTTCATAACGATAATGGTATTCTACCTGCTCGGGTGGGTAGGTAAGATCCTGTTGCGCTGGTGGCTCGTGCGCAAGCAGCGCGAGTTTGCCGATCAGTTCGGCCAGGACCAGGGATCGGCATACGCCGGAGACCGCAGGCAGGACGGCGCCGATGACGCACGCAAAAAAGAAGGCGAGGTCCGTGTGGAACAGGCACAGGCAACAAGTAAAAAAGTAAACCGCAACGTAGGTGATTATGTCGAGTACGAAGAGGTGCAGGATGCAGAACAGGAAAAACAATAAGGCGGCATGATGAGATTTTTCACTTTCCTCGGGCGCTATTTCATCATGATGAGCCGGGTCCTCGCCAAGCCCGACAAATGGCCCATATTCTACAGGCGCGTGGTGTTCGAAATGGAAGCTCTGGGCCTCAATTCGATAGGCATCGCCGCCATCATTTCCATATTCATGGGCGCGGTGGTAGCGCTCCAAATGGCAATAAACCTCGAATCGCCGTTCGTACCCAAAATGCTCATCGGATACGCCACGCGCGAGGTCATGATCCTCGAATTCAGTTCGACCGTCGTGGCGCTCATCCTCGCCGGCAAGGTGGGCAGCAACATCGCCTCCGAGATCGGCACGATGCGCATAACCGAACAGATCGACGCGCTCGAAATAATGGGCATCAACTCGGCCAACTACCTCGTCCTGCCAAAGATAATTGCGACTGTACTTTTCTTCCCGTTCCTGGCCATCATGAGCATCATAATCGGCTGTTTCGGGGGATATTTCATCGCCGCGGCCACCGGCATCCTCAACCCGCAGGACTATCTGGACGGACTAATGTACGACTTCAAGTCGTTCTCCATCGTCTACTCGCTTATAAAAATAGCGGTGTTCGCATTCCTGATTACCTCCATCTCGGGGATGTACGGCTATTACGCCAACGGCAACTCGCTCGAAGTGGGACGAGCCAGCACCAAAGCCGTCGTCGTAAGTTCGGTGGCGATACTCGTATTCGACCTTATACTCACGCAATTAATCCTCATCTGATGATAAAGGCCGAACATATATACAAATCGTTCGAAAATAAAGACGTGCTGGACGACATCAGCGTCGTTTTCGAACAGGGCAAGACAAACCTCATCATAGGCCAGAGCGGATCGGGGAAGACCGTGCTGCTGAAATGCCTCGTCGGGCTGCACAATATCGACCACGGGGCCATACTCTACGACGACATCTGCTTCAATACCCTGTCGGCCAAGGACAGGCAGCAGATGCGGCAGCACGTAGGCATGATATTCCAGGGCGGCGCACTGCTCGACTCCTCGACCGTGCAGGAAAACGTGAAGCTGCCGCTCGACATGTTCACGAACCAGAGCGAAAAGGAAAAGATCGAGCGCGTGAACTTCTGCCTCAACAGGGTTAACCTGGAGGACGTCAACGGCCTCTACCCTTCCGAGATCAGCGGCGGGATGGTAAAACGCGTCGCAATAGCCCGCGCCATAGTCCTCAACCCGAAATACCTCTTCTGCGACGAACCCAACTCGGGACTCGACCCGATGACCTCGGTCGTGATCGACAATCTCATCAAAGAGATCACGGAAGAGTACAACATGACCACCATCATCAACACGCACGACATGAACTCCGTGATGGAGATCGGCGAGAAGATAATTTTCATCCACAACGGGAAAAAGTGGTGGGAAGGCTCGAAGGACGACATCATGGATTCGGAAAACCCCGAGCTCAACTCGTTCGTGTTCGCCTCGGCGATGGCGAAACGCTCGAAACAAAACCATTAGGCCGCTTCCGCGACACGGAATTAGCAGGAAGGCCTGTACTCCCCGATGTTCCGGTACAATTCTTTTTCTGTTACTTTTTACGGCAATGGTAAAAAGTAACCAAAAAGGTCTAGAAAATAAGTCTCACATCTAACTCCTCCTTTTAGGCGCTTCGCGCCTAACGTTCGTCGGACAATATATGTCTTGGCTTATTTTCATCCCAGTCGTAACCTAACGCGTAAGTGCATAACGCCCCTCACGCACTGCCTGTATCGCCTTAGCGACTTTTTAAGATTTTTTAATATATTTTCGCTTGCAGTTCGTGGGAAAATTCCTATTTTTGTGACGCTTGATGCCGGATAGCATTTGGGAACACTCTCGCAGCCCACGGCAAGCGCAACACAAAGCACTGGAACACAATCATTTCAAACCAAATAACCATAACGAATCATGTCAAAAATTAAAATTGGTATCAACGGTTTCGGACGTATCGGCCGCTTGGTATTCCGCGCTGCGGTAGCAAACAACAATGTAGAGATCGTAGGTATCAACGACCTTATCTCGGTTGATTACATGGTGTACATGCTCAAATACGACTCTGTACACGGTCAGTTCAAAGGCACCGTTGAAGCTAAAGACGGCAAGCTCATCGTTAACGGCAACGCTATCCGCGTAACCGCTGAAAAAGATCCGGCAAACCTCAAATGGAACGAAGTAGGTGCTGAGTACGTAGTTGAGTCTACAGGTCTTTTCCTCACAAAGGAAACCGCTGAAGCCCACATCAAAGCCGGTGCAAAACGCGTTGTTATGTCAGCTCCCTCGAAGGACGACACCCCCATGTTCGTAATGGGCGTTAACAACAAGGAATACAAAGGCGAAACCATCGTTTCGAACGCATCTTGCACAACCAACTGCCTTGCTCCGCTCGCAAAGGTTATCAACGACAAATTCGGTATCGTAGAAGGTCTTATGACCACTGTTCACGCTACAACTGCAACCCAGAAAACCGTTGACGGTCCGTCAGCTAAAGACTGGCGTGGTGGCCGTGCTGCAGCAGGCAACATCATCCCCTCTTCGACAGGCGCTGCAAAAGCAGTAGGCGTTGTTATCCCGCAGCTCAAAGGCAAACTCACAGGTATGGCTTTCCGCGTTCCTACTCTGGACGTATCGGTTGTTGACCTCACTTGCCGCCTCGAAAAAGGTGCTTCTTACGACGAGATCTGCAAAGCTATCAAGGCTGCGGCTGACGGCGAACTCAAAGGTATCCTCGGATACACAGACGAAGAAGTGGTATCGAGCGACTTCATCGGCGAAGCACGCACTTCGGTATTCGATGCTAAAGCAGGTATCTCTTTGAACAACAACTTCGTGAAACTCGTTTCTTGGTACGACAACGAATGGGGTTACTCTAACAAAGTGGTTGAACTCATCCAACACATGGCAACCGTTAAATAATCGCGGTTAACCCGATAACGAAAAGCGGCCTTGAAAAAGGCCGCTTTTTATTTATATATAACACAAATTACAAAATCCGCATCATGGGTTTTTATCTGATGGTATGACGCTGAGGACATAAGGTAAGTATAATGAAAATGCTTTGTCCTCAGTTTTCGCCGTATACGGTCGAAACGGCGTTTTGTTATTTGGAAATGGGGCGGCAGGTCTTTCTTGTCTATCCTTAGCACCCCGACCCCATTACCACTGCAACAAAGTAAATAACAATCGTCACGGCCGTCCAACAGTTCGGAAAACCATTCAAAACCTGCAATATTGCCATTGTTCAAAACAATATTATGCAGTCGTTCTCTATTACCGCTAAGTATCGCGTCTGCCTTTCCGGCTTTCAACCTGACACTGCGCCTTTGTTCGTAGAAGATCCCGATCAAAAATAACAACAGGGCGAGGACTGCGAATATCATAACCCTATCGCCTTATTTTTCACACAACAACACCACCGCATGGGCGGCGGCACCCTCTTCGCGGCCTGTGAACCCGAGGCGCTCCTCGGTGGTAGCCTTCACGGACACGCAGTCCACGTCCACACCCAGCGCCGCCGCGATATTCCCGCGCATAGTGTCTATATAAGGGCGCAGCTTAGGCACCTGCATCAGTATCGTGCAGTCGACATTCACGACCCCGTAGCCTTTCCCCTCCATCAACCCTACAACTTCGGCAAGGAGTTTCATCGAATCGACGCCCTTGTATTCGGCCGAGGTGTCGGGGAAATGCAACCCTATATCGCCCAAAGCCGCCGCCCCCAGCATGGCGTCGCACAGGGCATGGACAAGCACGTCGCCGTCCGAATGGGCGATGCACCCTTTGGCGTGATTTATGCGCACGCCCCCGAGTATGAGGGGCAGGCCATCGGAGAGCGCATGCACGTCATACCCGTGCCCTATTCTGAAACTGTTCATATATGCTCCATTTAAAAACCGCAATTTAGCGATTTTTTGCTAACTTTACAATCGGTTACAGCTCGGTGTCAACGACCATAAAAACGAATGATATGTCAGATATAAGCAAACTTGAGCCACGTGCGGTCTGGGAGAATTTCGACCGTATAACGCAGGTTCCGCGCCAGTCGAAGAGAGAGGATAAGATCATAGCTTTCCTCGAAGATTTTGCCGAGACACGCGGGCTGAAACATAAAAAAGACGAGACTGGCAACGTGGTCATCTTCCGTCCTGCGGCGGCCTCGATGGCCTCGCAGCCAACCGTAGTCCTGCAAAGCCACATGGACATGGTGTGCGAGAAGAACTCCGATACACCGTTCGATTTCGGCAGCGACCCCATACAGGCATACGTCGACGGCGGTTGGGTCCGCGCGCGCGGCACAACGCTGGGCGCGGACGACGGTATAGGCATGGCGGCGGCGCTGGCGGCGCTCGAAGACCAGTCACTCGAACTCCCGGCCATCGAGGCACTGTTCACGGTAGACGAGGAAACCGGCCTCACAGGGGCGTTCAACCTCGGCGCGGACATGATAACCGGGAAATACCTGATCAACCTCGACTCGGAAGAGGAAGGCGAGATATTCATAGGCTGTGCCGGCGGGATCGACACCGTGGCCACGTTCAGATACACGCTGGAGCGCACGCCGGAGAAGCATGTCTTCTTCGAGGTCCGCGTTTTCGGGCTGCAGGGCGGCCACTCGGGCGACGACATCGACAAGGAACGCGGCAATTCGAACAGGATACTTGCACAGTTTCTTTTGAAAGCGGCGGAAAAATGCGGCATACGTCTTGCCGATTTCAACGGAGGCAACCTGCGCAACGCCATCCCGCGCGAAGCGGCGACACTGTTCGCCGTGCCGGTGGACAAGGTACTGCGCCTGTTCGATATGCTCGAAGAGTACGACGAGGCACTCAAGCGAGAGTACGCACGCACGGAACCGAAACTCGACACAACCATTAGCGAAGTGCTTGTGCAAGACCACATTATGGACAAGGCCACGCAGAAAGCGCTCCTGGAATCCATCGTCAGCGTCCCGAACGGCGTACTGGCCATGAGCGGGACGATGGAAGGCCTCGTACAGACCTCGACCAACCTGGCCTCGGTCAAATTCGGCGAAAACAGCACCATAGTCGTTACCACCTCGCAGCGCTCATCGGTCGAAAGCGAAAAACTCGAAGCCGCGGCCAACGTTGAAAACGTGTTCCGACTCGCCGGCGCAACCGTCACGCATTCGGATGGCTACCCGGGCTGGGAACCGAACCCAAATTCGAAACTATTGACCACAGCGACAGAAACATACGAAAGATTATTCGGCAATAAACCCCGCGTCTGGGCCATACACGCCGGGCTGGAATGCGGACTCTTCCTCAAAAAGCGCCCCAACCTTGAGATGATCTCGATAGGCCCCACCCTGCGCGGCGTTCACTCGCCGGACGAGAGGATGGAAATAGCCAGCGTCGGCAAGTTCTGGGAACTACTTAAAGGCATACTGATGAATATCAAAGAATAACACACCGCAAGAATGGAATTCTCCCAATTCATATCCGACAACAAGGCCCAACTGGTAGCTACCGGCGTGGCCATAGTCGGGTTCCTGCTTATCAAATACATAGCGAAAAAACTTGTTGGGCGATACGGCAAACTGACCCATAAAACCGAGGGCAGAATGGCGCAGGTCAGGCACATCATGTCCGTACTCGTCAATATCACTTTTATTCTGACACTCGCCGTGATATGGGGGGTCAAGACCCAGAACCTGCTGATCGGGCTGACGACCATCGTGACGTTCCTCGGCGTCGCCATGTTCGCCCAGTGGTCGGTGCTGAGCAACGTAACCGCCGGAATAGTAATGTTTTTCTCGGCGCCCTACCGCCTCGGGGATAAAATAAGGATAATCGACAAGGACATCCCGATCACCGCCACCATAGAGTCGATCAAGTCGTTCTACACGCACATCCGGACAGAAGAAGGGGAGCTCATAGTGCTGCCCAACAACATTTTCCTGCAAAAAATAGTGTCGATCATAACGGAAAAAGAAGAATTCTAACTCATTTTTCGTTATATTTGTAACGATGGCGGCTTTTATCGACAAAAGAAGTTTCAGAATAGTGATGTGGCTGTGCATGTTCATGCATGTGCTGGTCCTGTCGCCCCACCACCACCATGGCGAGGCCGGTGTCCCGTGCCTTAATTTCATGCACTGCACCGCTGCCGGGGCAACCGCCGATTGCGGCACGGATATGGTGTGCGGAGCGGCAGAGGGCCATCGGCACAACGAATCGGAAAGCGACAAGCACGGAGATTCGGCCGGCCACAGGCACGACGCCAAGGATGATGCATGTTCGGTAAATGACATAGACCTCGCCAGGGCTGCACGCGAAGACGGCCGACCTAACCTGCTCTCGGATAGCGACATTCTGTTGTATGCCGTTTTTCTTGTGGGGGCGGAGGAAGACCCGTGCGGACATTGCCGCATCGACAACATCTCGGAACTCAGCATAAGGCGCAACACGGGCGTTCCGCCTGCGCATATCGCCTATATTGCCGCGGCCATGCCGCCGCGCGCCCCGTCTTTTACGGCTTAGTACTACCTGTTTGGATAATTCCGGCATCTACTGCCGGAGTGAAGTATTAACCGTAAATCATTAATAATGAAAAAGATCATATATGCCATTACGGCCATTGCCGTTATGGCCTCGTGCGGCGGGCACAACCACAACCATGACCATTCCGATGCGGATCATGCAGACCGTGTGGACCCACACGACCACTCGAAGAACCATCCGGAACCTGCGAACGCCATGACCCAAGAGATCGCGCCCGAAAGCCCTGACGAAGCAAACGCCACGGAAAACACCGACGAGATAGTTTTCACCCCCGAACAGGCGGCAAAGACCGACTTCGAGGTGCAGGCGATTGCCCCCGGACGGTTCAGCGAAGTGATCCCTGCAAGCGGCCGCATACTCGCCGCTGCCGGAGACGAGATGACCCTCGTTGCCCCTGTCGCCGGTATCGTGTCGTTCGCCGACAGGCAGCTCGCCGAAGGGAAGAGCGTCGCGGCTTCGGCCACCCTGTTCCATATTTCGTCGCGCAATATCGCTTCGGGCGACGCGCTCGCCCGAGACGCCAGCGCCTACCGCAAAGCGAAGGCCGACCTCGAACGAGCCGATAAGCTATTGGCCGACAAAATTGTGTCGCAGAGCGAATACGACGCTCTCAAAGCCGTATACGAAGACGCCAAAGCCGCATACGACGCCCTGGCCGGAAACGTCTCGGAGAAAGGGGCCGGAGTCAGGACACGCATCGGCGGATATGTAACGTCCATCGCCGTCGGTGAAGGCGATTATGTCGAAACCGGGCAGCAACTCGCCACCGTGTCGCAGAACAGGCGGCTGTTGCTGCGTGCCGAAGTTTCGCAGCGCTACATGGGCCGCCTGTCGAATATCCGCAGCGCCAACTTCACGCTGCCCTACTCCGACAGGGTTTGGTCGCTCGATGAGCTTGGGGGAAAACTGCTCTCGGTCAGCCGGTCAGTTGTGCCGCAGACGCCGCTAATCCCCGTGACGTTCGAATTCGACAACAACGGGCAGGCCATGCCCGGATCGTATGTCGATGTGCGCCTGCTCGGTGTCGAGGAGGACAATGTTTTGTCAATTCCCGTGACCGCCATATCCGAACAGCAGGGGCTTTACTATGTGTACGTGCAGATCGACGAGGAGGGTTATGTGAGGCGTGAGGTAAAGCTCGGGGCCGACGACGGCCTGCGGATCAGGGTACTTGCCGGGCTGGAACCGGGCGAACGTGTCGTCGTTCACGGCGCCGTGAACCTCAAGATGGCCGCGGCTTCAGGAGCTATCCCCCACGGGCACGAGCATTAGTTGGTTCAGCCTTGCCTTCCAAGGCCGGAAACCCAAAGCTGCGCCACGCGGAGGGTGGTATCACTCGTCTGCTGCTTATTCGCACCGCTCCGCCGACTTCGGGCGTAAGCCAAAACAATTTAACATCAGAAAAAAATGCTTAACAATATAATAAAATTCTCACTGCACAACAGGCTGTTGGTAGTGATATTCGCGGGATTGCTGGCCGGGGCTGGCATTTACGTCGCCACTCGGATGGAGGTGGATGTTTTCCCCGACCTCAACGCACCGACCGTGGTCGTGATGACCGAGGCGCAGGGCATGGCACCCGAAGAGGTGGAAAAAGTCGTGACGTTCGCCGTGGAAACCGCCCTGAACGGCGCTACCGGCGTGCGGCGCGTGCGCTCGTCGTCGACCACCGGCTTCTCGGTAGTGTGGGTCGAATTCGACTGGAAGACCGACATCTACATCGCCCGCCAGATAGTGACCGAGAAACTCGCCGCCATAGGCGAATCGCTGCCGCCCAATGTCGGCACGCCGACCCTCGGCCCGCAGTCGTCGATACTCGGCGAGGTGATGATAATCGGGCTTACGTCCGACAAAACGTCGCTCCAGGAACTGCGCACCATCGCCGACTGGACTATCCGCCCGCGCCTGCTCTCGACAGGCGGCGTGGCGCAGGTCGCCGTCATAGGGGGTGATATAAAGGAGTACCAGATACTGCTGTCGCCGGCGCGTATGAAAGACCTCGGCGTGACGGCGGACGAGGTGCTGGCTGCCGCGGCCGACATGAGCCGCAACTCTACCGGCGGCGTGCTGTATGAATATGGCAACGAGTACATTATAACCGGCGCACTCGCCACGACCGATGCCCAGGTGCTTGGCAAATCGCTTGTCAAAATGTCCGGCGGCCTGCCGATCCGGCTCGAAGACGTAGCCGAGGTTAGGATTGGAACGAAGTCGCCGCAGCTGGGCGTCGCATCGGTACAGGGCAAGCCCTCGGTGCTTATCACCGTCACCAAACAGCCGGGCACCAGCACGCTCGAACTCACCGACGCCCTCGACCGCACAGTGGAGGAGCTGAAGCGCTCGCTCCCCGCAGATATCACCGTTTCGACCGACATTTTCCGCCAGGCGCGTTTTATCGAATCGTCAGTAAACAACGTGCAGAAGGCCCTGTTCGAGGGTGCGCTGTTCGTGGTGGTCATACTCTTCCTGTTCCTGATGAACTGGCGCGTGACGGTAATCTCGCTGACGGCGCTCCCGCTCTCGGTCTTGATGGCCGTGATTGTGTTGCAAGCGTTCGGTCTTACAATCAATACTATGAGCCTCGGCGGTATCGCGATAGCGATAGGCTCACTGGTCGACGACGCCATCATCGACGTCGAGAACGTGTTCAAGCGCCTGCGTGAGAACCGCCTGCGCCCCAAAGAAGAACGTAAACGCAGCCTGACCGTTATTTACGACGCCTCGGCCGAGATCCGCATGTCGATAGTGAACGCAACGATAATCACGATGGTGGCGTTCGTGCCGCTGTTCTTCCTCGGGGGGATGGAGGGGCGCATGCTTATTCCGCTGGGCGTGTCGTTCATCGTGTCGCTGTTCTGCTCGCTCGTCGTGGCGATGACCCTCACGCCGGTTATGTGCAGCTTCATGCTGACAGGCGAAAAGGCTCAGCAACGCGCGGAAAAGGAAGCCCCGGTTTCGGCATTCCTCAAGAAGGGTTACGGCCGGGCGTTGGAATGGGCGCTGCGCTGGAAAAAGGCTGTCATAGGCGTTACAGTAGCTTTGTTCGCCGGGACGCTTATAGTCTTCCTGACCCTCGGGAGCAGCTTCCTGCCGCCGTTTAACGAGGGTTCGCTCACGATAAACGTTGCAACGCTACCCGGCATCTCGCTCGAAGAGTCGGACAAAATAGGCCGCGCGGTCGAGAAAATATTGATGGAAGTGCCGGAAATATTAACGGTTGCCCGCAAAACAGGGCGTGCCGAGCTGGACGAACACGCGCTCGGAGTGAACGCCTCGGAGATAGAAGCGCCGTTCCAGTTAGGGAAGCGCTCGCGCGAGGAATTCCTCGCCGATGTTCGCTCACGACTCGAACACCTCGGCGGCCTGAGCGTCGAGATCGGCCAACCCATTTCGCACCGTATCGACGCCATGCTTTCCGGGACTAAGGCCAACATTGCCATAAAGCTGTTCGGTGACGACCTGAACCGCATGTTCGCCATCGGCAACCAGATAAAAGCCGAAATAGCCGGGATCGAAGGGCTTGCCGACGTCAACGTAGAGCAGCAGGTCGAACGCTCGCAGTTGAGGATCGAACCTCGCCGCGAACTGCTTGCCGCTTATGGCATTACGATACCTGAATTCTCGGAATTCGTCGAAGTGGCGCTGGCTGGGCGGGTCGTGTCGCAGGTATATGACGGGGCGAGTTATTTCGATGTGACCGTCAAGATGGACGATCCGGGCGGTAAGACCATCGAAAGCGTCGGCAACCTTCTGATCGACGGCGCGGACGGGGTGAAGGTGCCGCTGAGTTACGTGGCCGACATCCGCTCGACCACCGGTCCAAACACCATCAACCACGAGAACGTGAGGCGCAAGATCGTGGTGTCGGCCAACGTGACGGGCGGCGACCTGGGCGGCGCCGTGAAGCAGATACAGGAGCGGATCGGGGAAAACATCGTCCTCCCCGAAGGCTACTGGATCGAGTACGGCGGCCAGTTCGAGAGCCAGCAGGCGGCATCCAGGACATTGCTGTTCATGTCTTTGGCGGCGCTCGTAGTGATCTTCATGCTACTTTTCATGGAGTTCAAGAAGGTGTCGCTGTCGGCGATGATAATGGTAAACCTGCCGCTGGCGCTCATAGGCGGAGTTGTCGCTATCTGGCTGACCTCGGGCGTTTTGAGTATCCCGGCCATAATCGGGTTCATCTCCCTGCTTGGTATCGCCGTACGCAACGGCATACTGCTCGTGTCGCACTACGAACATCTGCGCGCCCAAGGCCTAGGCCTGCGTGCGAGCGTCATGAAAGGCTCGCTCGACAGGCTCAACCCGATACTTATGACCTCGCTGACCTCGGCGCTCGCACTTATCCCGCTCGCGCTGGGCGGCGACCTGCCCGGCAACGAGATACAAAGCCCCATGGCAAAAGTGATCCTCGGCGGGCTGATAAGCTCAACACTTCTCAACGGGTTCATCGTGCCGATAGTCTACACGCTCATCAACTCCAAAAAAGCATCGAAAAAAGCCAAATCATGAAAAAGATATTTTTAGCGATAGCCTTCGCGGCGGCGGCTCTTTCCCTCTCGGCACAAACCGAGCTGGAGAGGATACTGACCGACGTCGAGGCCAACAACGCCACCCTCGCCGCCCTGCGCAAGCTGCGCGACGCCCAGACCATCGAGGCCAAGGTGGGCAACAGCCTCGCAGACCCGGAAATCGGGTTCGAATATAAGTGGGGCAACCCTTCTTCGCTTGGGAAAACGGGGGAGATCTCGGTGTCGCAGCCATTCGATTTTCCGACCGTTTACGCCAACCGCAACAAGCTTGCGCAGGCGCTGGCCGAGAAGTACGGCCACGAGTACCAGGCCGCGCGGCAATCGCTGCTTCTCGAAGCGCAAACCCTCTACATAGAAGCCGTGAACCTTAAACGTATTGTTTCGGTACTTGGCTTTCTTGCACAGAACGCCAGGGATATAGCTGGCGTGTACGAGAAAAAACTTGAAGTCGGGGACGCTAATGTGCTTCAGTTCAACGAAGCCAACTTCACACTGATAGAAAAGGACAACGCGCTGAAAATGGCCGAGGTCGGGCTGGAATCGGCACTCGAAAGGCTGGCCGGGCTGAACGGTGGCCAGGGCGTTGATATCGCCGTGGCGGACTTCGGGCAACTTCCCGACTTGCGGCCGTTCGACGAGGTTTATGCCGAGTACGCCGACATGTCTCCCGAACTGCTGGCCCTGATGGCCGAAAAAGAAGCCTCAGAGCGCGACATTAAGCTGAGCCGGAGCCTGTCGCTGCCCAAATTGTCGGCAGGCTACATACACGAGTTCGGCCCCGGCGAGCGGTTCAACGGACTGCAAATGGGCATGAGCATCCCCATGTTCGGCAACCGCAACAACGTGAAGCGTGCAAAAGCACAACAAGAGTATGCGGAAGCGGCGCTCCAGAGCAAGGAAGTCGATATACAGACCGGGCTGCGCGAGCAATACGCCCAGGCGCGGATCATGCGCGAATCGCTGTCGAGGTACGAATCAATGCTGAACCTGGAGGAATCGGTCGGGTATGCACGCAAGGCGCTCGATGCCGGCCGGATCGGCATAACCGAGTACTTCTCGCAGATCCAGCCCATCTACGAGGCGCATATCTCCATCCTCGAATTGCAGCGCGACTATCTGCTGGCCTACGCCCGCATAAACATGATAAGGCTGTGACAAGGCAGGCTTTAACACGGATTTTGCTTAATCTCCGGGATGACACAAAGCGTGTTTCCGGCACATACATCCCGCGGCTGCGGGGACGGCGATGAAATCGCCAAGCCGCAGGATGTAGCGGCTGCCATAGGCATCCGCAGCCTTTATATGTCGCCCCGTCTGTCTAAAATTGGCAGGCGGGGCGGTATTTTATGGAAATTTACTACCTTTGAGCCGTCAAACCAACATTTTGATTATGTCATACAATCTTCTTAAAGGGAAAAAAGGCCTCATCTTCGGAGCGCTCAACGAACAGTCGATAGCATGGAAAGTAGCCGAAAGGGCCGTGGAGGAAGGCGCGGAGATAGTACTTACGAACACCGCGGTTTCGATCCGTATGGGTACGATCGACGAACTGGCAAAGAAATGCAAAGCCACGGTAATCGCGGCCGACGCAACCAGCGTACCGGATCTTGAGAACCTTATAGATAAAACGATGGAGCAGTTCGGAGGCAAGTTCGACTTCATCCTCCACTCGATCGGCATGTCGCTCAACGTACGCAAAGGCCGCACGTATGACGACCTCGACTACGATTTCCTTTCGAAAACACTCGATATCTCGGCAATTTCGTTCCACAAGGTCATTCAGGTGGCACGCCAGAAAGACGCGCTGAACGACTGGGGTTCGATAGTGGCCCTTTCGTACATCGCCGCCCAGCGCACGCTCTACGGCTACAACGACATGGCCGACGCCAAGGCGCTCCTCGAATCCATAGCACGCAGTTTCGGCTACATCTACGGCCGCGAGAAAAAGATACGTATCAACACGGTGTCGCAATCGCCCACGCCCACTACCGCAGGTAGCGGTGTTCTCGGCCTCGGCGACCTGCTCGATTTCGCCGAACGCATGTCGCCTTTGGGCAACGCAACCGCTGCCGACTGCGCCGATTACGTTTTGACGCTCTTCTCGGACCTAACCCGCAAAGTCACCATGCAGAACCTGTTCCACGACGGCGGTTTCAGCAGCATGGGTATGTCGATGCGCGCGATGGGGACCTACGAGAAAGGCCTCGAAGCCGAATTCCGCGACGTCAGCAAGAATAAATCAGCGAAGAAATAAGGCTGGCCGACCGAAAGGCGCAGTGACAAATAAAAAGAAACGGACAGAAAATTTCTGTCCGTTTTTCGTTGAAGATTGCTTAGTTCTTGTATTATTACCTTTGCAATGGTATGGGCGGCGGCCTGTGGCCGCCGCTACATCCCACGGCTCGACGCTGAAAGCGTCGCCCCCGCAGCCGCGGGATGTATATTTTTGAAAGGCTTCTTGAGAATTAAGCCTCATCGTTATATTTTCTCAGTTATCGGTCAAAAAAATACGGGAAGCTGACAGCTTCCCGTTTCCTTTGCATATTACAACGTTACGCCTTAACCGTCTTGAGGATGTACGCGTAGTGCGAGCCGTAGCGTTCGAAAGCGGCTTTTTCAAGCTCTTCGCGGTGGTCGGGGTGTGCGATGCTCGTCAGCAACCTCGCCCTTTCCTGGAGCGTGCGGCCGTAGAGATTCACAGCACCGTACTCGGTAACGATCCAATGCGCATGGAAGCGCGACGTCACGACCCCTGCGCCCAGATTGAGCGTGTCGCATATCTTACTGATACCCTTGGTCGTAACCGAAGGCAGTGCTATGATGGCCTTGCCGCCCTGCGAGCGCGAAGCACCGTATACAAAGTCGATCTGGCCGCCGATGCCCGAGAACATCTTACGCCCGATCGAGTCGGCGCAAACCTGCCCTGTTATGTCTATCTGTATCGCCGAGTTGATGGCTGTCACCTTCGGGTTCTGGGCGATTACGAACGGGTCGTTGGTGTAGCCCACGTCTTTCATCGAAACCTGCGGGTTGTTGTGGATGAAGTCGTATACCTTCTGCGAACCGAGGAGGAACGTGGAAACCATCTTACCCTTGTCTATCGCCTTGTTTTCTCCGTTTATAACGCCTTTTTCCACCAGCGGCAGCACGCCGTCGGCGAACATTTCGGTGTGGATCCCGAGGTTCTTGTGGCCGCCCAACTGCGAAAGCACCGCGTTGGGGATAGCTCCGATACCCATCTGGAGCGTCGCGCCGTCCTCGATCAGGGCGGCACAGTTGCGCCCTATCTGGCATTCTATCTCGCCCGGAGTGGAGAGGTGTCCCTCGATCAGCGGATGGTCGTCCTCAACGAAAATATCTATATAAGAGAGCGGTATCATAGCGTCGCCGAACGCGCGCGGTACATACTTATTTATCACGGCGATCACATGGTCTGCGCACTCCACAGCGGCGAGCGTAGCGTCTACCGAAGTACCGAGCGACACATAACCGTGTTCGTCTGGCGGACACACCTGAATCATCGCCACGTTGCACGGAACCACACCTGAGCGGTAGAGTTTCTGCGTTTCGCCGAGGAAGATCGGGATATAATCGGCCGCGCCTGCCTGCACCTCCTTGCGGACGTTCGAGCCTACGAAGAAAGCGTCGTGCTGGAAAATGCCTTCGAACCGTGCGTCGGCATAGGGCGCCGGGCCTTCGGTGTGGAGGTGGTGGATGCGGACGTCTTTAAGCTCGCCGTTCTCTCCCCTTTTGCACATCGCGTTGATCAGGCACTGGGGCGCGCTGGCCACACTGCTGAGGTGGATGTGGTCGCCCGATTTGATCACTTTGACAGCCTCTTCGGCGGAAACGAATTTAATTTTGTGGTTCATGGCCGTTTTTGTTCTATTTTTGTTTGGATTATTTCAATAATCGAATCCCAAAAGTATGAATAATTTTTTATCGTTCAAACTTATTATTAAGTTAAGTTAGCGTTAAACGAGGTAAAATTTCGCGCCGGCGGATACATGTTTAGATAAAAATCAGTATATTTGCATATCAAACCCCCTTTAAAGAGGGGGGCTTGAATAAAAAAACATGAAATTGTAACCATTTCATTAAAAATTCAGACTAATCTTAATCATATCATGGATCAATCCAACAAAGTGGAACTTGAAGACGTAGTCATCCGGTTTTCGGGCGACTCCGGCGACGGTATGCAGCTTACGGGGACTCTTTTTTCCGACGCTTCGGCGTTCTTAGGCAACGGGATCCTCACTTTCCCGGATTATCCTTCCGAGATCCGCGCCCCACAAGGCACCGTGGCAGGCGTTTCGGGTTTCCAGGTACATTTCGGAAGCTCTAAAATGAACACCCCGGGCGATTATTGCGACGTGTTGGTCGCGATGAACCCCGCGGCGCTCAAAGCCAACGCCTGCTGGGTCAAAAAATCGGCGACCATTATAATAGACGCCGACTCTTACGACAAAGCGTCTGTCCTCAAGGCCGGATTCTGCACCGACGACCCGTTCAAGGAACTCGGCCTGCAGGACTATAATATAATACACGCGCCCATCACGACGATGACAAAGGACGCGCTGGCGGAGGTCGACATAGACCTGAAGTCGAAGCTCAAATGCAAGAACATGTTTACGCTGGGGATATGCTTCTGCCTTTTCAGCCGCCCTCTGGAACACACCGAGAATTATATCGACGCCAAGTTCCTGAAAAAGAACCCGGAAGTAGCCAAAGCCAACAAGCTCGCGCTCAAAGCCGGTTTCAACTACGCGGCCAATACGCACGCCTTCGCCAACACATACGAGATAGCTCCGGCAGACCTGCCCAAAGGACGCTACCGCAGCATCAGCGGCAACCAGGCCGTTGCTTGGGGATTCATCGCAGCGGCGGAAAAGAGCGGACGTCCGCTTTTCTGCGGCTCCTACCCCATCACCCCGGCGACCGTTATCCTCGAAGAACTTGCCAAGCGCAAAGACCTCGGGGTTAAGACATTGCAGGCCGAGGATGAGATTGCAGGCATCTGTACGGCCATCGGCGCTTCGTACGCAGGTAATTTCGCGGTTACGACCACTTCCGGCCCCGGCCTTTCGCTCAAATCGGAAGCCATGGGCTTGGCGGTTATAACCGAGCTTCCGCTCGTGATCGTGAACGTGCAGCGCGGCGGCCCATCGACAGGGCTTCCGACCAAGACCGAACAAGCCGACCTTCTCCAGGCGCTTTGGGGACGCAACGGCGAGTGTCCGCTCATCGTGATGGCAGCCAGCACGCCTTCGGACTGCTTCGACTACGCTTTCATGGCAGGCAAGCTGACCATGGAACACATGACGCCTGTTATCCTTCTGACCGACGGCTACCTTGCGAACGGCAGCGAACCGTGGAAGATCCCTTCGATGAAGGACTATCCGGCCATCGTACCGCCCATCGTGACCAAAACCGAGGACGGCGGCGCATTTATGCCATACAAACGCAACGACAAGCTCGCACGCGGATGGGCGCTTCCGGGGACCCCGGGGATGGAACACCGCATAGGCGGCCTGGAAAAGGACGCGCTCAAAGGCTCGCCCTCGACTGTACCGGCCAACCACCAGAAAATGACCGACACACGTGCCGCGAAAGTAGCTAAGGTTCAGGAATTTATTCCCGATCAGACCGTTATAGGCGACGAAAAAGGCGACCTGCTGGTCGTGGGCTGGGGCGGAACGAAAGGACACCTCCTGTCTGGCGTCAACGCCATGCGTGCCGAAGGCAAGAGCGTTTCGCTGTGCCAGTTCAACTACATCAACCCGCTCCCGAAGAACGTGAGGGATATATTCAGGAACTACAAGAAGATCGTGGTTTGCGAGCTCAACCTCGGGCAGTTCGCCGACTACCTGCGGATGAATTTCCAGGAATTCACGTTCGAGCAGTTCAACAAGGTACAGGGGCAGCCTTTCACCGTAGCGGAACTCAAAGACAAGTTTAACTCTATACTGGGATAACGATGGCAGACAATAAATATATATACACGGCTCAGGACTTCAAGAGCGACCAGGAAGTGAAATGGTGTCCCGGATGCGGCGACTACGCCATCCTCAACTCCGTTGTGAAAGCCATGCCCGAAGTGGCGAAGACCGCAGGCATACCGCACGAAAAATTCGTCGTGGTGTCGGGTATCGGATGTTCTTCGCGCTTCCCCTACTACGTCAACACATATGGTTTCCACAGCATCCACGGCCGCGCGGCGGCGATAGCCACCGGCGTGAAAGTGGGCAACCCGGAGCTTTCGGTGTGGGTGACCAGCGGCGACGGCGACTCGTTGGCCATCGGCGGAAACCACTTCATCCACGCGGTCAGGCGCAATATCGACCTCAACCTACTGGTATTCAACAACCAGATATACGGCCTCACGAAAGGGCAGTACTCCCCCACCTCGGAACTTGGCAAGGTAACCAAAACGTCACCGTTCGGTACGGTCGAGAACCCGTTCAAGCCCGGCGAGCTGGTACTCGGCGCACGCGGGACGTTCTTCGCCCGCTCGATCGACATCGAGGTAGCGCTCACGCAGCAACTTTGCGAAGCCGCCGCGGCACACAAGGGGATGTCGGTGGTCGAAGTACTCCAGAATTGCGTGATATTCAACGATAAGACATTCGCGAAATTCACCGCCACGAAAGAACTCCGCGAGGAAAACACCATCGTCCTGCGCCACGGCGAACCCATGGTCTTCGGCAAGGCAAAAAACAAAGGTATCCGCCTCAACGGCCTCGAACTCGAAGTGGTGACCATCGGCGAGAACGGGATCACCGAAAAGGATATCCTCGTACACAACGCGCGTGAACCGAAGCCGGCCATACACATGATGCTCGTCAACATGGAAGGCCCCGAATTCCCGGTCGCGCTCGGCGTGATCCGCGACGTGGAAGACGCGTCGTACGACGACAGGGTATGCGGCCAGGTTGCCGACGTGCAATGCAACTGCAAGATACACAGCGTGGACGAACTGCTCAACAGCGGAAGCACCTGGGAAGTGAAATAATTTCCCCGTTAAACCCACTAAAAAGGACAGCCTGCACAGGTTGTCCTTTTTATTTTGGAACAATTTCATTACTTTTACAAAATACAGGAATAAAAACAACCAAAAATACCCTGAAATGAAAAAACGACTATTCCTTGCCACCATGCTATTGTCCGCAGCAATGGCATTGTCATGCCAAGCGAAACAACCCTCGGAATACCCGGACTGGGCATGGACGAACTTCGTAAGGCCCGAAGGCGTCAACCCGGTAATCTCGCCCGACACCACTACGAGATTTAATTGCCCTGTTACAAAAGGCCCTGTAGCATGGGAATCGAACGACACGTTCAACCCTGCCGCCACGATAAAGGACGGCAATATCATAGTGTTTTACCGCGCGGAAGACCGCTTCGGCGAGGGGATCGGCAAACGCACATCGCGCCTCGGCTACGCATGGTCTAAAGACGGCATTCATTTCGAACGCCTGCCGCAGCCGGTATTCTACCCGGACAACGACGCACAGCATGACAACGAATGGCCCGGAGGAACGGAAGACCCCCGCATCGCCATGACCGAAGACGGGCTCTACGTTATGATGTACACCCAATGGAACCGTAAAACGGCGCGCCTGGCCGTGGCCACGTCGCGCGACCTGAAAAACTGGCAGAAGCACGGCCCCGCATTCGCCAAAGCGTACGACGGGCGATTCAATAATAATTACACCAAATCGGCTTCGGTCATAACCAAAGTCAAAGGGGGCAAGACCGTCATCGCCAAGATCGACGGCAAATACTGGATGTACTGGGGCGAACGGTTCGTGAACGTCGCCACATCGGACAACCTTACGGACTGGACACCGATGCTCAACGAAAAGGGCGAACTGCTGAGATTGATGGAACCGCGTGCGGGATATTTCGACAGCGATTTCCCCGAATGCGGCCCTCCTGCCGTAATGACCGACAAAGGCATCATACTTTTCTACAACGGCAAGAACGGCGGCAGCACCAAGGGCGACCCCAACTACACGTTCAACTCCTACTGCGCCGGACAGGCCCTGTTCGACAGCAAAGACCCCACAAAACTCATCGGCAGGCTCGACAAGCCGTTCTTCATCCCCGAGGCCTCGTTCGAAAAGAGCGGGCAATACCCGGCCGGAACGGTATTCATCGAGGGCCTGGTGCTGCACAACAAGAAATGGTATCTCTATTACGGTTGCGCCGATTCGCGCGTCGGGGTAGCGGTCTACGATCCCGCTGCAAAAAAGAAGAAGAAATAACTGGCTGTCCGGGTGGTCAAAAGACGGCGGGAGTTATCATCGCAAACTTTGGGGCAACCCCGTAAGTTACATGGGAACAGCCTCGCGAAAAAGGAGCGGCCTTACGGCCGCTCCTTTTCGTTGAAAAATGGCCAAGCAAACAGGGATAATTAGTATGCTTATCCGCAATATTACTCCTGCGGTGCAGTCTGCCGCTGGCGACGGGCGCGAACGAGCGGAAAGCGGGATGCCTTCCGGCACACGGAAAGAGCAGGGATATTAGCACGCACCGGAACTCTTGGAAGTGAAATAACCTTGACGCTCTATCGGGGTCGCCGAAGCGACAAGTCTGCCGCTGGCAACGGGCACAGTTTCGCAGCACAGCGTTCCGGGTGTAGATCGACGTTCCCGCTCTATCGGAGTCGCCGAAGCGACCAGTCCGCCACGTTGGGCGGCGGCAGGCTGCCGGTGTCGCGAAGCGACACCAATAGATTAATATTTGACCTTATTTAAAGATTAGGGGTATTTTTGCGGATAAGCGTTATAATTAGCCCCTGAAAACAACTACCGGCCCCACAAATCGGAAAGACGGTGATTGCTTCACAATCGCCACATCCTGCGGCTCGAAATTTTCGATTTCGCCCCGCAGCCGCAGGATATAAATACAAAATGATTCGAGCGGCATGGAATCGAGCCCAAAAATGGTAATGATGCAAAAATAGCTCGCCCGTAAAGCGGCGTGCTACCGTTATTTACACTCTCACAACTCTCAAGATGGTTTTAATGCCCGCTACTCTTCCGAAGCATAGCGACGCAGGACGACATACGCCTCCTTGATCCCAAGCTCGCCGGCCTTGCTGACATCGAGGCTGCCTTTCTGCACGTCCTTCATATATATCTGCACCAGGCCTCGGTTGTAGTATGCCTCGGCGAAATCGGGATACAGTTCGATGGCCTTGGTATAGTCGGCATAGGCCTCGGCAAGGCGGCCTGACGCAACCTGGAGATTACCGCGGTTATAATAGGCGTGCGCGAAATCGGGCAGCAGTTTCATAGTCTTGTTCAGGTCGGAGATGGCCTCGTCGTAATTGTACGTCCTCTGCGTTGTGGAATTCACGATGCCTCCCGGGTCGCCGTCCACCGACAACCGTTGCACGGGCATGCTGATCGACGACACGAAATCTATCATCTCGCTGCGTATCGCCGCGCGGTTCAGGTACAAGAACGGGTTCGTCGGATCTTTGTCCACAGCCTCGCCATAGATGTTTACCGAGCTGGTGTATTGCTTGACAAGTCCCTGAGTGATACCCTTTTCGAACAGGTCGCGTATATCCGCCCTTGCGGTTTGGATGCGTTCGGAAGCCTGCCTGTCGAGCATCATCACAGAGTCTGGCGAGATATCGGTATCCTTTGTCGTCAGAACGAGATACGGGATATCCATGTCGGAGATGAACTTCGACAGCTTTTCGTGGAAATACGGCCGGGCGGTATTGACCGGCACAGGTTTCGCACCGCCACGCCCAGCGGCATCGGGCTTCGCACTGCCTGGCCCATCGCCCGGCACGTCGCCGCGCAAAAGCGTGAACCTGAACTGCGGCAGCATCGCGATACGCGTATCCTCCTGCTCGCCTGTGAGCCTCGTCCCGGCAAGTTTCGAATCGAAAGCCAACAACTGCGAGAACCGCCTCGAAGTGTCGGCATATACCGAAAAAGTACTGTCGTTCAGCTTCGAACGATACTCGGCGATCTTGGTATCGGCTATATTATGGTCTTGCCTCGCACCGGCCGGATCGCCCTGCATAGCCCTGACGCCCGCCCGGTTGATATAGGCGTTGGCAAAATCGGGATACAGCTCGATTGCCTTTGTGTAATCGCGCATCGCGCCATCGAGGTCGCCGAGCCTGAGCCTCACCGCGGCCCGGTTGTAATACACGAGGACATTGCCCGGTGCATATCTGGACACCTGGTCGTAATCCGCCAGCGCGTTATTGTAATCCCCTATTTGCGAGCGGGTCAGCGCCCGGTTGAAATAGGTAAGGGCATTGTCCGGCTCCAACTCCAACACGCGCGAGAAATTCTCGATGGTTTCCAGCGGACGCTTGGTGTTGGCGTATACCATCGCCTTATTGAAATATGCGTTCGCGTATGTCGAATCGAGCTTTATCGCGTGGTCGAAATCGGCCATCGCCTTGTCGTAATCCTCCATTTGCAGATAGAGCGTCCCCCGCCTGTTATACGCCCTCTGATCGTACATATTGGTGCGGACAGCCTTGTCGTAATCGACCATGGCGCGAACTGTATCGCCCAGAAAGAGGTAACTCGTGCCGCGGTTGATATAGGCATCCGTCACTTTGTCGTCGCGCAGGATAAACTCATCGAAATCACTGACCGCCTGTTCATATTTTTCGAGTTGGAAATAAGCGATGCCACGGCTGAAAAACGAGCCTGCGAAATCGGGGCGCAGGGCTATGACCTCGGCGAAATCCTTTAGCGCGTCATCGAAATTGCTCATCCTCAGTCGTGTTATGGCCCTGTTGTAATATGCCATCGTGTAGACGGGGTTTTTCTCGACAGTGGCCGAGAAATCCTGCTCCGCGCCAACCATATCGTCTAGGTTATATTTGGCGATCCCGCGCATATAGTAGGCCTCATAGGCATCCGGATCGGCCTTCAGAAGAGTGTTGAGCGTGCTTATTGCGTCCTGGTAATTCTTGTCCACCAGATAGTTATGCCCCATGTAATAGAAATAGACCTTGTTTATCTGCGCTCCGGCGGGCTGCCAGAACGAGAAAGACAAAAGAAACGCCGTTACCAGAAAAATTTTACGCATGCCGATCTATTTTGCATCGCTAAATTACCGTTTTAAACCTTCTAACGCAAAAATACGGCATATATTTTCCGCAAACTGTCCGAGATGCGGATATTTTCAGGATTATCCCCTTTAGTGTTGTTGCAACGTAAAGTTATTAAGCGGCCCGCCCTCCGCCCCTTCAGGGCTGGCCGCCGGATCGCATGGCGATCCGGAAAAATGCTACAACATGAAAAGGGATAATTCCGGATATTTTACCGCCGCACACCCCAGGTGTTCATATCTTGATGAAAAAACAGGGCGTAATATTGGGCGGTGCGGCAAAAAAAACGTACTTTTGACGGTAATTGCGTTTTCATAAAATGTACTAACAATAAACGGCAAAATGAAAAAAATCGATGTGGTACTTGGCCTCCAGTGGGGCGATGAAGGTAAAGGTAAAGTAGTCGACGTACTCACCCCCAACTACAAGGTAATCGCCAGGTTCCAGGGCGGGCCCAATGCAGGGCACTCGCTCCACTTCAACGGTAAGAAATACGTACTCAACACGATACCGTCGGGGATCTTCCGCCCCGGCACGGTGAACATGATAGGCAACGGCGTCGTGATCGACCCCGCCATCCTCGCAGGCGAGATCGCCGCGCTCGAAGCCTCAGGCAACGATGTGGTTTCGAAACTTGCCATCTCCAAGAAGGCGCACCTCATCCTCCCGACACACCGCATGCTCGACGCGGCGTCGGAAGCGGCAAAAGGCAAAACCAAGATCGGCTCGACCCTCAAAGGCATCGGCCCGACCTATATGGACAAAACCGGCCGCAACGGCCTCCGTGTAGGCGACATTCTCTCGCACGAGTTCAAGAAACGCTACAACACACTGAAAGAGAAGCACATCAACATGCTCAAGCAATACCCCGACTTCACATACGACATAGCGAAGTACGAGAAGGAATGGTTTGCCGGCATAGAAAAAATACGCCAGTGTGCGTTCGTGGACAGCGAACAGGCCGTGAATGAATACATCAACGAAAGCATACCTGTACTGGCGGAAGGCGCTCAGGGCGCGCTGCTCGATATCGATTTCGGGACTTACCCGTTCGTAACTTCATCGAATACACTATGCGCAGGCGCCTGCACCGGACTGGGTGTAGCTCCCAACCGTATCGGCGACGTGTACGGCATCTTCAAAGCCTATTGCACGCGCGTGGGCAGCGGCCCGTTCCCGACCGAACTGGACGATGAGGACGGTCAGAAGATGCGCGAAATAGGCCAGGAATTCGGCTCGACCACCGGACGCGCGCGCCGCTGCGGCTGGCTCGACATGGTCGCCCTGAAATACACCGTCATGCTCAACGGCGTCACCGCCCTCATCATGATGAAGAACGACGTCCTCAACACGTTCGAAACCATCAAGGTGGCAATAGCTTACGATATCGACGGCGAGCAGACAACCCACTTCCCCTATGAGGTAAACGAAGATATCAAACCGCTCTACCGCGAGTTCAAGGGCTGGAACCAGGACATCAACCACATCCGCAAATACGAAGATTTCCCCGTCGAGTTCAAGGAATACGTGGAATTCATCGAGAAAGAGTGCGGCGTGCCGGTAAAGATCATCTCGGTAGGCCCCGACCGCGAGGAAACCATCGTAAGATAACGCGCCGGGCTTCCGTCCACACGCGAATAAAGGCCGCCCGACACTAAAGAGGCGGCTTTTGTTTACAAAAAAATTATCGCGGCGGATGCAACAATATTGCGAAACAAACGTTATCATCTGGAAAATGGCCTGCATTTTGCGTAATATTCAGGTGCATATGAAACTCTAAAACAATAAAACTTAAGATTATGAAAAGTTCGAAATTATCTATCGCGGCCCTTTTTGCGGCCGGAGTAATGATGGCGGGTTGCTCGTCATGGAGCAACACAGGTAAAGGCGCTGCTTACGGTGCTGGCGGCGGTGCGCTGCTTGGCGCAGGTATCGGCGCATTGGCAGGCGGTGGCAAAGGCGCTGCGATAGGTGCAGCAGTGGGAGCTGGCGTCGGCGCTGGCGCAGGTACGCTCATCGGCAAGAAGATGGACAAAAAACAGGCCGAAATAGCCCAACAGGTAAAAGACGCACAGGTGCAGGAAGTGACCGACCAGAACGGCCTCCAGGCTATCAAGGTAACTTTCAACGACGGTATCCTCTTCGGCTTCAACTCATCGACACTCAGCACTTCATCGCGTGAATCGCTGTCTAAATTCGCAGGTACTATCGTGACCGAACCCGATATGGACATCACGATCTACGGCCACACCGACAACGTGGGAACACACGAGGCTAACGAGAAAGTTTCGACCAACCGCGCAACGGCAGTACAGAACTACCTCGTCGGACAGGGCGTTCCTTCGAAGCAGATCATCGCCACCAAAGGCCTTGCGTACGATTCTCCGGTAGCAGACAACTCGACCGAAGCCGGCCGTGCCCAGAACCGCCGCGTGGAAATATACCTGACAGCCAACAAGAACATGGTTTCGCAGGCTGAAGCAGGCACGCTGAAATAAACGAAATACGAATCTAACAAACGAGCCCGGCCTTAGGAAAGGCCGGGCTCGTTTGTTGTGGTGCAGTGTAGAAAAGTATTGTGCAACACATTAATGCGGGATAATCCTGAAAAAAGCCTCTCCGCAAACTTCACCACAGAGGTATTTTTGCGGATAAGCATAAAAAAAGTAGTTGCCGTTATCTGGCAACTACCGTTATTTTGTTGAGCTACCTGGATTCGAACCAAGAAAGGCAGATCCAGAATCTGCAGTGTTACCATTACACCATAGCTCAATTTCGTGGTGCAAATTTAAGGCATATTTCTTTCCGCACCAAATTTTCCATCAAAAAAATTAATGCTTAGGTGCAATAACGCCTCTTGCCAACCGACCTTATGCCGGTGTCCTATGGTGCCCAATATAGCAGAGCCAACTATTCGCACCGTAACGTTAATGAAGAAATGATCTCGACACGCTGGCCGTGTCGCGGGAGCAACCTCAGGATCCAATGGCGTAGTATTCTATCCCCTCGCCCTCAAGTTCTTTGCGGTCATATATGTTGCGGCCGTCGAAGATGACCGGCTGTTTCATCAGCCTTTTCAGCACGTCCCACGATGGAAGTCGGAATTCTTTCCACTCGGTAAGGAGTACCAGCGCGTCGGCATCGGCCAGTGCCTCGTATTTGTCTTTCACATAGGTCACGATATCCCCGTGCATGTGCCTGAACTCGTCCATCGCCACCGGGTCGTAGGCCGCTACCGACGCACCTGCCTCGCCCAACATCTTGACCATAACTTCGGACGTCGCCTCACGTATGTCATTGGTTTCGGGCTTGAACGACAAACCCCACACAGCTATCTTACGGCCTTGAAGGTCGCCGCCGAAATGTTTCGACAGCTTGTCGAACAGCAATTTTTTCTGTTTCTCGTTCACGCTCTCGACCGCTTTGAGTACCTGCATGTCGTAACCGTTCTCTTCGGCGGTCTTTATCAGCGCCTTCACGTCCTTCGGGAAGCACGAACCCCCGTATCCGGCGCCGGGGTAAAGGAATTTCGTACCGATCCTCGTGTCGCTCCCGATCCCGCGCCTTACCATATTCACGTCGGCACCCACCAGTTCGCAGAGGTTGGCAATGTCGTTTATGAAACTGATGCGGGTGGCGAGCATGGAATTCGCCGCGTATTTCGTCATCTCGGCTGAGGGGATGTCCATGAACAGCACCCTGAAGTTATTGAGCAGGAACGGCCTGTAGAGTTTCGTAAGTATCTCTTTCGCCCTGTCGTTGTCGACGCCTATCACGACCCTGTCCGGGCTGAGAAAATCTTTAATGGCGCTGCCCTCTTTCAGAAACTCGGGATTGGATGCAACGTCGAACGGAATATCCGCACCGCGTTCGGCCAACCGCTGAGTTATAAGCGCTTTAACCTTCGCCGCCGTACCCACAGGGACAGTACTCTTCGTGACCAGCAACTTGTACGAATCCATATTCCGGCCCACCTCGTCGGCCACCTGGAGTACATATTTAAGGTCGGCGCTGCCGTCCTCTCCGGGAGGCGTCCCCACGGCCGAGAATATCACTTCGACATCCCTGATGACATCCTTTAGCGAGGTGGAAAACGTGAGGCGCCCTGCCGCGATGTTTTTTTCGAGCAGTCCGTCCAACCCCGGCTCGTATATCGGCGAGATGCCTTTACGGAGCTTCTCTATCTTTCTGGTATCTACGTCGATACATACCACATCCACGCCCATTTCGGCGAAACATACTCCGGTTACGAGTCCCACATACCCTGTGCCTACGATAGCTATTTTCATACTTTTTGCTTAATCAATATGTACAAAGTTAAATATTTTTGTGTAAGAACAGTATCTTTACACTCGTGAGTTATTGACACTAAAAATATACGTTATGGAACTGGAAAAAAAGATAAGCGCCGGCATCATGGATGCGATGAAGGCCAAGGACGACATCAGGCGCGACACCCTGCGCAATATCAAAATGATGATAATCGAGGCGAAAACGGCCGGGCCCAACATAGACGAACTGCCTGACGCCGACGTGATTAAGATCATCAGCAAACTGGCAAAACAGGGCGCCGACTCGGCCGAGATATTCAAACAGCAGGGGCGCACGGACCTCTACGAATACGAAACGGCACAAGTCGCCGTCATGAAAGAATACCTTCCCAAACAAATGGGCGACGCCGAACTCACGGCGGCTGTCAAGGAAATCATTTCCTCTGCCGGAGCGTCTTCGATGCAGGATATGGGGCGTGTGATGGGCATAGCATCAAAGCAACTCGCCGGGCAGGCCGACGGCAAAGACATATCGGCCAAGGTAAGGGAACTGCTCGCGTAGCGCTCGGCGAATCGCAAATGACATAATGTTTAAAGGCAAGCGCCGCGGAGTTATCCGCGGCGCTTGTTTTTCGCAACGCAACAACCTAAAACTTAAAGTATTCCTTGGCGTTGTTGTAGCATATGTCGGCGGTCATTTTGCCGATGAAATCCATCTCTTCTTTAGGAAGCAGGCCCTTCTGGAGATCATTGCCCAGTTCGTTGCAAAGTATCCTGCGGAAGTACTCGTGGCGCGGGAACGACAGGAAGCTGCGCGAGTCGGTAAGCATGCCGACAAAGCGGCTGAGCAGACCGCCATGCGAAAGCACTTCGAGTTGCTGCCTCATGCCCTCCATCTGGTCGAGGAACCACCATGCCGCGCCGTACTGCATCTTGCCCGGGAGCGTGCCGTCGTTGAAGTTGTATGCCATCGACATCAGCACTTCAGAGTCTTTCGGATTGAGGTTATAAAGTATCGTGCGGGTCAGGCAACCTTCGTCGTCCAGCATACCAAGCGTGCGCGACAGTCCGGCGGCGACCTTGTCGTCGGCCATCGAATCCACGCCCACGTCCGGCCCGAGCTTCTTGAAAAGCCTGCGGCTGTTGTTGCGGATGGCTCCGAGGTGGAACTGCTGCGCCCATCCCATTTTGTTGTTCATCTTCGCAAGATGGAAGATCATGCCGCTTTTGAACACGGCGGCTTCCTCGGCTGTGAGCGTTTCGCCCTTCAGCGCTTTGGCGAATATCGATTCCAACGCACTGTCTGTGAAGTCCCTGTCCGGGAAATCGCAGAAGCCATGGTCGGCGACCTTACATCCGTTGGCGGCGAAATGCTGTTGGCGTTTCGCGAGCGCGGCAAGCAGGTCGGCAAAGTTCGCTATGTTCATCCCGGCGGCCTCGCCCAAACGCTTGATATACGTAAGGTAATTCGCCTTGTCGTCGATAGCCATCACCTTGTCAGGTCTCCACGACGGGTATACCTTTATGTCGAAACTCTTGTCGTCGGCAATCGCCTTGTGCCAGCGAAGGTCGTCGATGGGGTCATCCGTTGTACACAGCACCTCCACATTCATCTGTTTCAGCAAACCGCGCACCGAGAATTCCTTCTGCTGTAACATCGCGTTGCACTGGTCGTATATCCTCTTGGCACTGGCCGGATTGAGTACTTCCGTGATGCCGAAATAGCGTTCGAGTTCGAGGTGTGTCCAGTGGTACAGCGGGTTACGCATCGCATGCTGGAGCGTGTCGGCCCACGCCTGAAATTTGCCGAAGCTGTCGCCGTCGCCCGTGACGAAACGTTCGTCGACGCCGTTGGCACGCATCGCTCGCCACTTATAATGGTCACCGCCGAGCCAAACCTCGCTGATATCCTTGAACCGGTAGTCCTCGGCTATCATCTGGGGGTTCAGGTGATTGTGGTAGTCGATTATGGGTTGCGGCGCCGCATGTTTTTCATACAGTTCCTTTGCGAAATCGGATTGAAGCAAAAAATCTTTTCCTAACATATTTTAAACCCGTGGGGGCCCTCATATTTTAATAATTCGACGTAAAACAATAAGCGGCAGTTGCTTTTAACACCCTGCCGCTTATGCTGTTACTTACTGCACTCCTGCCGCGACTTGGCGATCCCGAGTTCCATTCCGCGCAACTCGGCGAGCCCGCGCAGTCGGCCTATGCCCGAATATCCGGGGTTGGTCTTTTTCTTGAGGTCGTCGAGCATCTGGTGTCCGTGGTCGGGACGGTAAGGGATCGACACCTTGCGGCGCTCCATCACTTCGAGCATAGCTTTAATTACGCCATACATATTCACATCACCTTCCAGGTGGTTGGCTTCATAGAAGTTACCGTCGGCATCGCGCTGGGTCGAACGCAAATGGGCGAAGTTGACCCTGTCGCCGAGCCTGTTCATCATGCCGGGCAGATCGTTGTCGGCACGCACGCCGAACGAACCGGTGCAAAGGCAAAGCCCGTTCGATTTGTTCGGAACCGCTGCAACCAATTTCTTAAAGTCCTCTTCGGTGCTGAGGATACGCGGCAGGCCGAGGATAGCGTAGGGCGGGTCATCGGCGTGGATCGCCAATTTGATGCCCACTTCGTCGGCAACAGGCGTTATCTCTTTCAGAAACTCGATAAGGTTGCTGCGAAGTTGTTCTTCGTCGATGCCTTTATAGCGGTCGAGCTGAGCCTGGAATTCTTCGAGCGTGAAACTTTCTTCAGCCCCCGGAAGGCCCTTGATCATATTTTTTATAAGCGTGTCCTTTTCTTCCTCCGACATCGATTCGAGGCGCTTGCGCGCGATCTCTTTTTCTGCCGCGGTGTATTCAGCCTCCGCACCCGGACGTTTCAACAGATAGAGGTCGAACGCCATGAAAGCAGCGCGTTCGAAACGCAGCGCCTTCGATCCGTCGGGCATCGTGTAGGCAAGGTCGGTACGCGTCCAGTCCAGAACCGGCATGAAGTTGTACGTAACCGTCATTACGCCGCACTCTGCGAGGTTGCGCAGGCTCTGCTTGTAGTTCTCGATATACTGTTTGAAGTTGCCTTCCCTTGTTTTGATGTGCTCGTGCACCGGCACGCTCTCGACAACCGACCATACAAGCCCGGCGTCTTCGATTATTTTGATGCGTTTTTTGATCTCGTCGACCGTCCACACCTCACCGTTGGGCACGTGGTGGAGGGCGTTTACGATCCCCGTGGCGCCCGCCTGGCGGATATCCGCCAGCGAAACCGGGTCATTCGGCCCGTACCAGCGCCAAGTCTGTTCTCCTAAATACATATTTTTCAGTATTTTATATTCTACAATTATCCGTTCTGTCCGAGTGTCGGGGCGCTTAGATAGAGAAAGCGTCGAAACCGCCGTCGATCACCAGCACGATACCCGAAACGAACTTCGAAGCGTCGCTCACGAGGTAGTGGAGCGAGCCTAACAGTTCGTCTGCCTCGCCGAAACGGTTGAACGGCGTGTGCGCGAGGATGGTTTTGGCCCTGTCGGAGTGGCTTCCGTCGGGGTTCGTCATGAGTGTACGGTTCTGCTCGGTGATGAAGAAGCCCGGAGCCATGGCGTTCACGCGGAAGTTGTCGCCGAATTTGAGTGCCAGTTCACCTGCCATGTACTTCGTAAAATTGGTCACTGCGGCCTTTGCAGCGCCATAACCCACCACGCGTGTCAGCGGACGGAGCGCCGATTCCGAAGAGATGTTAACGATATTTCCACCGCCGTTGTCCACCATCGCTTTCGCAAACACGAGCGTAGGTATTACCGTACCGAAAAGGTTCAGGTCCACCACTTTGCGGAAGTCGTCGAGCGCGATGTCGAAGATCGTCTTGTCGGGAGCGATAGTAGCGCCGCCCATGTTGCCGCCCGCACCGTTCACGAGGATATCGATCTTGCCGTAAGCCTTCAGGATATCTTTGCAGTTCTGGTCCAGCACCTCGCGGTTCATAACGTCGGTGTAGAGGAACATGGCCTCGTTACCCGCAGCCTTTATCTCGGCTTCCAGCGCCTTACCTTTCACTTCGTCACGGTCGAGGACAGCTACTTTCGCACCCTGCGCCGCGAGGTATTTCGCCATCGACGTTCCCAATATTCCTGCGCCGCCCGTTATAACGACGACTTTCCCGGTTATATCAAATAAATTTCCCATTGTTTTGTATGTTTTAACTATTTAACTTCAATCACTTTATAGTGCGGCACGAGGGCCTTCATTATCAGCCATCCGAGCAGGTAGAGTACCGAGCAGATGAGGAAGATTATGAAATAAGCCGCGTTAAGGCCTTCGAATCCCATGAACTGCATATTCGTCTCCGCGGCGTGGTCGAACAGAACGCCGGAACTCTTGTTGATAATGAACGATGCCATACCGCCGGCCATACCGCCGATACCGGTAATCGTCGCAATCGCCGATCTGGGGAACATATCGCCTACTGTCGAGAATATATTAGCCGACCATGCCTGGTGCGCCGCACCCGCGATACCTATAATAATAACCGGGAACCAGTAAGAATACGCACCCAGTGGCTGGGCGAACATGGCCAGGAGTGGGAAGAACGCGAATATCAACATGGAGCGCATACGTCCCGCGTATGGGTTCATGCCTTTTTTCTCGATGAAATAAGTGGGCAGCCAACCGCCTATGATTGCCAGAAGTGTTATCGCGTAGAGGACGAACAAAGGCAACGCTATCTGCGTAGACGACATGCCATATACGTTCTGAAGGTAAGCCGGGGCCCAGAAAAGGTAGAACCACCATACGCCGTCGGTCATGAACTTACCGATAGTGAAAGCCCAAGTCTGCCTGAACTTGAAACACTGGAGGAACGAAAGTTTTTTCTCTTTGGCTGTATCGGCCTCCCCTTTTTCGATGTCTTTCTCCGCTTTCTTATCCTTTGCGACATCCTGCATGATATATTCAAGCTCGGCCTTGTTGACTTTGTGATGTTTTTCCGGTTTTTTATAGAGGAACTGCCAGAAGCCCATCCAGATGAAACCGAACGCGCCTATAATGATAAACGACATTTCCCAACCCCACGCCTTTGCGATGAAAGGAATGGTTACCGGAGCTGCGAGCGCACCCACGGTAGCACCTGCATTGAAGATACTGGTAGAAAAAGCGCGGTCTTTCTTCGGGAAAAATTCGGCGGTAGCCTTGATCGCGGCGGGGAAGTTACCTGCCTCACCCACGGCAAGCACGAGCCTTGCGACTACGAACAACGCGACACTGACGTTCAAAACTTTAGACACATCGGCGACGCCGGCGATAGCCTCCCTCGCCCCTTCGAAACCCACGAACCATTCTCCAGCGGTAATGCCGGAAGTCGCGATACCGCAGAAAGCGTGCAAACACGCACCTACAGACCATATCCCGATAGACCACATATAGCCTTTCTTGGTATCCATCCAGTCGACAAACCGGCCTGCAAAAAGCATGCTTATCGCATAAAACAGCGAGAAAAGCCCTGCGATCGTACCGTAGTGGTCATTTGTCCAATGGAACTCGGGGGCCATGAATTCGACCCATGTCAACGAGAGTACCTGGCGGTCGAGGTAGTTGATCGTCGTCGCGAAAAACAACATCGCACAGATGACCCAACGAAAGTTGGTCATCCGTGTTTTCGGTTGAGTTAGATTAGTCATCAATAATTAAGTTAGTAATTAGTCAAAGGTATTATTTTAGTCGTTTTATCGTCGGCGTGCGTAAATTTCATGCAATATACATAAAAAAGGCGATAAGTCATAGACGCCAAAACACTATTTCGGCAAAAAAACCACAATTAATCAGGCTCGGGGCAACTATTTCCGAAAAAAAACAGGCCGGGGTAAGAAATTTACCCCGGCCTGTTAAAAGCGACCGCCCCGATTATTTGCCTGTCAGCTCCGCTACAAGCGCATAGCAACTCTTCACGAGTTCGGTGATGCCGGCCCAGTCGCCGGCTTTGATCTTGTCGGCCGGGAAGAGGTTCGACCCCATCCCCACGCACGTTACGCCAGCATCGAACCACGCTTTGAGGTTCTCACGGGTAGGTTCCACGCCGCCTGTGGGCATGATGCTGCTCCAGGGGCACGGGCCTTTGACCGCCTTGACGAACGAAGGGCCTCCAACCGAGCTTCCGGGGAATATTTTAACGATCTCGGCGCCAAGCTCTTCCGCCCTGCCGATTTCGCTGAGCGATCCGCAACCCGGGCTCCAAAGCACCTTGCGGCGGTTGCACACCTTCGCCATGTCCTCGTTCAGGAGCGGCGACACCACGAAATTAGCACCAAGCTGTATGTAGAGCGATGTCGTGCCGGCCTCTACGACCGAACCCACGCCCAATATCATTTCGGGAAGCTCTTTAGCCGCCCATTTGTTCAGTTCGGCGAACACCTCGTGGGCGAAATCGCCGCGGTTCGTAAATTCGAAAACGCGCGCTCCGCCGTTATAAACGGCACGCAGCACATTCTTGCATGTTTCAAGGTCCGAGTGGTAGAACACAGGGATCATTTTGCTTTTGCCCATCTGCAGGGCCACTTCGATTCGTGAAAAACGAGCCATCTTATATATACTATTAACAGTTATTACCTTGAAACCCTGCCCGATGCGTCGCCGCCCATGAGTTTTTCCACTTCGTCCACCGTCGCGAGGTTGAAGTCGCCGTAGATCGTATGCTTGAGGCACGATGCCGCGACAGCGAAGTTGAGCGCTTTCTGGTCGTCTTCGGTGTAAGTAAGCAGACCGTAAATAAGGCCGCCCATGAACGAGTCGCCGCCGCCAACGCGGTCAACGATGTGGGTGATGTCGTAGCGCGGCGATTCGAAGAGCTGCTTGCCATTGTAAAGCACGCCGCCCCATGTGTTGTGGTTGGCGTTGATCGAGCCGCGGAGGGTGATAATCACCTTCTTGGCGTTCTTGAAACGCGCCATCATCTGCTTGCACACCGATTCGAAAGCCTTTGCTTCCACCTCGCCGTGCGTAGCGGTTACGTCGAAACCTTCGGGCTTGATGCCGAACACCATTTCGGCGTCCTCTTCGTTGCCGAGGATTACGTCGCAGCCTTCAACGAGCGCGGGCATGACTTCCGATGCTTTTTTGCCGTATTTCCAGAGGTTCTTGCGGTAGTTGAGGTCGCACGAAACCATAACACCCATCTTGCGGGCAACCTTGATGGCTTCGAGGCATGCGTCTGCCGCACCCTGCGAAAGCGCCGGCGTGATGCCGGTCCAGTGGAAGTAAGCCGCCCCTTCGAAGACCTCTTCCCAGTTAACCATTCCGGGTTTGATGTCGGCTATCGACGAGTGCGCGCGGTCGTAGACCACCTTGCTGGCGCGGGCAACTGCACCTGTTTCGAGGAAGTATATCCCGAGGCGTTCGCCGCCGTAGATGATATCCGAGGTGTCCACCCCGTATTTCCTGAGGTCCATCACGCACGACTGGGCGATATCGTTTTTAGGCATCCTCGTCACGAACGACACAGGTATCCCGTAGTTCGCGAGTGAAACCGCAACGTTAGCCTCTCCGCCCCCGAAAGTAGCGGTGAATTCTTTTGCCTGGCTGAAACGCAAGTAGCCGGGGGTTGCGAGGCGCAACATGATCTCCCCGAAAGTAACGACTTTATTCTTCATCTGGTTCTTTATGATTTTTACAACATTATTAATCGGTGTGTCAAAGATAGCATTTTATCTTAAATATAGCTACAGGCCGCCATATTTTAGCGCAACATAGCCTGCGCAGCCGATAAACAAAAAGGCCTCTCGAAGATCAAGAGGCCTTTTTCAATATAGTTTGTTGCGCACAAACGTCATTTTAGAGAAGTATTTTCGAGAGGAAGAACTCGGCCTTCAGCTTTTCGATGACTTCCTTGACGCTGCTTATTTTGTCCGTAAGGTATGCGTTGGCGCCCGCGAACGCGTAGCCCTTTTTCATGTTACCTTTGGCGGCGTTGTATAGCGCTTTGATGATACAATACGGGCTTTTTTCGTAATCGCACGTCTTTATGCAGTGGAAAGGGCAACTGCGGGGCTTTTCCTTGCCCTCGGCCACGTTGCGGATGAATTCGCCGTCGAATGCCCGGCCAGGCATCCCCACGGGACTCTGGATTATCTTGGTATCCTGCTGACCGGCGTTGATGTAAACCTGCTTGAACTCGGCCGAGGCGTCGCATTCGTCGGTCGGGACGAATATCGAACCCATCTGCACCGCCGATGCCCCGAGTTTCATGAATTTAGCAATGTCATCGCCTGTGGAGATACCTCCCGCGGCGATGACAGGGATGTCTTTGCTCGCCGCGTAACTTTTCGCCACTTCGACCACTTCCGGGATCAGGTGTTCCAGCGAGAAATGCTCGTCCTCTATCTGGTCGTTCTTGAACCCGAGGTGTCCGCCAGCTTTGGGCCCCTCGACCACCAGCGCGTCCGGCAGGTAGCCGTAATTCGTATTCCACTTGTCGCACAGCAGTTTCGCCGCGCGCGACGACGACACTATCGGAACGAGCATCGTTTTGCTGTCCTCGGTTTGGTACGACGGCAGGTCGAGCGGAAGCCCCGCGCCTGCAAAGATGACGTCCACCTTTTCTTCTATGGCGGTACGCACCATATCGCCGAAATTCGAGAGTGCGACCATTATGTTGACTCCCAGTATCCCCGAGGTCTTTTCCCGGGCTTTGCGTATTTCTTCCCTGAGGCCGTATATGCACTTCTCGGCGTAAGAGCCTTTGTGTTCGGGATATAGCAGTCCGAGTCCGGCAGCCGATATCACGCCGATCCCTCCCTCGTTGGCCACGGCCGAGGCCAGTCCGTTGAGGGAAACGCCGACACCCATACCGCCCTGAATGATGGGCAGTTTGACCTCGTATTTGCCTATATGGAATGATTTCATGTCTTGCATAATATTGTCCGCGACAAAAGTATTAATAATTATTGTCTTTCCATCTATTTGGCTGACGAAAGTATGTTTTGCACAAACGGTTTGGGCTGATATTCGCGGTCGAACAGCAGCGGGTAGTCGGTCCTGCCGCGCATCGGGAAGTTGTTTTTCCACGAATCGCCGTCGGTGAGGCCCCATGCCGTCACGCGCGTTATCACGTCGGCGTGCTTCACGAAAAGGTCGAAAAAGTCGGCCATGCGACTGTTCCAGGCCTGCGACACCGAATCCGGCAACCCGTCCGTGTAGGGATTCCATTCTTTCCTGTACTCCGACGTGTCGGATATGTTGGCGCTGGCCGTCACGAACGGCAGCACGCTCATGTCCCACTCGGTTATCATCACTTTGCACCCTGTGCCGGCGAAGGCCAGTATGCTCTCTTCGAACTGTCCGAGCGAGGGGTTATGCATGTCCATATGGCCCTGCATACCTATCGCGTCTATGCGTATACCTTTTTTTTTAAGTTCGTTTACCATTTTCACAACCGCGTCGCGGCGCCCCGGCACGTTCATCCCGTAATCGTTGTAGTACAGCTCGGCATCCGGGTCCGCTTCGTGCGCGTATTTAAAAGCTAACGGAATAAACTCCTCTCCAAGTATCTCGTAGAACTTGCTTTTTCGGTAAGAGCCATTTTCCACAATCGCCTCGTTCACAACGTCCCAGCCCTTAACACGCCCTTTATATCGCCCCACCACGGTTTGTATATGGTCTTTCATGCGCTGGCGAAGTACCTTCGGGCTGACGTCGTTGCCTTTGTCGTCCACAAAGAACCAGCGCGGGATCTGCGAGTGCCATATGAGGCAATGGCCTATTATCGCCATGCCGTTATCCTCGCCGAACTTAACGAACTGGTCGGCGGCGTGGAAGTCGTAGCGATCCTCGGCAGGATGCAGCGACGCGCTTTTCATGCAGTTTCCGGCCACTATGGAGTTGAAATGCTGTTTTATCAGCCTTACCCCGGCCGTATCGCGGCCCGAAGATTGGTGGGTGTCGATGCTGACACCTATGAGGAATTTGTCGCCGACCGCGTCCTTCAGCGAAGACTCTGCCCCCGAAGCCGCCAGAACGGCCCCGAGTCCCAAAAAAGCAAGGATCATTTTTCTCATGACAACCACGCATTGTAATATTTTGTAAATATAGGCATTTTTATTCACTGTTATCCGAAATTATAACAGTTTTTACTATGCCCATATTGCGCCGCGGCCGCTGAAAATCAAAAAGTTTAAGTACCTTTGCGGCTCACATTACCAAACATCAATGAGTCAATTAGAAGAATTCAAGGCTTTAGGACTGTCGGACGATATACTTACTGCCATCTCGAAAAAAGGTTTCGAAACCCCGTCGGCCATCCAAAGCCTCACCATCCCCCACCTGCTTAACACGGACAAAGACATAATCGCACAGGCCCAGACCGGTACGGGCAAGACCGCCGCATTCGGGTTGCCGATAATACAACTCCTAACGGGTAAAAAATCCATCCCGCAGGCGCTGGTACTTGTGCCCACCCGCGAACTCGCCCTTCAGGTTACGCAGGAATTGCAGTCGTTCAACTCGAACGAGCTGTCCATCGCGCCCATATACGGCGGCGCCTCGATAGAGGAGCAGCTGCGCAGGCTCAAGAAAGGTATCGACATCGTCGTAGGCACGCCCGGCCGTATCCTCGACCACATCCGCCGCCGCACGCTCAACCTTTCGGAACTTTCGTACCTCGTACTGGACGAGGCGGACGAAATGCTCAACATGGGCTTCATCGAGGACATCGAGGACATCATGCGCGAAATGCCTGAAACCAAGAGGGTGCTGCTCTTCTCGGCCACCATGCCAGACAGGATCGCCTCGCTCGCGAAGAACTACATGAACAAGCCCGACATCCTGAAAGTCGAGGCCAAGAACGTCACCGCCGACCTCACCACCCAGATATATTTCGAAGTGCGCGAGGGCGACAAGCTGGACGCCCTGACCCGCATCATCGACGTCGAGTCGGATTTCTACGGCATTGTGTTCTCGCGTACCAAAGTAGGTGTCGACGAGCTGGTCAACAGGCTTACCGAGCGCGGTTATTCCGCCGAAGGCCTCCATGGCGACATTTCACAGGCGCAGCGCGAAAAAATACTGGGCAAGTTCAAAAAGAAGCATTCCAACATACTGATAGCCACTGATGTAGCGGCGCGAGGCATCGACATCAACAACCTCACGCACGTGATCAACTACTCGCTCCCGCAGGACAGCGAAAGCTACGTCCACCGCATCGGCCGCACAGGCCGCGCCGGTAACCAGGGTACGGCTATAACGTTCATATCGCCATCCGAGATGCGCCAGTTCGGGTTCCTCAAGCGCGACATCAAGGCCGACATCAAGCTCGAAAAGCTCCCCACCCCGGCCGACGTCATCGCCATGAAGCGCAACAGGATCAAGGAAGACCTCTACTCGATCGTCGAGAGCGAAAACTACAGCGAATGCGAAACAATGGCGGCGGAACTGCTGGAAATGTACACGCCCGAGGTGGCGCTCAGCGCCCTGCTACGCCTTGCGTTCAAGGATGAACTGAGCGAGAACAGCTACCCGGAAATACGTTCGATCAACGTCGACCGCAAGGGCAAGGCACGCATTTTCATCGCCGTAGGCTTCAAGGACGGCTACGACCCACGCAAGCTGGTTAAACTTTTGAAGCGCGAGTGCGGCCTCAATGACCACAACATCGACGACATAACCGTATCGCAGGACTTCTCGTTCGCCACCGTGCCGTTCGACCAGGCAAACAAAGTCGTACAGGCGCTGAACCAGCTCTCGAAAGGCCGCCCGATAGCCGAGATCGCCAAGGAGCGTGACGGCGAAGGCGGCGGCAGGGGCCATTCGGCCAAGGTGAAACGCGAGCAAAGGGGTGACGCAGGCGACAGGCCGGCCCGCAAACCCCGCACTCTGGACAGCAAGGCGGAAGGCAAACCGGAATGGAAAAAGGACAAGAAATCCGACGGGCGCTTCGAGGACAAGCCCGCGCGCAATAATACAGGGTATGGTCGTTTCGAGGAAAAGCCCGTACGCAAAAAGAAAGCCGAAGACAACGATTCACCCAAGGTATCGAAAGGCGCCGACAAAACGCTTTGGCCATCGGACGACTGGTTCGCCGAATTCGTAGACGACAAACCGGCAAGCAAAAAGAAAAAGGCGGCGGTTTCGGGAAACTGGAGCGATAAAAAAAGCACTGCAAAGAAGCCTGCCCCCAAAACATCGCGCCGCGAGAAAAAGGAAAAAGGCAGAAGGAAATAATATTCCATATACTAAGGCCGGATCTGAGATCCGGCCTTAGTATATAAACCACCCCGCAGCAAACTGCGGGGTATTGCAAAGACCGCGACTGCTTTATGCAGTCGCCGCATTCCGCGGCTCGGCACTTTGTGCCGACCCCCACAGCCGCGGAATGTGAATTTATCAAGCACTCAAGCGGCAGAGAATTCAACCCTCAGAGATTAAACGGAATACCACCATTACATTCTTTTCGGCACGCAGCAGGCAGGGGCCGTACCGAAAAAGATAAAACAAGCCTCAAACGGATAATTCAATGAAATCTTGTATGTTTTTTTGTAAATTGGCATACCGAAAGGCATTGGCGCACCCCAAAATCTAACTTGACGCATTATGAGACTCCACGAACTGGCCCTGCTCAGGCAGAGCGACCGCAAATACCGGGACACGCCGGTCGAAAAGGACAAAATTGAACAGTGCATCGAAACCGCGCGCATCTCGCCCTCGGCGCACAACTCACAGCCGTGGAAATTCATCGTCATAGACGACCCGCAGCTCAGGGCACAGGTCGGCGAGTGCGCCGCAGGCATGGGAATGAACAAGTTCGTACCCTCGGCCCCTGTCATCGTCGCTGTGGTGCTCGAAAAAATGGGGACGCTGACATCCCTCGCCAGCGTAATCAAGGACAAGGAATTTTCGCTGCTCGACGTGGGCATAGCCGCGGGCCAGTTCTGCCTGCAGGCCGCAGACCTCGGGCTGGGAACGTGCATCGTAGGCTGGTTCGACGAGAAGAAAGTCAAGCGGCTTCTTGGCGTGGAGAAAAAGAAAAGGCTGCCGCTGCTCATAACCCTCGGCTATCCCGACTCCCCGACACGCGAAAAAATACGCAAACCCACGGAAAAAATCCTCGGTTGGAACAGATATTGATATGAAGCGGCATATGGGACGAAAACTGCTGCTGACACTCATCGCAATAGCCTGCCTCGCCTGGAAAAGTTCCGGGCAGATAGGCGTGATCGCCGACCGGGCATACGTGCTCGACACACTGAGGACGCACTCGCGCTCGACCGGTATCAGTTTCCTGTTCTACATATCCGACGACGAAACTAACGACCACACCGATTTCCGTTTTATCAACTCGGCACACTTCAACTACGTTTTTACCCGGACCGATTTCGAACTCAGCCTCCGCCAATTGCTGGAACGCAAGGACGACGGCGAGAAGGTAAGCAACCATTTGGTGTTCTTAGGTACGGGGATACGGAAATTCGATCCGATCGACGACCGGACGGCTGTAATGCGCAAAATATACCCCGAGGCCATAGCCATCTACCAGGACAATTCCGACCGCGGCCTTCGACGGCGGTTTCAGACCGGGGCCTTGCTGCACCCGTGGGCCAGGTTCAAGCGCAAATACAACTTCAATGTAGGGATAGGATTCGTATACGACTGGTCGTCGTGGGAAGTCAACGACAAGTCGGAGATAGACGATGCCAGCCCCGAACTGCGTGAGAAAATAGAGTTCGTCAACTCGCGCGTAACGTTGCGCAAGGACATGTACCAGGACCACAACGAATTCCGGCCCATCGTATACATCGTAGCCAATTACCGCGTAACAGACCTGGTCACGGTCAAACTTAGCACCCTGTACCAACAGAGCCTGAAGTCGCCTTACAGCAAGGAGATAACGGACGAGTATCCCGACCTGGGAAAGGTCTACCCTTATGTCCTCGGGCAACTCGACTTAAACGTGAAACTTTTCAAGGGGCTGGCGATGAGCGTTTCATCGGCCGTAGATTATGAGAACAACAACCTGTCGCTCTACAAATCCTCATGGTCGTACAGCACATTGATCGGGTTCTCGTGGGTCTTCACCAATCAGGACCCGCGCATGTACCTCAGACGATAAACCTCTGGCAATCGCCTCAGACGATAAGGTCGGCGATCACGGCATCGAGAAAACCGGCGAGGTCTTTCGGGGCGATCCTGATCTGCAACCCTCTGATCCCGGCGCTTATATACACTTCCGACTCATCGAGCATACGGATGTCTATATAAGTGGGGAAGCGTTTTTTCATGCCTATGGGCGAGCAGCCGCCACGGACGTAACCCGTCAGCGGCAAGAGGTTCTTCATCGGGATAAGATCGGCGCTCTTGTTGCCCGACACCCTGGCAGCCTTTTTGAGGTCGACCTCGGCGTCGCCCGGCACTACGCACACGAAATATCCGCCCCGGTCGCCCTGAAGAACGAGCGTTTTAAACAGCAACCCCGCCCTGACGCCGAGTTGCGCGGCCACATGCGCGGCCGAAAGGTCATCCTCGTCCACCTCGTATGCGTTGAGGCCATACTTCACACCCGCCTTGTCGAGCAGCCTCGCCGCGTTGGTTTTGGTTTCCTTTGCCATTGATGGTTGTATCCTAAAGTTGTTTCTGGCGCTCCCAAGCTTATTTCTTCAAAAAGCAGGTCTTCAGGACAATGCTCGAACCTTCTATCTTGCAGTCAACCTCTTCCGGGTTCTCGGTCAGGCGAATGCTCTTGACCTTTGTGCCGCGCTTGATGACCATCGACGACCCGCGCACCTTGAGGTCTTTGATAACAGTAACGGCATCGCCGTCAACGAGTTCCGCCCCGTTGCTGTCGCGCGGTTTATCGTCGGCAGCCTGCGCGGCATCGCCGCTCCACTCATGTCCGCACACGGGACATATCATCATCGAACCATCATTATACACACTGTCAGCCCCGCAAACCGGGCAATCCGGAAATTCATTCATCGCATTCTTTATTTTGTGAGGTGCAAAGATAGTTAATCCGGCCAGCTAAATCAGCGCCCGAAAAAGCATTTTTCAATAAATTAAAAGTATCTTTGCGCGATATTTAATTTTGAATACGACGACGGGCGGCGCGGATGACACGATGCTGCCACAATGCAGCAAGTGTAACATTATGACATTCAAAGAACTAAGCGTCTCGGAAAGCATTCTGAGGGCAATCACGGAGAAAGGGTACGAAACCCCCACCCCGATACAGGAAAAAGCCATCCCCGTATTGTTGAAAGGCAAAGACATCCTCGGCATCGCGCAGACCGGGACAGGCAAGACCGCCGCTTTCGCGATCCCCATCATCCATCATCTGATCCTCGCCGCGCAGCAGGAAGCCCGCACAGCACGCGAACAGGCGCTGAACATACCGGTAGAGTCATTGGTGGAAACCATTGAAAAACAGCAGGAAACAGGCACCGGACACAGCGCGGCGGCCGAAGGGCATGAAACGGCAGAAGAAGGGCAAGCAGCGGCGAACGACTCCCGTCGCGGGCAGAAAGGGCGTAAAGACAGGCGCGGCCGAGGCCAGGGGAAACCTTCCGCAAACCGCGCCATCAAAGCGCTGATACTTACCCCAACCCGCGAACTCGCGGCGCAGGTTAGCGACTGCATAAAGGATTACACGAAATACACCAACCTGCGCCACTGCGTCATTTTCGGCGGGGTCAAGCAAAAACCGCAAACCGAGAGCCTGCAAAAAGGCGTCGATATTCTGGTAGCCACTCCCGGCCGCCTGAACGACCTTATAAACCAGGGGTTCGTATCGCTCGACACCATCACGCATTTCGTTCTCGACGAAGCCGACCGCATGCTCGACATGGGGTTCATCAACGACATAAGATGGATCGTTTCGCGCCTGCCGGAAAACCGTCAGACACTCTTTTTCTCGGCTACGATGCCTCCGGCGATAGTTTCGCTCTCGCGCTCCATGCTCGACAACCCCGTGCGCATAGAGATAGCTCCCGAGGCCCCGATCGTCGAAACTATCGAGCAGATGATGTATTTCGTCGAACAGCAGGACAAGAAGAACCTGCTGATAGACCTTCTCAAAAAGGAGAAAAGCAAATCGGTATTGGTCTTCGCACGTACCAAGCACGGCGCCGACCGCATCGCCAAGATACTCACAAAAGCAGGCATTGGCAGCGAGGCCATCCACGGAGACAAAACCCAAGGCGCGCGCGAACGCGCGTTGGCCAACTTCAAGAGCGGCAAGACCCGCGTGATGATCGCCACCGATATAGCCGCGCGCGGCCTCGACATCAGCGACCTCCCGATGGTCATCAATTACGACATGCCCGACATCGCCGAAACCTACGTGCACCGCATCGGTCGCACCGGTCGTGCCGGGCATAAAGGCCTGGCGCTTTCGTTTTGCACGGATGAAGAGCATAACATGTACCGCGACATCCAGAAGTTGACCGGCAAGCCCATCCCTGCTGAACTGTACGCTTATTGATGTCGCGGCGGTTTCGCTGACGACATTCCGGTGCAAAACAAACCACCCGCCCGCAAGCTACGGGATATTGTAAAGGCTGCGACAGTATAAGCAGTCGCCCACATTAAGTTTCTTTTTGTTGCTGACGCTCGGCAAAATCCGCAAGCGGCCTTTGCCCTCGCTGAAGCGCAACATTAAGTTTCTTTTTGTTGCTGAGGCTCGGCAAAACCCGCAAGCGGTCTTGGCCGTCGCTGAAGCGCAACATTCCGTGGGGTCGGCACTTCGTGCCGACCCCACGCAGCCGCTGGATGTGACAGGATCATTGCGTTGCTTAGCTTGCGAAAGACAAGCTAAGCAGTCTGCCGCCGTCCCATGCGTCAGGCTGCATCACTTGCTTTCGCTCGTTCGCGCCAGTCGCCGGCTGCGGACCGTACAGCAGGGGTATTTTGCGGATAAACGTTAAAAAACAACGGAATCATCCCTTTATATAGTTGCTGCTCCCGGCTTGCGACGCAAGCCGGGAGCAGCCCGACGCCACCCTGCAGGGCGGCCTGGTCGCTTCGGCGACCCCGGAAGAGTATCATGGTCATTTCGCAACCTAACGTTCCGGTGCGAACTGGCGCCACTGCTCTTTATTGTTTGCTGTTAATGGTTAAAATCCCTCAATTTGATTGCGGCCACCATCAAGCCCTGTAAATTTTCAGTATTATCCCTTTTCGACTTGTAATCTCTCCGACGAATATAATGCCAGCCGTATAAATACTTTTGTTAACGAATCAAAAAAACGATTCGTTTTCCTCCTGCTGGCGGGGTATGGCCTGCAAGCAGTCTCTGCTCCCGCTGCGAGCGTCGGTTCAGGCGCCACTGCCCTCCTGGCAGTGGCGCCTGACGGCCTTCAAAGAAGGCCGAACATGATAAAAAGTGATAATTCAGTAAATTTTTGTTTCTTTTCGGGCGATTCGTCCGTCCTTCATCGCCGCCCCCCGCCACAAGGTGGGGGGCGGCGATGCGGGTCGCAAAGCGACTCGGGATGAGGGATTTATTCCTCTGACTAAACACATGTGCTTTGAGTGCATGGTGGTTTAGTTAGGCGGGGCTTCTCCAACTTCCGGCTTTGCACTAATGGCCGGTGCCCGATTCCGCGTCATTGAAATGACCCGTGTGCCGGAAGGCACTTTGCCTGCGGCCCGTATCATACTCCGCCGGCATCGGACAGAAAAGAGTAGAGCAAGCCTAACGGCCTTATCAAATGGGGATAGTTCAAAAAAAACAGGCAAGCGTTTAAGCTTGCCTGTTTTTTTCAATCCGAATATTGTTATTCCTGTATGCACCTGACCTGCCTTGCCGAGGCGGTTGAGTTCAGGGCGTTCGCATATGGGTCTATCTGGGTTGCGTTTACGCTGAAGAACTGCTGCGCTCCGTCTGAAGCAAGCGAACTCGACCATGCGTAACCGTCAGTACCGAGGTTCGTTACCGCTCCGTCTGCGCCGCTCCTGTATCCGGCTGCGGGATACCATCCGAGCTTGTACTTCGATCCCATCCCTGTGGTTATCGCCGGGGCGAACTTGTAGCCCTTGCTTGCGGCGTCGGTCTTGAACGTCGCGGCGTAAAGCGCCGGGGTTGTTTCCGTGGCCGGGTTCTGCATCGGGTCGACGTAAGGATCCGCCAGGTACTTTATCTGCGGGTTGTTCCATGGCGACATCGGTATCGCGGGATAGTACTTGTTCTTGTACGCCGGCAGTCTCCAGCCGCTGGGGCATGGATCCCATGGCGATTTGCGGTTGTCGTACCACAGCGATGTGTTTTCCGTGGGGTCTATCCAGTTTCCGTCGGCCGACGTTACGAACAGCGTCGGGTCGTGCACTATCGCGGCCACAAGTTCTTCCGTGGTGGCATAGCTGCTCCTCGCAACGGTAGCTATCAGCCCGGTTGCGTCGAGCGTTATCGGCTGGCCTGCAGCGTTATAGAGGACAGTGTGCTGCGATGGGTCGGTATAGCTTTTTGCTGCCGGGAACGGCGTGGGCCTTCCCCACTGGTAGAACATACCCATGTCTTCCACTCCGTTGTTGGGCAACCTTGCACCCAGGTTGCGAGCCAGGAATACGTAGTCGTCCGTAAAATCCTTGGGATTGTTGGGGTCGTAATTCGGGTCGCTGATCGGCACGAGCAAACCGTCCCTTGCTCCGTCCTGGTCGTGTTTCGCAAGGTCTCCCACAAGCACCGGCGTCGAGTTTTGCTCCACGATCCATACGTGCCATGCCCAACGGTATCCCGTTTCGCCGCTTACCTTGAGCCCTACGAGCATATTCATAGGTATGGCCATGGCATTCTGCACCGGCAGTACGTTGTACCTGATGGTAAAGCTGGAGAGGTATGTCACGGGCTTCTCCGCGAAGAAGACTTCGTAGTTTTTGACATCCTCATTGTCCGCCCATATTATTTCGGCGGTTATCTCCTTGCCCGCGTTTTCCGGCAAAGTCATATCGGGCAGCGGGCCTCCGCCGTTCGCCGGGCTTATGGTTTTGAGCCATTTATCGTTTTCCCACATGCTGAAAGCCTTCATTACGGGGATCGTGAACCTGTCGTTTGTGGTAAGGTTGCCGTTGCCGCTTGTCCTGAGCTTGCTCTCCCATATATAGGTGTTGGGGTTGTATACCGCGCGGCGGAACCTCCACCTGTCCATGTCCTCCACGTTGTCGGGTGTGACCTCAAGTTCGGGTTCTGCCTCCCACTCGTCTATCCCGATGTTCTCGAACACCACCTGGTCGCGTTTTATGGTCACGTTGTAGACATACTCCTTGCCCGCCTCGTATACCATGTCGTCGTCTATCATTTTGGTGATATCGTATGTTGGGAGGCCGCTTGCGTTGGGTTCGGCATTGTTCCTCACTTTGAACACTATCGAACGGTAGGGTATGTCGAAGGCCGCCCCGCCGTCCTTTTTCGTACCCTTGTTGGGGATCATGATGAGCGTGGCGGTCGATCCCGTCACTACGATGCCCGCCTTTTTCTGTTCGGCCGTAGGCTCGTGCTTAACCACCTTGAAGGGTACTTCCGCCAGAGCTTCGTCGAACGGCGTGTCCTCGAACTGGTTGTCGAGGATGTTGTACTTACCCTTGGCGTTGGCGTTGGCGTATGTTATGACGAGGTTCCTCAGGTCCGCGTCTTCCATGCCCTCGCCGACCTGGATGTTGAACTTTATGCGCGCCATCCTGTGTACGAACGTGAGGTCTACCGGTTCTGCCGTGGCATTCGGGTCGGTGTAGTCGACCCACCTGGCCTGCCCTGTCGCCGTGAGCACCGGTTTGTTTTCCAATATGCTGACGGGGATCTTAAAGTTGTCCAGCTGGGCGTTGTAGGGATAATACGCCACGAAGTCGAAGTCGTGCGACGGGTCGGGGTTGTCGAGCGTCAGCGGGTAGAACAGCGCCTGGCTTTCGTCGGCCGGCATATACGCTCCGTTATTGGCGTTTACCAGGAACTTGCGGTTCTCGGCCCTGTTCAGCTCGTCCTTCTGGGGTACGATGCTGGCGGGATCGTCGATGCTCCCCCCTTTGAACAGCATGTATACGCCTACCATGTCGCCGTAGGTCCATTTGTTGCCGTCGACCCTCGACTGCGGCGGGGTTATATTCGAAGTGAAGACGATTTTGCTCTTGTCGCCGCCGGGCGTAACCCCGTTGGGGTCTTTGCTGCAACCGGCCATTACAACGGAGGCCAGCGCCACGGCATATATCGATCTGATTAACTGTTTCATATCTGTCTATCGGTTATCTGTCTATTTATACTCTAACTCACCGGCGAAGCTCCTCCACACGTAGTATGAGGCGTCGATCGTAGTGTCCCATATTTCCTTGTCCGTGTCGTACTTGACACAGCGTACGGCCATACCGAGCTTTTTGTCGTTCGTGGCTGCGGTGTTGACCTGCGAGCTGGCCCGGTCGATCGTGAACGAGTTGCCCGTCGGGCCGCCGTGCCACATCGAGATGGTGCCGGTGGCGGCGAGTTCCCCGCTTATCGACCTGCAGTTCGTCTGCGGGTAGTAACCCAGCAGGTAGTCTGTCTTCTCGAACTGTATGCCGTTGTTCCATGTGTTGGCCGTGTAGTCCGCAAGGCTTGTTCCGGCGAGGGGTTTAGCCCACACCGACGGGTTCGATTCCGAGGCGCCTACCCTCCATCCAACGGGACACGGGTCGTAGGGCGACTTGTTGTTGTTGACATGGTCCGGGGCCACGTTCCACAGCGGCAGGGTGCCTGTCGGGTTCCACGCCGTCGAGAAAGCCATAGGGTTCATGGCCGCACTGTCGGCGTTGACTATCATGCTGCTGGTCGGGACTCCGATAGCGTAAGCGGTATTGATAACCGCCGCGGTGTCGTTGTACACCGGCTGGTACTTTGCGAAGTCCCAACCGTCGTATGCCGCCCCGGGGAACGGGTCTTTGCGTCCCCACTGGTACAGAAGGCCGCGGGTGGCACCCGAGAGCGCCGTCCACTCGCCGTTTACCTTGCTCGCCTTCGAGGGCCACGCACCAAGGTTGGCTGTCATGAAGACGCTGCCGTCGGGGCCCGTGAAGGTATTCATGTCGGGCCTTGCGTTGGTGGCCGCCCACAGGTGCCAGCTCCAGCGCAGCGTGTCGCCTATGTAAAGGCCGTAAACCGCGTTGGCTTCGTAAAGTACGGCGCCGCTGCTGCCTTTGAGCTTCATTTCTATCTTCGCCCCGGCGCCCTTGTTGGCGTTGTCAAGGGCAACGCTGAAAATATCCGTAAAGTTAGGGGTGTCCGACCAGAGCATCTTCAGGCTGACGTTGCCGTAGAGGTTCGGGTTGGTGGCTTTCAGCACGGGGTCGGTCTGCCACATGGCGTAGGCCTTGGCCACCGGGACCCTCTTGGTCTGGCCCAGCCTGCTGGTGAACAGTATGCTGTTGGGCGTGTTGACCAGCTTGGGGTTGTATTCGGGGATCGTTTCGAGGTACCGCGAAGTGCCGCGTTCGAAGACAATGGCGTTATTCTCCGCATTGTTGGGCGACAGCTTATATATAACGGTATTCGCGTCGGTCTTTGCGTTCTTGTCGTAGCAGATCTCAAGGTAGGTGTCGTCACCTGTTTCGATGCTTTGCGGCGGCAGGAACAGGCGGTAGCGGCCGTTAGAAACACACTTGAACTCGATCGACTTCACCACCTGCGCGCCTTCGTCGTACTGGCCGTCGAGCCTGAAGAAGTCCGGGTCCGACGGAAGCTTGGTAAAGTCGCCCTTGCCCGAGGCTATGATCTTCGGGGCGAACAGTTTTACCGAAGCGTTGCTTCCCAAACCGGGCTGGCGCACCTCGAACAGCGAGAGAAGGTGCGTGAAGTTGAGGTTGACGACGGTCGTGCCGTCAGGGCAGTCGGTGTTGACCGCAACCAGGAAGTCCTCGTTCACGATGTTCTTGCCGCTTGTGGCGCTGTAGCTGAGCGCCCAGGGATTTACCCCCGAGTTGATATTGCCCTCCCTGTTCCAGGCGCCTTTGATGGGCTTGTAGTAGGCATAATAGTCGTAACGGTAGCCCGGCTCGCGCAGCAGCTTGATGAATATGCCTTGGTCTTCCTCGTTCTTGAAACGCCACTCGCCGTCGCCCATGTAGCGCAACAGGTAGTTCATCAGGCGCACCTCGCTGTAGTTCGCTTCGATGGGAAGCATCGGATCTGTCTGGTAGATAGGGCGCTTCATGACCCAGATGCCGATATCGTCGCCGATATCGAACGTGGTCTTGCGAAGCTCCACATCGTCGTTGTTAAGGCGCGAAGAGGCCCCCTGTTCGATACTTATTTTGAACTTTATGGGCGCGTCGTCCGTTCTTTCATATTGCCCGGCGTCGTCCCTCTGGCAGGAGAGCGCGAAGGATGCGGCCGCGGCAATCGTTAAAATCCTAAGGTATTTCATATATCTCATTTTTATCGTTAACATATCGCTGGCCGGCCGTTAAAAGAAACGCATGGCCCTGGTGTAATTCTTGTAAGGCAGGAACTCCGGCTCCGGGTTCACGAGTATATCGGGGAAGTTGACCAGGTCGGGAACCCAGTTGATGTCGAAATCAGGGTTGGGATAGACCGCGTAGGTCTTGCCGATACTGCCGTCAACATTGCGGACATATACCCACGACATGTTGTATTCGGGTACGCTGGGGAACAGCCATTCGCTCATCGGTTTCAGCTCCGGCTCGGTCTGCGAAGACCAGAGGATCTGGTCGATCTCGGAGAAGCCGTTGGCCGTCAGGTAGCCGTTTATCGTCGCCGCGTCGCCGAGAAGTTCCAACTCTTTCATCGACGGCAGGAACCAGTAGCCCGAGAAGTCGCTCTCGCTGCCCTTGATCCAGGCGTAGGCTTCGAATTCCTGCTCCAGATAGCCCGTGGCGCCACGCATCTTGTTGGTGCTTATATAGGTGGCAATGCCGCTGGTATTCTTAACCCCCGTATTGTAGATGGTGGTGTATTTGCGGTAGTTATACTTGTCCAGGGTCGGGTTGACGCCGCCGGTCAGTTGCATTATCTCGCCAGTGGGGCCCCAAGCCAACAGGTCGCTCTGAACGCCGCTGAGCACAACGCCGTGGGAACCTTCGCCCGGAACGAGGCTCATCGCGTCGTCCACCCACACCACGACGCCTTCCTTCACGGCCGAGTTCATCGGATAGGGATCGCCCAACCTATATATAAAGGAGTTCTCGTCGACTTCCATGTCCTCGCCGCCGCCGTTGCCGGGCTCGTAGTCCTGGATATAGGCCGTGCCCGAAGTGCTGACCGGAAGCACGATCTCGACGCTTACAGTATCGTTGACGCGTTTTTGGTTGTAGTCGTTGAAATTCTTTTCCGCATTGAACAGCTTGTCATGGAACGAGGCCGTCGTAGCGGGGATCTGGATGCCTTCCTTGAACGCGAACTCGACCGAGAAGTCCTTCGCCACGTTCTCGTCGCTGTTGAAACCTACCACCGTGACAACGCTCTGCAGGTAGCGGCTCTTGTTGTCGGGAGTGCGGAACACCTTGAACGGAAGGTTGACCTTGTAATCACCCTCATAGCTGTCCTCGATGAAGTTGAAACGGTTCGAAGCGCCGGTGAGCGTACTCTTGATGCTGCTCTCGTCGATCTCGCGGAAAGCGCCGGCCTGGCTCTGCCACGAGTAGACAAGAGGGTCGTTCGCAAGGTAAACCCGAACCACCAGCTTACGCATCTGCGGAAGCATCGGTACACGGACGACGTTCACCTTGTCCTCGTATACGATGGTCGAAGTACGCGAAGAGAAGAATACGGACGGGTTGGCATAGATGAAACCGGGGTTCGCCGGATCCTCGTCAACCTGGATGACGTCGCCGTCCAGCGTGAAGCCGGTGTCGGCATCCTTGCTGTAGACCTCGATGTTGTACTTGCCGGGACGCAGAAGGTCCGTGACCTCGATCATCGAGCGGGCCTCTATGGTCTGGGTATTGCCGCTGTTCTCAAGGCTGTAATTTATGATGTAGGGAATCGTCGCAGGTACGCCCGTACCCCAATCGGTAATAATGCGCAGCTTGCCCTTGTCCGGATGGTCGGTGTCGTTGAGTTTGTCACCGTCGCAAGACCAGGCCAGCAGCGACAGGCCGCCGAGCGCGCTTAATAATAGTAGTCTAAAGTTTTTCATATCGGTTAATTGCTTTTTCAGGTTCTAAGTAGTTTGTGGCTGCGCGAAACCGCTAACGGCAGAGGTGCCACACAAGGTTGACCCCCAACTGGTTAGGGCCGATGAGGTTGGTCCGAACGTCGGTCTCGGTACGCACGCGGACGTTGTCCGTGCCACCGGCCTCGCTCTGCCATACGAATTTGTCATGCTTGAAGCTCGTGTAACCCAACCCCAGGTTGAAGTCGAGTGACAGCTTGCGGCCGATCGGAAGATTATAACCCCCTGTGACGCTGCCCCCGTAGAAAGTGCCTTTGTAACCGCTCGAACTGATCATAACGTCCAAGTCGCCGTACTGCCCCTGAAGGCCAACGTACCAACGACCCTGATCGCCCAGATACCAGCGGTATTCCGGAAATAGATACCATGTATAATAACGGCGCAT